>WFRX01000202.1 GCA_015486285.1 bacterium
ATAAGGACAGGGGGAAAAGGGGGGGCTGTGTAGGTGGAAATTGCGAGGAGCCGGAGGCGACGTGGCAATCTCCCCGCTGCATTGGCAAACGGGCTGGACGAGGGAGATTGCTTCGCTTACGCTCGCGATGTCCCAAATGAGGGTTGCGCTCGCGATGTCCGGAATGAGGGTTGCGCTCGCGCGTTCGTGATGGGGCAGGTGTGTTTGTGGGCGGAGAAAATAAGAGGCGGCTTCCGTGGAAACCGCCTCTTATCGTTGTAAGGCCGGATATTGCGAGCCGCAGGTGCGGTGATCTTCCGGCTCCGTGTGCTGAGATGCCTAGCTGTAATGCTTCATGATATCCACGGTCTGGTCCATCACGTTGGACAGCTGCTTCAGGTTTGTCATGTCCGTGATCTTCGACCAATTCTCGGCAACGGCCTCGGGGGTTGAGGGATCAGGACCGAGGAACACGCCTTCGTTGACGAAGATGCCCGCGGCCTGGACAAGCCCTGCTCCGGCGCAGAGGATCTTCCCTGTGTCCTGGCAGGTTTCCGAGGCCAGGTACAGCACCACGGGGGTCACGTACTTGGGGTTCAGTTTCTCGAAGACCTCCGGAGGCATGATGTCCTCCGTCATCCGGGTGCCGGCAACAGGGGCGATCGTATTGCACTTGATGTTGTACTTCTCGCCCTCGATCTTGAGCGAGTTCTGGAGCCCTACCATTCCGAGCTTGGCTGCCCCGTAGTTTGTCTGGCCGAAGTTGCCGAACAGGCCCGTGCCGGATGTGGTCATCACGATCCGGCCGTAGCCGTTTTCCCGCATGTTGACGAAGGCGGGCTGGGTTACATTGTATGCGCCCTTCAGGTGTACCGCAATGACCGGGTCCCAGAGGTTTTCCTCCATCTTCGTGAAGCTCTTGTCGCGCAGGATCCCTGCGTTGTTGATCACGATATCCACCTTGCCGAATGCGTCGATGGCCTGCTTGACCAGGTTGGCGCCGCCTTCATGGGTGTGAACGCCGTCGTAGTTCGCAACCGCCTCCCCCCCTGCGTCCTTGATCTCCTTGACCACGTCGTCGGCCATGGTGCTTCCGCCGCCGGTCCCGTCCCGGGAACCTCCGAAATCATTGACCACCACCTTGGCTCCCCGCTTGGCGAGCTCGATGGCATAGGTCTTTCCCAGGCCTCCGCCGGCGCCTGTGACGATTGCTACCCGTCCCGTGTAATCGATGTCTGCCATGATCTTCCTCCGTAGATAGAGTGGTGCGAGGTTTAGAAGGTCTTATGAATCGGCCTTCGGATGAACATTTACTGTTAAACGTATGCCGCGAAAAAGTCAAGTTTCATCGCGTTTCGATCGAGCGGCGGACATGGATTTCAGCCCCCACGGCCCTTTCCCCTGTTGGCAACTCGTACCCATGACCTGCTGTGCCCCGATCTGTTGTTCATAATATGTTGAAGACTCAAGGGTAGTTGGAATGGTATCTTGACAATTTTGTTTGTTTTTTTATTATAACCTGTTAAAATACATTGAAAAAATTCTCCGTTTAAACATTGAGGACGAAATTTGCGCAACCCGTGTCCACCTGTGAATAACCGTCATGTATGAATCGTTTTTCGGGCTGAACGAAAAGCCCTTCAACCTGACCCCGGATCCCCGGTACATCTACCTGTCCGAGAGCCACAGGGAGGCCTTGGCCGCCCTTGTTTACGGGGTGCGCGAGAGGGTCGGTTTGATCACACTCACCGGGCCGGTGGGCGTGGGGAAAACACTGATCCTCGCCTCCTTCCTGGATCAGATCCGGGAGCACGCGGAGACCGTTGCCTTCACCGGCTCGATTTCGCGGGACAGGTTGGAGTTTTTGAAGGATCTGTGCAGCGCCCTGGGAATCGCTCCAAAGCAGGGCTCCCTGTTCGGCGTGTCCCAGGCGATCAAAGACTTCGCCCTCGAGAAGGCGACGGCTGGCAGGGGCTTGGTGGTGCTTGTGGACGAGGCGCAGGAACTGGGCCCGGCAGAGTTGGAGCATTTCCACCACTTGTGTAACCTGGAGACCCCGGAGGCCAAACTTGTCCAGATCGTTCTGGCAGGCACCGACGCGCTGGATGAGACGCTCAAGGACGAGGCCCTGGAGGCGGTGTGGCAGCGGGTGGCGATCCGCTGCGCAATCAGGCCGATCGAGCCCGGAGAAACGATCGAGTATATCTTCCATCGCATGTCTGTTGCAGGCGGCTCGGCTGACGAGGCCTTCTCGGATGAAGCCCTCTGGCGGATCGTAAACTTTGCCCATGGCGTCCCGAGGCTGATCAACCTGGTCTGCAACCACGCTATGATCTCCGCCTATTCCGCCGGAAGGTCGCCGGTGGATGGGAATGCAGTGCGAGAGGCCTTGAAAGAACTGCGAGAAGCTCAAAGGGGAGTCGGGACGCCGGAAATCGTCGGTCGGCATGAGATCCGGGGAATGGTGAAGAGGGCCTCGCGGATCCGGGGGGAGGGGCCCGCATGTTCGGAGGGAGAGGAAAATCCCGTGGCCGGGGATGCTGAAGATGCTCCTAAGGAAGGGGAGGCCGGGGGAGAGGAGGGGAGCACGATCCGGCGCGAGCGGCGTCCGGGTCTTCTTTCCCGGCTCTGTCCGGGGAGGAGGTCCTCGCTCGTACTCGCTCTGGTGATCCCGGTTGCCCTTGTCGGGGTTGTCATGACCATCGGCCTTCTGAGGGCGAGAAACGATGGGGGTGAACCGGCCGAGGCGGGCGTGCTCAAACAAGCGGATGTGGGCCGTCCGGGCGGTTCTCGTGTGCGGACGGGGCCCGGGGCCGGGATGTCGCCGGGAAAAGGCGGGCTTCCGGCCGGGAAGGATGCAAACCGGGTCCGGGCCGGAGACCCGGAAACGCGGCCGGGGATTGTACCGGCGGGGGTAACGAAGAAGGCGGTTCGGAATAGGAATGTTGTCGAAATCGCCCTCGAGCATTACAGCGGGTTGACCGGAGAACTCCTCAGGGAGCTTCGGGAGAAGAACCCGCAGGTCCTGGACTGGAACAACCTTGGGGAGGATGTGGAACTCGTTCTGCCGGATCTGTCCCGGCCCATGAAGGGGGAAGCGGATTTCTACACGATCCAGGTTGGGGCCTTCAGGGACGGAGAGCGGGCTTCCAGAAGGGCTGCCGACCTGACGAAGAAGGGCGCCCAGAACCTCTTCCTCGTCAAGGGAGGCGTGAACAATGGGTACACCTTTGTTTGTGTCGGTGTCTTCGAGTCCGGGCGGGAATGTTCAGGAGGTATCACCCGGATGAAGGAATGGGGCTTCCCTGACGCCTTTCCCATCCGTCTTCAGGAAAAGCGGCTGGAAGACATCGTGTGGCGCGCGGCACGCCCTCGCGCCCCTACACGGAATGTCTCCCGCCAGGATGTATCCCCCCCACCCAAAGCTTCGTAAGACGCCGGAACAGCCTGCACCAGGCATGGAGATTGCCGCGGTCGCCTACGGCTCCCTCGCAATGTCCCGGGGAACGGGTTGCGCCACGCATGGACACTGCGGCGGTCACTTATGGCTTCCTCGCAATGTCCTGGGGAACGGGTTACGCCACGTATGGACATTGCGAGCGAAGCGAAGCAATCTCCCGGCGCAAGGGGCGTTCTTCTATGAAGGGGGGGACACGGACGCGGTCGCCTTCGGCTTCCTCGCAATGTCCTCCGCTGAGGACGGCAGGACGGCCCGGATTCCTTTCCGGGCGGCCGGGAATTCGGGGTTCAGCTCAAATGCGCTCCGGTAGGCCTGATAAGCGCTGCTGTTGTCGCCCTGCTGCTCATAGATGCGGCCGAGTTCACAGTATGCGGCGATACGATCCCTCTCGGGAAGGCTGCCCGGCATCCCGTCCAGGACCCGGAGGTACAGGTCCCGCGCCATGGGGTAATCCTCCAGGGCCCTGAAGGATCTGCTCAGGGCCAGCAAGGCCTTCGCCTGCACCGTGCTGTGCGCGGTCGCCCCTTCAAGGGCGAAGAGGGCGCGCCGAATTCTCCAGAAGGGGGCCCGTCCTTCGACCTTCCCCTGGAGAGTCGCGAATGTCGCGCCCGCATCCCGGTATTTTCCCCCCCGGATATATGCCTCTCCCAGGAGATACCGGGCCAGCGGGATCGAGGGGAACCGGCCGCTCAGCTCCTTCAGGATGGGGATCGCCTTCTCGTCGTCGTCATAGGCCCTCTCGTAGACAACGGCCTCGACCAGTTTGACCCAGGGATCGTGTGGGGCCAGACGCAATGCCTCGTCAAGGAAGGACTGAGATCTGTCGAGGACCCTCTTTTCGAGGTAATACGCCGCAAGAAATGCATGACCGGGGCCGCACAAGGCCTTCGCCGCCAGGCCTTCCGAGGCCAAGCCGAAGGCCGGCTCCAGGTCGCAGCCGAGCATGGAGCCGGTCCGGAGGACCAGGCAGGTGATCCAGAGGGGATAGATTGCGCAGGGGTCTTCCTCCCCTGTGCCCCGCAAGTCGGCCTGTACGCGAAACAGCTTCCCGCAAGGGTCCGCGGGGTGGATGGCGGCGGCCCAAAAGGCCCGTGCGGCCGGATTCCCCGGGTGTTGCAGCCGTTCCGGCCGGGAAGAAACGGAAGAGGAGAGGGCGCCCCCTGTTCCCCTGGCTGTCTGTGAGGGGGGCACGTCGGGGAGAGGGAGTCCCACCCAGGGCCCGGACAGGAGAATCCCCCCGAGGGCCAGCAAGAGGCAGCATGCGGGCACGAGGGTCCAGAAGAGCATGAACCGGGGCCTTGCCCTGTCGAGAGTCTGCCCGGCGGGGCCGGTCTCGCTAACATGGGCGCCGGCGTAGACGCCCGCGTAGCCGGGGCCGCCAATGGCATCCTTGCCCGGATCATCGCCCTCATCCCCGGCGAGGCGGGAGTCGACTGACCCGGTACGATGCCCGGCAGGCGTTGAAGGGGAAGCCAGGCTGATGGCAAACCACCCCCCGCACGCGGGGCATTTGCCTCTCGCCCCGCGGGAAGGAATCCGCTGCGTGGGGAGGTTGAATCGCCTCCTGCAATGTGGGCAGGGAAGGAGCATGTTTCTCGTCAGGCGTTGCCTTCCCGGGGGTACTCTACCTGCATCTTGACCTTGCCGAGGCGCAGGATATCTCCGTCCTTGAGTGCCGCCTTCTTTTTCCGGACGCCGTTTACAAGACAGGCGCCCGCTCTTCTTACC
>WFRX01000203.1 GCA_015486285.1 bacterium
CCCCAGTCCGAGGAGCGCCTCCCTGACAGCCGGGCTCCCCGACGTTTCCTCTTCGGCCGGTGCGCCTTTCAGCGAATCCGGGTCCGGGGCATCCGTCGGCTGGAGGGTCCAGGCCCCCCCCGAAAGCGCTTGGATGCCCAGCAGGCCCATTTTCCCTCCGGCCTTGGAGGACACCGGCATCCCCCCTTGCGCCGAGTCCGGGGCTTCGCGGTGTCCCTGCGTGGGCGCTTTCTGCTCTGAGGGGCCGGTTTTCGGCGCTTCACCGGGACCGACGAGGGCATCGGAGAATTCTTTGCCCACAGGAGGCGGGGAATCCGACGCCTTCGGGCGCGTGCTTTTCCCGCGGTGTCCTCCGTCTCTCGAGGGCGCCGGCGCCTCCAGGCTCGGTGATGCGCTTACCAGGGGAAGATCCATTCTGTTTCGTTCCGTGTTGAAATGGACCGGCTGTCCAGCGTGCCGGTGAAAGATCGACACACCCATGCTCATCAAATTCCGTGCCAGGCCTGTCCAAATGTGAACCCATTGAATCCAAAGGCGATTCTTGAATCACGGCGGAAGGGGCACCCGGAAAATTCTTCCCTTCTGGAAGATGATTCCCCCCGGTACGGGGATCAGGGGCCGGGTGTCGGGAGACAGGCGCCATACGCAAGCCGGTTGAAAAAGTCGCCCTTGGAGGCGGATCGACAAGTTCCAGATATAAAGCAGGCGACCGTTCGGAAGGATTGCGGAATGGGACGCCATTTCCGCTGGAAAGGGGCTGCCGCGCCCGCAGGCCGAGCGCCGCAGATGGGGCCTTTGGAACAGCCTCTTAAGCGCCCGCGGCGGCGCGCGTCCTTACCAGGATGCCCCGGTAGCCTTCTCTTTTCTCGAGCCGGGCCTTTGTTGCCGAGGCCTGCTTCCGGTCCGGGAAGGGACCGACAAAGACCTTGTAGTAGGCCTTGCGCGGCTCCCCGCGGAACCACTGTTTCCGAAAGGAGGGGTAGCCCTTGGATTTCAGCGCCTGAACGACGCGCTCCGCCCTCTGTGGTTCGCTGAATGTTCCGATCTGCAGGAGCCGCTCTTTCGACAGGTCCTTCGAGCGCTCTCTGGACGCCTTTGCGGGTTTCGCCTTGGATGCACGAACGGCGGCGCTCTTGGGGGCGCTCTTCGCCCGGCTCGATTGAAGGGCCTTTTCGATCTGTTCGGCCGACCGGGGATCCTCCCCTCGCAACTTTGCGGTGATCCGGCTTGCCTTGGCCGGACTCAGGGCGCCGAGGATCTGGCCCGCCTTCCGGACATTGATTCGGAGAAGGAGCCACGACCCGAGGGTGTCGTCCATCGCCTCCAGCCGCTGAGCCGCATTGTCCGGCTCCATGGCGTCATAGATCTTTACAAGCCGTTTCTCCTGCTGATTCTCGTGGGTCTTTATTTCTTGATGTATTTTCTGAAGTTGAGCCCGTAACTTTTTAAGAACATTTATGTTTTCTTCTATTTCACGGCTGAATATCTGAAGCCTTCTTTCCTTTTCATCGAGTTCATTCGCCTTCTGGTTGAGACGCGTTTCTTCCTCCTGTACCTTCCTGATCAGCCCCCCGACTCGCAGGTCGCACTCTGTTTCGAAGACCTTGTGATCGGGAGGGGGGCGCGGCGTTTCGGCCGCCGCCGGCTCGGCCAGACAGTTTCCGTCCCCTTTGTCGCCGAGCATGGAAAGCAGGACCCAGCCCTTCAGGGCCAGGAAAACGAACAATAGGATCAGGGAGGGTCTAACGATTCCTCTTCCTTTGAGCAAATTCATCGGTCACCTTTTGCTCCTGCCTTTTTGACTCCAGGAGGATCAGCTTGTGGTGTCGTTCCTTCAGCTTTGTGAAGCGCATCCGCTCCGTTCGAATCGCCCGCAGGGCGGCCATCCTTTCGGTGATTTCTTCTTGGAGGTCGATTTCGCGGCGCCGGGACTCCTCGATCCAACGCCGAAGCCCTTCCACATACCGGACGACCGCTTCGAGTTCCTCCAAACGGCCTCCGTGAGTAAGCGCCCCTGCGGCCTCCTCGCATTCCTGCACCAGTTCGCCGATACGGGTCGCGGCGCCTTTTCTCTCCCGTTCGAGGGAGGCGATCTCCCCTCGTAGCGCGTCTTCCTGAAGCCGGTAGA
>WFRX01000204.1 GCA_015486285.1 bacterium
ATCATGCCCATCTCCAACATGAGGATGCCCCGGGGACGGACGGGAAAGGCGGCCGCCAGGCAGAGCCCGAGCAGGCCGTAGAGGACAAAGTGGCCTGCCTTGGTGATGTTGCGTATGTGGTCCCACACCTTGATCCTGTGGGAGGGCCCCTCGGCGGTCGAGGCTGTCGAGGGTTTCGAGGCAGGTGTCCCGGGTTGCGACCCAAAATGTGTGAATGCAAGACCCGCCCCCCCACGGTGTGCGGTGGCCGCCTCATAGGCGTCGGTCATGTCCTGCTCCACGATCCGGCGGTAGGCCCCGGGCAGGAGCGTGCCCGCGAGGACCAGCAGGATGGATGCGGTCAGGGCGAAGCGCAGCAGGCCGCGCGGGCATGCGGCTACCAGGGGCAGCATGAGCAAGGCGATGAACAGGCCCCAGAGGACGAAGACCCCTGTCTGCACGTAGACGTAGAGCGGCTTTTCCATGGCCTCGCGGAGGCTGAGGTCCCGCACCCACAGCGTGCCGGTCGCCCGCGCGAGCTGCACGGATACGCGCAGTTCCGCAGCCTCGGGAATCACCTCGAAGACCTCTGCGTAGCGCTTCCAGGGGTGGTCCCCCACGAGGGCGACGACCAGGTGGGCCCCGGGGATCCAGCGGCCCTTGGCATCGAAGCTGCTCAGGATCAGGCGCGCCTTGTGCCACGACTCCTTGCCGGCCGCGACGGCCTTTGTGCGGATCATGCCCGAAAGCTCGAGCAGCTTGTACCGGCCCGGGTCGCGGATCGGCTGGACGAGGCCGGTGTAGCGGGCCGGGTCCGTCGAGTGGAGGCGCACGGCGGGCGGCCCTTCCCCGGTGCGCGTGAGGGTGACCGCGGCGGCAGGGCCCTGAATGCGCCAGTGATCCAGGCCGCGGCTGAAATCGCCGTTCACGAGGAGTTCGGGCCCTATGGGCCGGTACCGGCCGTAGCCGAGGCCGAGGAGGATCGTCCCTCCGGAGAGGACGAGAAAAGCGATGACCATCCACTTCCGCCGCCTGTGTTCGTCCACGCTGCCTCCGCGCCTCGCTCTCCGGGGCCCCCCGCGCGCTCCGTGCCCCCTGTCCTCCGTCCGGGCCCTGATCTCTGCTCCCCAAGGACTCCATCATGCCGGAATGCCCCGAATTTTTCGAGGGCCGAGCGAAGACGAGTGCCCCCGCGGGGACTGACCCCGCCCCGGAGAGCCGCTGCTTTGTCGGCTGTGAAAATCGCTCCCGGTCTGCTACACTTTCAGGTGAATATTCTCCGCCCTTCCCCTCGTCATCCTATCAAGAACAATGGCCGGGACGATGGAACAGGATCAATTCGAGGCTATCCGAAAAACCTTGAGGCCCTTCTTTCTGAAACGGGCCGTACAGAAGGCCGTCCTCTTCGGTTCCCTGGCTACCGGAAAGGGATCGAGGAAGAGCGATTTCGACTTGATGATCGTGAAGCAAACGGAAAAGCGGTTTTTCGACCGGTTTGAGGAATTCACGGAAATTCATGAATTGATCAGGGACAGGGCGGTCGATCTCCTGATTTATACCCCGGAAGAACTTGAGAGCATTGCTCATCGCTCTTTTGTCAAGAGAATCCTCCAGGAAGGGAAGGTTCTTTATGAGCTCTGAAAAAAACCGAGCCGAGGCGCTGCGATGGCTGGAGACAGCAAAGGACGACTTGGACTCCGCCCTGATTCTCAAGGACAAGGGAAAATTCGCTCACAGCTGTTTTCACGCTCAGCAGGCCGGAGAAAAGGCGTTGAAGGCCCTCTGGTTTTCCGTCGACGCAGACCCTTGGGGCCATTCCATTAGAAAGCTGATCGAAAATCTGAAGACCGTCGACAAGGATCTCTTTCGATCCCTTGAACCGCTGATCCGAGCGGGCACGGTCCTGGACAGGTTCTACATTCCTACCCGATATCCGAATGGTTTGCCCGACATGACTCCGCAAGAGGCTTTCTCGGCCGAAGATGCCGAAGGCTGCCTCAAGTCGTCGAGAGAGATTCTGGGCACGGTGAGCTCCCTCCTATAGGATCCCGCAGGGCGGCAGGTCGGAGATGCACGCACGCTCAAAGAGAATTCTCATCCTTGGGACCGGCCCACCCCAGGCCGACGCGATCCGGTGCAGCAAGGCCCTCGGGTGCGAGGTCCACGCGGTTGCCTCCAAGCCCGAGGGGCCGGGTCTGCCGCTTGCGGATCGCTTCGAGGCGATCAACATCGTCGACAGGCGGAGCGTTCTGGCCTATGCGAAGCACTGGGCTTGCGATGCCGTCTACTCGGTGGGATCCGACATCGCGATGCCGACAGTGGCTTATGTTGCCGATGCGATGGGGCTGCGCTGCCCCCTGACGCTCTCCACGGCCGAACGCCTGCAGGACAAGGAACGTCTTCGGGGTTTCCTGGCAAAGTCTTCCTTGTCCCCCCTGCCTTTTGCGGCCGTCGCCTGCGTGGAGGACCTGCCCGACTGGCCGAAATTCCCCGCGATCGTAAAGCCCGTCGATTCCCAGGGCGGCAGGGGGGTGGCAATGGCCCGGAGGCGAGCCGAGCTGGCGGCGCTTGTGCGCAATGCACTTCGGTTTTCCCGCGCCGGCAAGGCCATCATCGAGGAATATGTGAGCGGGCCCGAGTTCTCCGTCAATGCCTTCCTGCAGGGTGGTCAGATGAAGGCGGCTGTCATCACGGACAGGCTGGTACACGCGGCCTATCCCTCCGGCGTGGTCCTCGGACACGTCATCCCGTCCGCTGTTCCCGATGCCGTGCGTGGAAATGCGCTGGAATTGGCTGCGCGCATCGCCCGCGAAGCCGGCCTGGAAGACGGCCCGGTCTATTTCCAGATGAAGCATGTCGGCGAACGGGTGTTTGTGATTGAAGTCGCACCGCGGCTGGACGGATGTCATCTCTGGCGTCTCATCAAGGAAATGTACGGCGCCGACCTTCTGGAAGCGTCGCTCCGGTTCGTTTTGGGGCGCCCCGGGAACATGCCGTTCGATCTTCAGCCGCGTTACGACAAACTTCGGCTGGACTTCTTCACGCAAAGGCCGGGAGCCGTCTTCGTGAGACAGCCTGTCGATGAGGCGGCGCTTTATTCGGAGTTGTTTTACCAACCCGGCGAAGTCGTCAGAGCCGTGAACGGCTATGCAGAGAAGACCGGATACCAGATACGGCGGGCCGGACCGCGGCGTGACGAGACGAGGCGAGGCGAGACAAGGCGAGGGAGAGAATGCGAATAGCCATTACGGGCGCGACCGGTGTTCTTGGAAAGTACGTTGTTGAAGAGCTGGCGTCGCATGATCTTGTCCTGGTCGGGTTGCGGGCCGGACCACTGAAGGAGCGCTTCGGGTCCATGCCGTCCGCACGCCTGGTCACGACCGACTACTCGGTCGAGAGCCTGGAGGAGGCGATCGGCGGCGCAACGGCGGTCATCCACCTGGCGGCGGTTCGGCACCGCGAGACATTCAAAAGCCTCTTCGACTATGCCGACAACATTCGAACCTGCGAGAACCTGTATGCCGCATGCAGCGCCCGGGGAATCGCCAACATCGTCTTCACCTCCAGCCGCATCGTCTATTCGCAGGACATCAACAGGGCGCCCTTCCGCGAGGAGGAAGCGGTCCGTCCCCGCTTGCTTTACGGGATCAGCAAACTGGCGGGCGAGTGCATAGGCCTGATGCACGACGAATTGAATGTGAAATGCCTTCGGCTTGCGCAACTCCTCGCCGCCGGCGAGCGGCCGGGCTTCATGCTGGCGACGTTCATCGAGCGTGCGCGGCGAGGCGAGCCCCTCGTGCTTTTCGGCGAGGGCGTGGGACGACGCGAGTATCTTTATGGGCGCGACGCGGCCCGAGCCATCGCGGCCGCCATCGGCAGGCCGGAGGTCCGGGGGGTGTTCAACGTTGGGTCGGGCACGACCACTTC
>WFRX01000205.1 GCA_015486285.1 bacterium
CTCTTCCTTCGGGTCCTCCCCGGTCATCTTGACGTACCCCCCCAGCGGCACCGCCGAGATCCGGTAGTCCGTATCCCCCTTCTTCCAGCCGACCAGCCGAGGCCCGAACCCGAGGGAGAATGTCTCCACCCGGACCCCCGCGCGCTTTGCGAGGACGAAGTGACCGAACTCATGGACGAACACCAGGATTCCGAGCACTACGATAAAAACGCCGAATGTCATCATCGGAACTTCCCCTTTTGGTGGCGCCCGGACGGGCTTTTTCAGGACCTCTCAGCAGGGTGCATGGAATCCGGGTTAGATCAGTCTGGCCAGGTAGTAGCCCACGGGGCCTGCGAGAAGGATGCTGTCGATGCGGTCGAGGATCCCGCCGTGCCCCGGCAGCATCCGGCCCGAGTCCTTGATGCCGCAACTCCTCTTGGCGAGAGACTCCAGGAGATCACCCAATTGGGCGCTGACCGACAAGATGGCGGCGATCCAGAGGGCCTGAAGACCGGTCAGGGCCGGGAAAAACACGAGTTTGCACGCCCATCCGGCCAGCACGCTGGCGAGCAGGCCTCCCAGTGCGCCTTCGACGGTTTTTTTCGGGCTCAATACGGGGGAGAGCTTATGCTTGCCCCATCGGGTGCCGCTGAAAAAAGCGGCCACATCACCGACGTAACATACGATCAGGATAAAAAAGATCCAGGGCTTCCAGTCTTCCAGATTCCGCAGGAGGACGAAATGGGAAAGCGCGAAGCCGATATAAAAGATTCCGAAGAAGCAGAGGTGAAGATCTTCGAACCGGGCCTTCAACTCCTGCCTGCTCAGGAGGGATCGGACGGCGAGGGCGAAGAGGGCGATGAACAACATGCCGGTCAGGCATTCGGTCTTTCCCGGCATGGCGGCCACGGGGATGAGGGATGAAAGCGCGAGGCAGAGCATTCGGGTTGCCGTACTCTGTTCCGGGCGGGTCATTTCCAGGTATTCCCATGTGGCCAGGAGGGTGATCGCGGAGGCGATGACACACACGAACCAAGCCGGCGAAAACAGGAAAATCACCACGAAAAGGGCGACCAGCGCCAGGCCCGTTATGATTCTCTTATAGTACATGGGTGCCTTTCCGAAGCCGGTGTCGTCGAAAGGTCAGGCAGGGATCAGGTTTCCAGAATTTCCTTCTGCTTGGCGTCCATGATCTTGTCGATCTGTTCCACCTTCTCGTCGGTACTCTTCTGCACCGTCTCCATCGCCCGATGGTAGTCGTCTTCAGAGATCTTTTTGTCTTTTTCGAGCCTTTTCAGGGCCTCGTTGGCCTCCCGGCGGATATTGCGAATGGCGATCTTGCATTCCTCGGCCATCTTCTTCGCCAGCTTCCCCAACTCCTTCCGCCTTTCTTCGGTGAGGGGAGGGATGGAAATCCGGATCACCGTGCCGTCGTTGGTGGGGGAAAGTCCGAGGTTGGCCTTCTGGATCGCCTTTTCGATCGACTCGATGGTGCTCTTGTCCCAGGGTTGAATGACGATGAGCCTGCTCTCCGGGATGTTGATCGAAGCGGTCTGGCTGATGGGGGTGGGGGTGCCGTAATAGTCGACACGGATGCCTTCGAGCAGGGCGGGTGACGCGCGGCCCGTGCGCAGCCGGCTGAGTTCTTTCTGGTAGGCCGCAATGGCCTTTTCCATCGAGGATTCCATGTTTTTGAAAACGGTCTCTTTCATCGCTAGACTCCTCCTGCCCCCGCGAAGCGGTTCTTTGGCAAGTCTTACGGCCGTACCACGGACCCGACCGGTTCTCCCTGGAGAATCCGGCGAATGTTGCCTCGTTTCCTGATATTGAAAACATGGATGGGAAGCCCGGCGTCCTTGCACATCGAGATCGCCGTCAGATCCATTACCTTGAGATCCTTCTTGAGCACATCCATGTACGAGAGGGCGGGGTACAGCTCGGCGGACGGGTTTTTTTCCGGGTCTTCGCTGTAGACTCCGTCCACCTTGGTTCCCTTCAGGATGGCTTCGGCATGGATTTCGAGGGCTCGGAGCGCGGCGGCCGTATCCGTTGTGAAATAAGGGTTCCCTGTTCCCCCCGCCAGCAAGATGACACGGCCCTTTTCCATGTGGCGGACCGCCCGACGATAAACGTACGGCTCGGCGATTTCCTTCATCTCGAGGGCGGTCATCACGCGCGTGACAAGCCCCTCGCGGTCCAGGGCGTCCTGGAAGGCGAGGCAGTTCATCACGGTAGCGAGCATTCCGATGTAGTCCGCGTTCGCCCGGTCCATCCCCGATGCGCTTGCCGACAACCCGCGAAAGATGTTTCCGCCTCCCAGCACCAGGGCGATCGACACGCCCAGGTCTGAAACCTCTTTGATCTCCCGGGCCAGGCCTTGCACGGTCTGGAGGTCGATCCCATAGGGTTGGGGGCCGGACAGGACTTCTCCGCTCAGCTTCAGCAGGATTTTCGAGTACGCAGGTTCTGTCATAGGCATTCAGGAAACGTGTGTGTCCGGAGAAAACACGGCCGGATCATTCGAGACGCCCTGTTCCGGGAACAGCGGTTCAGGTGGTCTCGCCCAATTGAAAACGCACGAAGCGCCGGACCTCGATGTTTTCGCCCAGCTTGGCGATTGTCGCCTGGACGAGTTCGCTGATCGTGATGTCCGAATCCTTGATGAACGGCTGATTCAAGAGGCAGACCTCCGTCAGATACTTCTTGAACTTGCCCTCCGTGATCTTTTCGATGACCTTTTCCGGCTTACCGCTTTCTCGCGCCTGGGCGCGGAAGATTTCCTTCTCCCTTTCGGCCTCTTCGGGAGGGATTTCCTCGGGCTTCAGATAGCGCGGGTTTGCGGCGGCGACCTGCATGGCAATGTTCTTGACGAGCTCCTGGAATTCGTCCGTTCGGGCGACGAAGTCCGTTTCCGAGTTGACCTCTACCAGGACCCCGATCTTCCCCGTCATATGGACATAGGAGCCGATCAGGCCCTCCGAGGCGGTCCTGCCCGCCCTTTTCTTGGCGTCTGCCAGGCCCTTTTTTCGGAGGAGGTCAACGGCCTTCTCGAGGTCGCCCTCGGTGGTTGTCAGGGCCTTCTTGCAGTCCAGGATCCCCGCGCCCGTTTTTTCGCGGAGATCCTTCACCAGTGTAGCGGAAACTTGCATGTTCAACTCTCCTCAATCGTTTTCCATCGCGGGATCTGTGGGAGGGATGTTTCGATTCCTATTCCGGCGAGGCTTCCTGGTCCGGCACCTCTTGCGCCGCCGGCGGTTCTTGCTCCGCGGGCGTTGCTTCTGCCTCTACCTCCGGCTCTTCCGAATCTCGTTTGTGAATGACTTCCACGGTGCGTTCGATACCCTTGCCGGGGATGACCTGTTTGACCGTCTCTTCCGGGGCGCCCACGCTCCGCGCGCTCTTCTCGAACATCTCGGCCCCCTCGAGGACGGCGTCCGCTATGCGGGAGGTGAAGAGGCGGATCGAGCGGATGGCATCGTCGTTCGTCGGAATAATATAGGAAATATTGTCCGGATCGCTGTTCGTGTCCACCATGACAACGGTGGGAATCCCGAGAATCGCGGCTTCCTGAATGGCGATTCGTTCCCGTTTCGCGTCGACGACGAACAGGGCGCCGGGGAGGCGGTCCATGTCCTTGATGCCGCCGAGGACCTTTTCTAACTTCACCCGCTCCTTTTCCAGCTTGAGCGCCTCTTTCTTGGGGAGCTGCTCGTAGTAGCCCCGTTCTTTCATCGCTTCGTACCGTTTCAGGCGCTCGACGCTCTGTTTGACCGTCTTGAAATTGGTCAGGGTGCCTCCCAGCCATCGGTAGTTGACAAAGAACTGCCCGCAACGGGTGGCCTCTTCCCGGATGATGTCCTGCGCCTGGCGCTTCGTGCCCACGAAAAGAATCGACTGCCCGCGTGCCCGAATGTCCCGGATGGCCTCGTAGGCCCTGTTGAAGAATTGTACCGTCTGCTGGAGGTCGATGATGTAAATCCCGTTTCGGGGCCCGTAGATGTAGGGCTTCATCTTGGGGTTCCACCGCCGGGTCTGGTGGCCGAAATGGGCGCCTACCTCGAGCAGCTGTTTCATCGGAATCCTGTTCATTCATTCTCCTCTCTGTGCGCCTGTGTTGGTTCCTCCCCTTCCGTCCTCTCCTTCCGGGACACGAGGCCCCAGGCTCGGGCAACCCGTGCACACCCGGTAAGGATCGGGAAGAGTGCGTATTTTTGTAAACTTCCAATTTCTATCACGCCCCGCGCGGAAAAGCAAGGACACGGGATACTTCGCCCTGAGGCTTACGAAAAAGGGTCAGATGCAAGGCGCGCGAAGTCCTGAGGAACGAGGCGGACAACGTACGCCGCGGCTAGGAGACTGGGGGATTGCCGCGCTTCGCTCGCAACAAGCGCCGCAGATGACCCGTTCCGGTTCGCCTCAGGAGGGGTAGGAGGCGTTCAGGGCTACATAATCGTGCGTCAAGTCGCATGTGAGCACAGAGGCGGACCCCGATCCGACGTGCAGATCGATGGTGAGTGAAAAGGCGTTTTTTCGAAGGACCTCCTTCGCCCTCCGGACCGCTGTTCCGCTCCGGCCCACCCCGTTTCTCACCAGGCACACATGATCGTAAAAGATCTCGATCTTCTGCGGGTGGACCCAGGGGCCCGCGCATCCGAGGACCGCCATGACCCGGCCCCAATTCGGGTCCTGACCGTAGAAACTCGTTTTGACGAGAGGCGAGTGGGCGATGTGGTAGGCCAGGATGCGCGCGTCTTCGTCGGATTTCGCCCCCCGGACCCGGATCTCCACCGTCTTGGAGGCCCCTTCGCCGTCCCGCACCATCATGGAGGCGAGCCCCTCCATCATCGGATACAGCAGGGAGGCAAAGGCATCGTATTCCGCGCTCCCGGGCCCGGCGGATCGATTCCCCGCTCTGCCGTTCGCCAGCAGCAGGGCCGTGTCATTCGTGCTCGTGTCGCCGTCTACGGAGATCCGGTTGAAGGATTGTTCCGCACCTTCCCGCAGGAGCCGGCGAAGGGCCGTTGCGGGGGCCTTCAAGTCCGTGAGAAAAAAAGCGAGCATGGTGGCCATGTTCGGGCGAATCATGCCGGCTCCCTTGGCGATACCGCAGAGGGTCACCGGCCTTCCGCCTACCTCCCCCCGGACCCAGAGCGCCTTGCGGAACCGATCGGTAGTCCGGATCGCCTCGGCCGCCTCCAGGATGCCTTCCGGCCTGAGCCGCCGCAGGAGGCGGGGAATCGCGCTGCGAATGCGTCCGACGGGCAGGCGCCGACCGATAGAGCCCGTGGACGCGACCAGAACGTCGTTCGTGTCCACGGCCAGCCTCCGGGCGATTCGCTGGGACAGGTCGACGGCATCCTTCATGCCGGCATCTCCGGTGCAGGCGTTCGCGTTTCCGCTGTTGATCAGGACGGCCTTGCAGGGGCCGGATCTCGCCCGCGCCTGGCTGATCAGCACCGGCGCCGCCTTGATCCGGTTCTGTGTGAAGAGGCCGGCCACCCGGGCGGGCGGATCCGAGACGATCAGGGCCAAGTCTCTCCGGCCGCCCTGCTTGATGCCCCCGTGGATGCCGGCGGCCGCGAAGCCGGGCACGAGGAAAGGGTCGGTATCCGGCTGTGGTCCGGTTGGGTCGTCCGGGAGAGACCTCTTGCGTTTTGTCACTCGCTTCCTCCTACCGCCCGCAACATTTCTTGTATTTCAGCGGTTTTCCGTTTGCATCGACCGCGCCGCACGGACAGGGGTCGTTTCGGCCCACCTTCTGGGCTCCCCTGCGGAAGGGCTTTCGTTTCGTATCGCCTTCGGAGGTATTGGTCTGGATCCCGTCCGGGTCGTACCCGTGGTCCATGGCCGGGGTCGGCTTTTCGCCTTCCTCCATCGACCGGATCAGGGGCCTGGGGGCCTCCTGTCTTCTCTCGACAAAGGTGGCGCGCAATACGGCCTCGGCGGTCTCCTGCTGAAAGTCCGCCATCATCTCCGAGAAGATTTCAAAGCCTTCCCGTTTATATTCGTTCAAGGGGTCCCGTTGCGCGTATCCGCGCAACCCGATCCCCTCTTTCAGGTGATCCATGGCGTACAGGTTGTCCATCCAGTGACGGTCCAGGGTCTCGAGCATCCGCTGCCGGATGAATCCCTCCAGGTTCCGTTCCTTGCCGAAGATACGGTCCAGGAGCTGGGCCGGCTGGTCCTGAAGCCCCTGCACAACCCTTTCGATTTCCTTTTCTTTTCTCTCGTAGGCCTCTCGAAAGGCGTCCGCCAGCCTTTGCGAGATCTCTTCCGCCGAGGGGGGGCCGTTCTCCTGCCGGGAGAGATTCGCCGCGATCGCGTACCGGCGGGCGATTTCCGACTCGAGTCCCTTTACGTTCCAATCGTCCGGGTGCACCCCCTCCGGCAGGTATTTGTCGACCAGCTCATCCTGAATCTCTTCGAGCAGATCCAGGAACATCTCCTTGATTTCAGGGCTGGTCATGATCTCCTTGCGCTTCGCATAGACGATTTCCCGCTGCTTGTTGTTCACGTCATCGTATTCGAGGAGATGTTTCCGGACCGAGAAGTTCCGTTCCTCCACCTTGCGCTGCGCATTTTCGATGGCCCGTGTGACGAGCCCGTGTTCGATCGCCTCACCCCGCTGCATGCCGAGCCGCTCCATGATGCCGCCGATTCGATCCGAGCCGAATATGCGCATCAAGTCGTCTTCCAGGGAGAGATAGAACCGGGACGATCCCGGATCGCCCTGCCTGCCCGAGCGCCCCCGCAACTGGTTGTCGATGCGGCGGCTTTCGTGTCGTTCGGTGCCGAGCACGTGAAGGCCGCCATACTCCGGGACCCCCGGCCCGAGCACGATGTCGGTGCCTCGCCCCGCCATGTTCGTGGCAATGGTGACCGCTTCCGGCTGACCCGCCTGGGAGATGATTTTTGCCTCTTTTTCGTGGTGCTTCGCGTTCAGGACCTCGTGGGGGACCCCCTTTTTCTTCAACATCTTGGAGAGCCGCTCCGATTTCTCGATCGATACGGTGCCCACGAGCACGGGCTGCTTCCTCTGGTAACAGTCCAGGATCTCTTCGGCGACCGCCTCGAATTTTTCCTCCTCGGTCTTGAAGATTACGTCCGGATGGTCTATCCGGATCATCGGCTCGTTCGTGGGGATGACCATTACGTCGAGTTTGTAGATGTTCGCGAACTCCACGCCTTCGGTGTCCGCCGTTCCCGTCATGCCGGCCAGTTTGTCATAGAGCCGGAAGTAGTTCTGCAGGGTGATGGAGGCGATGGTCTGGGACGCCTTTGCGATCGTCACGCCTTCCTTGGCCTCCAGGGCCTGGTGCAGACCGTCGCTGTACCGCCTGCCGGGCATCATGCGGCCCGTAAACTCGTCGACAATGATCACTTCCCCGTTGTGCACCACATACTCGACGTCTTTCTCGAACAGGGTGTAGGCCTTCAAGAGCTGGGTGATGTTGTGGATCTTCTCGGTCTTCTCTTCGAACTGCTGCCGGGCAAGGGCCTTCTTCTCTTCTTTCTCGATCAACGGGAGGGAATCGTCTTTTTCGATTTCATAGAAGGTGTCGTCCAGGTCCGGGATGACGAACAGGTCTTTTTCGTTCCTGGACAACTCCTTCTGCCCGTCTTCGGTGAAGTCTACGTTGTGTTCTTTCTCGCTGATGGTGTAGAGGAGCCCCTCTTCGAGTTCGGCCGTCCGCTTGTCCCGCATCAGGTCGTTTTCTACCTGAAGCATCCGCTTCTTCGCATCTTTGTGCTCGGCGATGTATTCGAGGAGCTTCCGGTTCTTGGGGTCGCCTCTCTCGACCTTCAGCAGGAGAAAGAACTTCTCCCAGTTGTCCGGATCCTCTGCATCGTATTTCTTCGCCTCCTCGAAGATGCGGTTCGCAATCGCCCGTTGCCGCGCGACGAGCTGCCGGACAGGGAGGTTGAACACGTGGTAGCGGTGGGAAGACTTTTCAACCTGCCCCGAGATGATCAGAGGCGTTCTCGCCTCGTCGATCAGGATGCTGTCCACCTCGTCCACAATGGCGTAATGATGTTCCCGCTGCACGCATTCGTCGGGATCGATTTTCAGGTTGTCGCGCAGGTAGTCGAAGCCGAACTCGTTGTTGGTTCCGTAGGTGATGTCGCAGTTGTAGGCGGCCCGGCGTTCTTCATTCTCCAGATCGTGCTGGATGACGCCGACGGTGAGCCCCAGAAACTCGTAGATCGGCATCATCCAGTCCCGGTCTCTCCGGGCCAGGTAGTCGTTGACCGTGACGATGTGCACGCCTTTACCCTCGAGGGCATTCAGGTAGGCCGCGAGGGTGGAGGCCAGTGTCTTTCCTTCCCCGGTCTTCATCTCGGCGATCTTCCCCTGGTGGAGGGTGATCCCGCCGATGATCTGTACATCGAAATGGCGCATCCCCAGGGTACGGCACGAGGCCTCCCGGACCGCGGCGAACGCCTCCGGCAGCAGGTCGTCCAGGGGTTCGCCCTCGGCAAGCCTTGCCCGGAATTCGTCTGTCTTGGCACGGAGCTGGGCATCCGTCAGGGAATGCATCTCCGGTTCGAGCGCGTTGACCGCGTCCACCAGGGGACGTATCTTTTTCAGGTCTCTTTCATGTTTGCTGCCGAAAATCTTCTGGACGGCCTGGCCGAGCATGGTCCGTTTCTCCCTTTTTTGCCGCTCGATTCTATAAAGAACGTTATGCCTTCCGCCGCCCCCCAGTCAAGCCCGGCGTACTGTCGTGTGAAAATGTGACACACGATTCGAGACAATCCTTGGGCGCACGGCATGTTCCGCTTCCGATTTGCTTGGGCTCCGTCTCCCTCTCCCCCGAAGTCGCCCGGCGCAAATCTCCAGCGGAACATGCCGTGCGCCCAAGGGCGTGTGTTCTCCCGTGTCACATTTTCACACGGCTTGTGGACCCTCTTGAAAGGCGGCGGAGAGGCATTGGCCGAAGTGCGGATCGGCCCCTCCCTGCCTGTACCCAATGCGCTTGTAGGTTAAGACCGACGCGGAGCCATGATGGTTTCGGGCGGTGGGGGCCGATGCCTGACCATCGAGTCCTGGTCCCTGGACTTTCGTCGCCCGGCGCAAATCTCCGGGGGAACCCGGGACGGCACCCCACAGCCGGACCGCTGTCGGGGAACGCATCGAGATTTGCCTGGAGTCCCACTTGCCGGGTGTCCCTTGGTCGA
>WFRX01000206.1 GCA_015486285.1 bacterium
GTGTGGTCCGGCTGGCGGCGGAATACAAATGCAGGTTCGTACTCCTCGGGCGCTCCCCCTTTACCGGGGAAGAGCCGCAGTGGGCGCGCGGCTGCGGCGACATCGCCGAGTTGAAGAAGCGGGGGATGGAGGAGATCAAGGCGCGGGGCGGGAAACCGACCCCGAGGAAGGTCGAGGAGATCATGAAGCCCGTGCTGGCCGACCGGGAGATCGCCGCCACCCTGCGTGCCGTCCGGGAAGCGGGCGGGCAGGCCGAATATGTGCAGGCCGACGTAACGGATCCGGAAGGGCTCAAGCGGGCCGGCGCCGCGGCGGAGCGCATGGGCAGTCTCATCGGGGTGATCCACGGCGCGGGCGTGCTGGCGGACCGGCTGATCGAGAAGAAGACGATCCGGGATTTTCAGTCCGTGTACGCCACCAAGGTCAAGGGCCTGGAGGCGCTGCTGCGTTCCGTGGACCCCGGCCGGCTCAAGTACCTGGTGCTCTTTTCTTCGGCGGCCGGTTTTTTCGGGAACCCGGGGCAGTCCGACTATGCCGTGGCGAACGAGATCCTGAACAAGGCGGCCTACCAGTTCAAAAAGAGGCACCCGGAATGCCGTGTCCGGTCCTTCAACTGGGGACCCTGGGACGGCGGGATGGTCTCCGAGTCCCTGAAGAAGCTCTTCGAGGAGCGCAACATCCAGGTGATCCCGATCGAGGGGGGGACCCGGGTATTCGTTGACGGATTCTCCGCCGACGGGGAAGAGGGCCCGCAGATCCTGGTGGGAAGCTCCATGGAGACGCCGGGGGAAGGCCTGTCCCGGGAACTCCGGACCTATCGTGTGCTGCGCAGGCTCACCCTGGAGGACAACCCCTTCGTCGAGGATCATGTCATCGGGGGAAGGCCGGTCCTGCCGGCGGTATGCGCGATCGCATGGATGGCGGAGGCCTGCGAACAGTTCTATCGAGGGTACCGGTTCTTCCGGTGTGATCAATACAAGACCTTGAAAGGGATCGTCTTCGACGAGAACCTTGCGGATGCGTACCGGGTCGACATCGAGGAGCTTTCCAAGTCGGATGCGGGAGAGATCCGGTTTGCGGTCGGGATCTCGAGCGGGCACGAATCGGGGGGGCGGCCCGTTCAGCATTATCGCGGCGAGATCACCTTGCTCCGGGAGGCCCCGGCCGCGCCGGTCTACGAGGGCTTTGAAAGGCAGGAGGAAGAGGCCTTCGATGGAGCCGTTCTGTACGAAGACGGCACCTTGTTCCATGGGCCCCTTTTCCGGGCGGTGGAGCGCGTACTCAATATGAGCCCTGAGAAGCTGACCCTGCGTTGCCGCGCACCGGAAATCGGGGTGGACGAACAGGGCCGGTTTCCCGCGGGGACATTCCATCCCTATGCCGCGGACTCCCAATTCCAGGCCCTGCTGATCTGGGTTCGAAAATACTGCGATTCGGGCAGCCTGCCTTCCGGCCTCCAGACACTGGCCCATCACCGCCCGATCCCGGTGGATCGCCCCTTTTACGTTTCTCTCGAGGTCCGGAAGAGCGGCCGTGCGAGCCTGGTTGCCGACGTGATCGCGCATGATGAGGCCGGAAGGGTGTACTGCAGGATGCTGGGCGCGGAAGCGACCGTGAGCCGGAGATTGAACGACCAGTTTCTCAGAGCGACATAGAGCGATGAACACCAGGATTGCGATCGTCGGGATGGAGACCGGCTTCGGGCTCGACGAAGGCCTGGACGCCTTCGACCGGATCATTTTTGACGGCCTTCGGCAGGGCGAGGGCCGGGCGCCGGAAGGCGGAAAGAAGGTCCGATCCGGGACCCGGTCCGAGTGCAGGGAGCACTTTTTCCGCTTCCCGGCGGGGCCGGCAGCCTCAGGCCCCCTCGGTCTCCTGCAGGCGGTTGTGGACGGGGCCCTTCGGAGCGCCCGGTTCGATTGCCCGGCGGAGACGGCGAAGGAGATTCCCCTGATCCTGGTCTGCGAAGGGGAGCGGGCCGGCCCTGTTTCCTGGCCGGGCAGGATCATTCAGGACGGCTCCGTGTCCCTTGCACTCCGGACCGCGCGGGACCTGCTGTCCGGCCGTCAGGTCCCCGGCGTGCTGGTTGCGGCCGTGCATCCCACGGATCCGCAAGCGGGTGCGATCTATTTGAAACGACTCGACCAGGCGGAAAGGGATGGAGACCGCGTCTTCGCGGCGATTGACGCGCTCGCTGTCGGGGCGGCCCCGCCGCCGGACGAGGAGGCGCCGTTTGCCGAAGAGGTCGCCCGCGCCTGCACGGCGGCCCTTCGACTCGCGGGCGTCGGCCCCGCGGAAATCGGCTACATGGAAGTCTCCGGCCTGGGCCCGGAGGATCAGGATGAAGGCGAACTCAGGGGCCTGGCGCAGGCCTACCGGTCGCAGGGAGAAGGGCTGACCTGCGCCCTGGGGGATGTGCGGGCCCATATCGGGGGCCCCTCGACCGCGGCCGGGCTGGCGCGCATCATCAAGGCGGCCCTTTGCCTCTACCATCGATACATCCCCGCCGTTCCCGGCTGGACCGGCCCCGGGAATGAGGGGTTGTGGGACCCGAGTCCGTTTTACGTGCCGGGCGAATCCCGCCCCTGGTTCCTGAACAGGGAATGCGGCCGGCGTCTCGCCGCGGTCAGCGATGTCGGGAGGCGGCGGGTCGCCCACCTCGTCCTGTCCGAAGGATCGACGCCTCGGCCGCGGCCCAGCCGGTACCTGGCTGCGGTGGCGCCCTATTGCTTTCCCCTGGCCGGCGAGGGCGAAGCCGATCTCACGGGGCGGCTCGCGGCATTGAAAGGAGAGGTGGAGGGCGGCGACGACCTGGTCGGCCGGGCGAAGGCCAACCTGGAGGCGTACCAACAGAATGCCCGAGCGCCTTATGCCCTCATGGTTGTCGGGCACACCCGGGAAGAACTCTTGAAAGAGATCGGGTTCATGCTGAAAGGGATTCCGGGCGCCTTTGAAAAGGGCGCGGACCTCAGGACGCCGAAGGGGAGCTTTTTTACGGCCGCCCCGCTGGGCCAGGAAGGGAAGGTCGCCTTCGTGTATCCGGGGGTGGGCAGCGCGTATGTGGGGTTGGGCCAGGGCCTCTTTCACCTGTTTCCGGAGCTGTACGACCATTTCTCCCGTGTGACGCCCCGCATGGGCGAGGTGCTCAAGGAGGAGGAGTTATACCCCAGGAGCCGCAAGCGCCTCACCGA
>WFRX01000207.1 GCA_015486285.1 bacterium
CGTGTACGAAGGTGCGGCACCGATCGATAAAGGTCTTCATCTGGCCCGGGATCGTGGCGATGTACACGGGCGCGGCGAGCAGGATGCCGTCCGCTTCGAGCATCTTCTTGTGGATGATCTCCATGTCGTCCTTGATGCTGCAATTGTAGTCTTCGACGGGGACCGGGACGACATCGAAGCCGACGTCCTTCTGCACCTTGTGCACCCGGCGAAGGCAGGCCTCGCAGCCGGCGCAGTATTCGATACGGTAGTCCTGGAGATGAATGAGTTCGGTCGTTGCCCGTCCTTCGGATTCCACTATCTGTAGCCCCTGTTCAAGCAGGTACTGGCAGTTTCCGTCCTTGATCGGCGTGCCGACAATGCCGAGTATCTTGACCTTCAAGTCCTCGGGGTTCACGAGGAATCCCTCCGCCTGCTAAGGCGCCCTGTATCCGTCTCCGGGGGACCTTGAATACAACCGAAGGACTCATCCCCCGCAGAGGAAACAAAGGCGATATTGGCGATATTTCCAGTCTGCTTTGTCAGTGTAACAAAAACCGTCACGGGGATCGACCGGCTTATCGTCGGTATCCTTGGCTTCATGCCGGGTTCTGCCGGAATCGGACTGGCAGGCTGACCCGAAAGTCCCTTCTTCGGCGCTTGTTGCGGGCGAAGGGAGGTGCCCGGTTTCCTGGCCGCGGCGCACGGTGTGGGGTTCATCGTTGGTATACAGGTCGCCTTCCTTGACACCCCGTTTTCCCTTCCCATACACTGCCTCTGCTCGAGTCATGCCCATATCCAAAAAGCTGTGTTGGCGAAATGTGAAAAACCTTCTGGATTCAGGAAGGAGGCGAAGATGTCGAAAATAACGGTTCTCGGTGGCTGTGGCGCGGTTGGAAGCGTTGCCGTGAAAAGCCTGGCCGCGCAAGGTCTGTTTTCCAGGATTCGTATTGGTGACGTGAACATGCCCCGGGCCAGGGAGATCATGGCCGAGACCGGATCCGGCAAGGTCTCTGCGGTGAAGGTGAACGTGGAAGACCCTGCCAGTGTCAAGAAGGCGATCAAGGGCAGTGACATCGTACTCAACTGCGTCGGGCCGTTTTACAAGAGCGTGAAGACCGTCCTGGGCGCGGTCATTGAAGAGGGAATCAACTATGTGGACATATGTGATGATGTGGATGTAACCCTGGATATTTTGAAGATGCACAGGGCCGCCAAAAAGGCCGGGATTACCGCTCTGATCGGCATGGGCGCCTCCCCCGGCGTGACGAATCTCTTCGCAAAGCTTGTGGCCGACACGCTTCTGGACGAGACCGAGTCGGTGGATATTTTTCATACACACGGTGGGGAGCCTGTCGAAGGGGAGGGTGTGATCGGCCACCGTTTCCACTGTATGACCATCGACATTCCCATGTTTCTGGACGGGAAGCTGAGATATGTGAAGTATTTCGGGGAAGACGGGATCGCCCTCAGGCAGACATTCGATTTTCCCATCGTGGGAAAGAAGATCCCCCTGTACCCGTATCCCCATCCGGAGCAGGTTACCCTGCCGAAGTACATCAAGCTCAGGCAGGTCACGAACAAGGGGTCGGTCCTCCCCATCGAATACTATGAACTGACCGGGAATCTCTGCAAGCTCGGTCTGGGAAGCAAAGAGCCCCTCGATGTACGGGGAAAAGAGGTAGTGCCTTATGATTTCGCGGTTGCGTACATCATCCGGGAGCGGGACCGGATCCTGAAACGGACGAAATTCGGTCCGCAACGGGGCGCCATGGCGGTCGTGGTGAAGGGGAAGAAGGGTGGAAAGCGCGAGGAGTACAGGGTCCACATGGCCTCGGAAGGGGCCGCGTTGGGTGAGGGCACCGGTGTTCCCGCCGCCATGGGCGTGATCCTGTTGGATGAAGGCAAGGTTACGGCCAAGGGGGTGCTGCCTCCGGAGGGGTGCGTGGACCCCTCGGATTTCATCAGCCTGAGGAAGCGGATGAAACCGTTGAAAAAGAAGGGGAGGAAGAAGGTGGTCGAGGTGCTCTATGCGGAACGAGTGGATGCTCGGGGCAGGGTGACGAAGATCGACCTGTAGGGGCGTTCCCTGTCCGCTGCTGTTCCTGGACAGCCTCCTGTGGGGGAGGGGATGAAGCGGGATCGATATATCCTGGCCGTCGACCACGGCACATCCGGTGTAAAGGCTTCTATCATCTCCGTCGGCGGAGAGGTGGTGGCGTCTGATTTCGAGAAGACCCCCATCCATTTCCTGCCGGGCGGCGGCGCCGAACAGGATCCGGCGGAGTGGTGGAAGGCCTTACTGGAAACGGCGAAGAGGCTGGTACGCGGAGGCGTCGTGCCCGCCGGGGCCATTGAAGCCGTCTGCGTGTCGAGCACCTTTTCCAGCACAGTGGCGGTGGATGCGCGGGGAAACCATCTGGCGCATGCCCTTACATGGATGGACTCCCGCGGGGCGCCGTATGTCGCGGAAGCGATGAAGGGCTTTCCGAGCGTGATGGGTTATGGGTTGTTCAAGGTTCTCAAATGGCTGAACAGAACAGCAGGGGCTCCGTCCCTCTCCGGCAAAGATGACATTGGCCATGTACTGCTCTGGAAGAACGAATTCCCGCATGTGTATGAAAAGGCGCACATGTTTCTGCCGAGCAAGGATTACCTGAACCTCAAGCTTACGGGCGAGTTCGCGGCCTCCTTCGATTCCATGCAGCTCTTCTGGGTGACCGATACGCGGGACATCGACCGCGTTCATTACGACGAAACCTTGATCCGCCTCCTGGGCATCGATAGGGAGAAACTGCCTCCTTTGAAGGGGTCTACCGAGATCCTCGGCCCGCTGTTGCCGGTTGTGGCTGATGAAATCGGTCTTCCCAGGGGCGTGAAGGTCGTCATGGGATCTCCGGACCATCAGTGCGCTCTCATCGGATCCGGCGCTGTGAGGGAGTACGAGGGACACGTGTATATCGGCACCTCATCCTGGGTGCAGTGCATCGTGCCTTTCAGGAAGTCGGACGCCTTGCACGCCATCGCCTCTTTTCCTACAGGGATCCCGGGCAAGTATCAGAGCGTGAACGAACAGGACCTCGCAGGCGGATGCCTCGGCTTTCTCGCGGACAATATTCTTTTCTGGAAGAACGGCCTTGCCACGGGTGAGCGCCCCGCAAACCCTTATGCGATCATGGACAAGGTAGCCGCCGGCGTGGAGCCGGGCAGCCACAAGCTCATCTTTACTCCCTGGCTCAATGGAGAGAGGACCCCGGTGGACGACGCGACCCTGAGGGGAGGGCTGTACAACCTATCGAAAACCACGAACCTGGATCACATCGTGAGGGCCTTTTTCGAAGGGGTGGCGTATAATACGCGGTGGAGTCTCCGGTATGTGGAGAGATTCGTAAAACGTTCATTGAATCCGTTGAATATTGTGGGAGGCGGCGCCAGGTCGGACGTCTGGTGTCAGATCTTTGCCGATGTGCTGGACCGGGAAATCAGGCAGGTGAAGGACCCGCTCGAGGCGAATGCACGGGGGGCGGCCTTCATCGCGTCGGTTGGCCTGGGCTTCATCGCCTTTGACGATATTCCCGATTTGATCTCGTACGAAAGGGCATTTGTTCCGAATGCGGGAAACCGGAAGACCTACGACGAGCTTTTCGGCTGTTTCCTTCGGATATACAGGAACAACAGGGGTATGTTCCGAGGGCTCAACCGCGAGTCGCCGTGAAAAGGAAGGTTGTGAAAGGAGAAGGAGAGACCATGTCGCAATGGAGGAACCAGGAGAAGGAGAGATGGATGCCGGCGCGGATCATTCTCGTCGCTTCTGTGATGATCGGAATCGGTCTGTCGGCATCGGTTGCCTCGGCGCAACTGGATCTGTCCGTTTTCCAGAAAGAAGGCGCGAGCGAGGCGCAGCAAAGCAAAGACCGCTACGAATGCCACCAGTTCGCCGTCCGGGAGACGGGGGTCGATCCTGCCGTTCGCCCTGCGAATGATTATTCGCCTATGAGACGGAAAGAAAAGGAGGAGATGGAGGCCGAACAGGATGTGGAATGGCGAAAGGAGCAGATCAAATACATGGACGCCCTGAAGAAATGCATGCTGAATCGAGGCTACAGGCTTGAGGAGCACTAATCAAGTGAATCCGTGACGGGTCGATTTGGCCCGACCCTCTACCGCATAAGAGCGATTTCCCCCGTTGCCGCCTCGAAATGAAGGACGTCGCCGGTTCGGATTGCCCGGGCCACGTTCTTGTCCAGGCCAAACAAAAAAGGAGTATCTGAAGCAAGGCAGCCTGACATGACCGGCGTATAGGCCCTGGATGCCGTGGTGAGGAATCCGCCGGGCTCGTTGCCGGTCATGCTTAGGAAGAGGGGGATGAACTCGGCAATCGTCGCCCCGCAGAAGCAGGGCGCGAGTACGATTTTCCCCTTGATGGACTGACCGGCCTGTTCATGTGTTTCCTCAAAGGTGCCGGTGAGAGGGTCGATGGAAAGCAGGTCCAGGGGGCGGGCCACAACGCATGCCTCCGCCTCAAGGACCTTTTGCGACCCGTAATATCCCCTTACCCTACTCGTCCGCATTGCTTTCCTCCCATCGACCGGTCAGCGCAGCGCGGACGCACTGCCTGGTACTGCCGAATCGAATGTCAATGCCCGGCACGAAGGCGGGGTGTTCGGCACAGATGCTGGCCGCACAGGCCGAGTTTGTAGCAACATATCGGATGTTCCATTCCTGGATCAGGCCAAGCAGCAGAATGCCGACAGTGCACATGTCCGTCAAAAGGATTCCCCCGGCCCGCTCGATAGTATGGGTCAGCCCCATGCGATGCGCCAAGGCGCCGACCGCGGAGCTTGTGCCGATGAGTACGCGCAGGTTGGCGCTGATGCGCCTCCCCTCCAGTAGAGAGGCCAGTTCCCTGATTTCCTCCAGGGTGCAGTGAGGACAGCCGATCGCAATTATATCGATTGCCGATTTGTCGGTTGTGTTGAGTCTCTCATAGGCGTCGATGAGTTCCCGACGGCCGACATGGATCGCTTCCCGGGGAACTTTCCCTCCGAAAGCGGCCTCCAGGGTCGGGGCTTCAGGCGTGACCCCCACGATATGAAAAAGTGGAGCGGAGGTGTTCGCAATCTGGGGCTGCATGTATTTTACCTGCGTCGGGCCCATGGTTTGTGGGAATCCGTCGTAGACGGGGATTCTGTCATCGGCGATCACTTTCCCTGCATGGTAGCTGATAGCGCCGAAA
>WFRX01000208.1 GCA_015486285.1 bacterium
CGGGAGGCATCGCGAGGGTGGCCAGGTAATGGGGTGGACCGGAACTGGAGGGTACGAGCGGGGCCTTCGCACGCCGCGCCCACCGGACCGCGGACGCCAGCGTCTCCGCGTCCCGGATCCGGATTACGCCCTTCGGGGTCCGCCCCTCTTGAGAGACGTACTCCCTGCGCGCATCCCTGCCGCGGTCCACTGCATCGCAACCGACCGCCCCTTCGAGTGCCTCGCTCCCGTGGGACTCGGCCATCTTCCCCTCTCTCCCCTGTCGGGTCCATCGGCTCGGGGAAAGCATAAGGGCAAGCCTCGCCGCGGGTCAAGGAGAAAACCGGAGTGTGTTCAGTCCTCAGGGAGCCGGGCTCCCTTCCGCCGGGACCCCGACGTTTGTCTCCCTCCGTTCGGGCGGATAGAATGATCAGGGAGATGGAACGGCACGGGTTCGATTGCTTCTTACAATAATCCGGACGGGCCGGCGATGAAACCCAGTCTTGCGTCCCTGAAGGCCATGTGCCCGGATATCGATCCGAGGCTGATCGAGGAGCATCTGGCCCGCCTGAATGAGCGGTACTTTGAGCGCTTTTCCAAGGGCGAAATCCTGGAACATCTGGAAGGCCTGTCGGGCCTGTGTTCCGAACACCCTGTCGCATTGTACCTGAAAAGGACCGGGGCCCGACGGGTGGATTTTACCGTTCTCGGCTTCGATCATCTCGGGGTCTTCTCCCTCATGACCGGGATCCTCGCCGGAATGGGTTTCAACATCTCGGCCGGTGATGTGTTTACCTATCGTCGACGGCAGGGAGGGGACGGGAGGCAGGGGAGGCAGAGGGGACAAAGGCGTACCCCTTTGAAACGAGACTCCCTGAGCCGGCGCCGGATCGTGAATCACTTCTCCGGAACGTGGACGCGGGAGTTCCGGTTCGAGGAATGGGCAGCGGAGTTCGAGAAGAGGATTCGGGGTATTTTCACACTCCTCGAGAAAGAAGACAGGGGTTCGGCGGAGGAAGCGAGACATCGGGTCAACGAGATGGTGGTCAGGGAACTGGACCATTTTCAGCCCGACCCCTCATCCGGCCTCTCGCCCGTCCTCATCGACGTGGACAACGAGAGCGGCGAATTCACGCGGCTCAGGATCGTCTCTGAGGATACCCCCGCCTTTCTCTACTCCCTGACCCAGGCATTCTCTCTCCATGACATTGCGATTGAACACGTTCGAATCCGCACCCATCAGGGACAAATCTCCGACGAAATCGACGTGGTGGATGCCGGCGGCAGGAGAATCGAGGACCCCGAGGCCCTCAGCCGAATCAAGCTTTCCGTTCTCCTGACGAAGCAGTTCACCTATTTCCTGGGGCAGGCCCCGGACCGGTATTCGGCCCTGCTCCGCTTCAAGAATCTCGTTCAGGATATCCTGGATCTGCCGGCGCCTGACCGCTGGCTGCAGACCCTTTCCAATCCGCACGCGCTCAGAGACCTGGCCCTCCTCTTGGGCACGAGCGATTACCTCTGGGAAGACTTCATCCGTCTTCACTACGAAACCCTGTTGCCCATGCTCCGGCCCATCGTCAGGGAACGGCGCTTCAGCCTGCCGCCGGAAACCCTGTCCGAGAGGCTGGAGCAGACCCTGCAGGGGGCCGCGGATCTCGAGGAGAAGCGCCGCCGCCTGAACGCCTTCAAGGACCGCGAAATCTTCCAGATCGACCTGGATCATATCCTGGATCCCGGCATGGATTTCCGAGGCCTTGCCGAACGCTTGACCCAGCTTGCGGAGGCCGTTGTGAGGACGGCGACCGGCTTCTGTTACGACCATCTCGTGGCACGGTATGGGAGGCCCAGGACGGCGGCCGCCATGGAGGCGGAATTTGCCCTCTTCGGATTGGGAAAATTGGGAGGCGCCGCCCTGGGATACGCATCGGACATCGAGTTCCTCCTCGTATACGGCGACAACGGGATGACCGACGGGAAGGAATCGATAGCCAATTCCGAATTCTTCGATCGGCTGGTTCAAGCGACGGCCCAATCGATTCGGGCAAAGCGCGAGGGCATCTTTCAGGTGGATCTGCGGCTTCGTCCTCACGGGAGTGCGGGACCCCTGGCGTGCAGCCTGGAAAGCTTCTGCCAGTATTACGGACCCGGCGGCCCGGCCCACTCTTACGAACGTCTGGCCCTTGTCCGCATGCGCTCCATCGGAGGAAGCCCGGCCCTCGGCGCCCGCCTGGAGAGGATACGGGACGAGATGATTTACGGTGCCCGGTCCATCGACCTCGAGGCACTTCGCGATCTTCGGGAGAAGCAGTTTCGTGAGAAGGCGCGGGAGGGAAGACGGAACGCAAAATTCAGCCCGGGCGGGCTGGTAGACCTGGAGTACAACGTGCAGATCCTCCAGGTCCTGCACGGGAATGCGCATCCGCGGCTCAAGACCCCGGAACTCCATCTGGCGCTGGCGGCGCTGGCCGACGCGGGCGTTCTCGCCCCGGACGAAACGGGCCAGCTGCTCGACGCCTATGCCTTTTTCCGCCGGCTGATCAACGCCATGCGCATGCTGCGGGGCTCCGCGAAGGATCTCTTTCTGCCTCCCGCCGACTCCCTGGAGTTTGCCCACCTGGCCAGGCGGATGGGCTACCGGGAGGGGAGCGCGCTCGGCCCTGCGCGGCGGCTCGACATCGATTACGAGACCCATACGGCGGTCACGCGTGCGTTTGCGGAGCGCTACTTCGGTCCCGCCTCATTGCCGGGACCTGCCACCGGGACACTGGCGGACCTCGTTCTGGCCGAAAACGTCCCCGGAGAGCTTCGCCGTCAAGTCCTGGAGCGGGTCGGCTTCCAGAATACAGAGCGTGCCTACACGAATCTGCGGCACCTGGCCGGGACCGGGTCGAGGCGGCACACCTTTGCCAAGCTGGTGCTGCTGGCCGCGGATATCCTTTCCCAGATGCCTGATCCGGATATGGCGCTCAACAACTGGGAGCGGTTCATTCACGTCAGGACGAGCCCGGAGTTTCATTACAATTTGCTCCTGTCGCAGCCCATGCGCCTCGAGCTTCTGCTTCAGATCCTTTCCGGAAGCCAGTTTCTGGCCGATACGCTCGTTCGTTACCCGGGGTTTCTCGACTGGGTCATCCTGCCGGAGAACCTTCACGGTGTGCGCCGGCGGGAGGATATTGAAGAGGAACTGGCGACGTTCTGCTCCCGCGGGGAGGATCATGAGAAATGGATGAACCGCCTGAGGCGCCTGTGGAGAAGGGAGATTCTGCGGATCGGCTTGCGGGATATGGCCCTGGGGGTGCCTACCCGGGAGGTCATGCTCGATCTGTCGACGGTGGCGGAAGCCCTCATCCGAATGGCCCTGCGGAAAGTCTTGCAGGATGTCCGGCAGGGGGGAGGGATGCCGGCCGGCATGAGCGATCCGGCGGAGCATTTCTGCATCCTGGCCTTTGGCAAGCTCGGGGGGCGGGAGCTCAATTACAGCTCGGATATCGATCTGGTGGGTATTTTCGATGTTCCGACGGAGACAGCGGCGGAAATCGCGGCATTCAAGCATCTGTACGCCGGTGTCATGGAGCGGGTGAGCCGCGATCTCTCGCGGCACACCGAGGCGGGGTATGCCTATCGTGTCGATCTCCGCTTGCGGCCTCACGGGCAGGCGGGTGATCTCGTCCCCTCGTTGTCCGGCTTGATGGATTACTATCGTGATGAGGCATCGCTCTGGGAGATTCAGGCCGCCCTGAAGATACGGCCTGTGGCGGGCAACCCGAAGCTGGGAGAGCGATTCCTGGAACAGTTGAGGCCGCTCCTGCTCGAGCGGCGTGATCCACGGGAGGTTGTCGGTTCCATTGAGGCCTTGCGGCAGGCGGCGGTCAGGAAGGCGGGCCGGCATCCGGCAGGCGGTGTGGACGTGAAGAGCGGCGAAGGGGGCATTCGTGACGTGGAGTTCCTCGTCCAGGGGCTCCAGCTCATCCACGGCCCGGCCCGGCCCGGCCTGCTTTCGGGCAACACCCTCGCAGCCCTGGGCGCCCTCGAAGAAGCGGGCCTGTTGCCCGGGGGCGTCAGGGCACAGCTTGAGCAAGACTATCTCTTCCTCCGCAGGGTGGAACACTGTTTGCAAATTTTCGAAGACCGTCAGACGCACACCCTGCCGAAAAATCCGACCGAGCGGACCGCCCTGGCCCGAAGATTGTTTGGGAGGGAAGGGGACGAGGCACGCCTTGTCCGGGAGATGGAAGCCTGTATGTTGCGCGTTCGGAAGGCCTACACGACCTACCTGTTGGAGATCGTATAGAGCCGACCCGGTATCGTTGCCGTTGCTTATTGCGCCTTCTTTCGATGTACTCTCCTCGTCGACCGGGGAAACTTGAGATAGGGAACGATATCGTCGTTCTTGAAGGCCCCTGTGCCGTCGTACTCGATGGTGACGATGGGGATGCCCGTGAGTGTTTCGATGCGGCCGGCCATGGACTGGGTGACCAGGGACGGACAGCAGAAGGCCGGATTGGTCTGAACAAACAGGGACAGGTCCGGGTAATGCCGGATGAGCGCGAAGATCTTCAGGATGTTTTCCATCGACTCTCCCGTGTTCAGATACTTCACGTCCATCGTTTCGAGGGCCTGCCGGTAATCCAGCGCTTCGCGGGGAACGTCCTCCCGCATCATGGAGCTGAAGTACTTGTAGTACCTTCTCTCGAACACGGGGACCGTGCTTTTCAGCAGGGTGGCGATGAGGACGCTGCCGTATTCCCCCTCGGTGATCCATCGGCTTATGTACGGATCCGCCGCCATCTTCATCAGTTCGCTGTATGGTGTGGCGATGACTTCGCCCCCGTGCCTCTCAATAGTCCGAATGAGGTGCTGGTTCATGTTGTCATTGTACCGCGCGTACATGTCTCCGAAGATCGCCACCTTGGGCCGGGGCGTCTTTTCGATCCGGATGCGGTCAAAAAGGCCGGCGATCCGCTGCAGGGCCTCTTCCTTCGACCGTCCCAGAAGAAATGTTTCGTAAAGGATATCCGAGGCGCGCGCCACGGCCCGGTCGGTTTCCCCCGGCCTGACCTCGTAAGGTCTGAGTTTGCATGCGACCTGCCGTAGATACCCGCCGAACATGTGGGCGTAATACGCGTTGGCCGCCGCGTGAATCGACAGATCGAAAAAAGTGGCGTTTCCCCGGAAAACCGACACCCGCTCCATGCCGCCGCCGTGTGCTTCGAGGATTTTTTTCATGTAATAGGGAAACATCCGCAAATTGCAGGCGATGTGCCCCTCCACCGACCAGAGTACGGTTCGCCCCGGATCCAGATCGTGGGTTTCAATGGTTTCAATGGCGGCCTGCACAATGGCGTTGAGGGGGATGCACTGCCCGGAATTGTAACGCATGCTCCGCCGAATCGATTCCTGGGTTTCCTCGAGCAGGAGGGCATCGATGCCTTCGTTCCTGAGCACGCCCACGAGAAATCGGCAGGACAAATCATCCCAGTTGGGCATGAGCACGGTCCTTTTTCTGAGGATTCCCTTGTCCAGGGTCACGTCCGGATTGACGGCAAGGTAGCGTGAAGCGTTCTTCCTCCTGCGGGCGCCGAAGTCGTTCCGAAAAGACCGGATACCCGCCTCGATCCGTGTCTCATACCCGACGCTGGAATCGTGTTCATCGAGCTGCAGGATCAGGTAGGGCTTCTTGTAGTGGTCCATGATTTCCTTGAAGTACTCCACGGCAAAGGAATCGGGCCCGCACTTGAAAGAGGTGACCATCACGGGATAGACCCCCTCCGTTTTGGCGATGATTTCGGCACACTCCAGGATCTTCGAGGCATAGATCCAGTGGAAGGCGTCAAGGAGAGGGTGGATGGATTTCACATCCTCCTGATCGTAAGGAACCATGTCCTGGAAAAAGGTACGGATGCCCTGCTTGGCGAAAATATCGGGGATGTGGTTGTTCATGGTTCTGGACAGGATCGTGTAAGGCCTGCCCAGGAATACCACGCTGATGTCTTCCGTCCGTTCGGTCTCCTTCCTGTAGATTTCCCGCAGCTTCCCGAGACAGGAGCGGTGGTGATCCTGGGCCCGGGAGAAGGCGCTCGAGACCTGGAGGAAGGTGATGTCTTTTAAGCCCATCTCGCGCAACATCTTGAACAGCTGCACCCTGGCCGGAAAGGTGCCCTTGAGGCTGTAGAGCAGCGGATTCATGATCCTGGCGCGGGATTGCAGGCCCTCGCACCAGGAAACCACGGCCGGGGCGTACTGGGTGTAGTAGCAGTACTGCCTCCGTCCCCGGCCGTTCCTGTTTTTTACTTCCAGGTGGACGGGGAGAAAGATATAGTCGACCTTGTCGGCAAGGTGCCGGATGTGGCCGTGAAGCGCTGTGATGGGCGCGCAGAACTCGGCGCCGGTGAGCTGCTTGCCGACCTTGACGGCGTCGCGACAGGGTTCGCTGGTGACGGTCCTGAGTCCGAGAAGATCGAAGAACTTCCGCCACAGGGGCAATTCATCGTAGAGATGCAGGGCCGCCGGGATCCCGATGGTCACTCCGTCACGGACGGGACCCGGTTCTTCGCCCCGGAAGATTTCCCGCCGCAGGCCGAGCAGGTCGAAAGCGGCGCCTGCCTTCACGTGCTTCTTCGTCTCGTAGTCACGGCCGCAGAGAAAGCCGAAGGCCACCGTCTCCCCGTTCACGGCGGCGATCTTCAGCTTGCAATGGTTGGTGCAGAGCTCGCACACCTCGGAACGCACGGGAATTTCCTGCCGGTAGAGGTCCACCCCGCGGAAGGTGCTCTTCGGTCGCATCTCATCGCGCAGGAGAAGGGCCACGCCCAGGGCGCCGGTCAGGTGGCAGTACCGGGAGACCTTGATCGGCTTGCCCAGCCTCTGTTCAAAGGCCGCTACCAGCGAACGGTTCCTGGCGGTCGCTCCCTGGAAGAATATGTTGTCGCCGATGTTCTTCTCGATGGCGACCTTGGAAAGGTAGTTCTCCCGCACCGAATGGAGTACGGAGGCGAGCACCTCGTCCACACCGACCCCTTCGCTCAGGTAATGATTGATGTCGCGCTCCATGAAGACCGTGCATCGATCGCTCGAAAGGGGCGCCCGTACGCCGGCGGTGCGCGCCGCAATGTCCGAAAGGGAAACGCCCAGTTTCCCGGCCTGCTCTTCGATGAAACTCCCCGTGCCGGCGGCACACACGGTGTTCATGATCGAGAAGGTGACCATGCCGTTGCTCAGGGTAGTGAACTTTGCGTCCTGTCCGCCGATCTCGATGATGGTGTCCACCTGCGGATCCAGCTCAAAGGCGGCGCGGGCATGGGCCGTGATCTCATCCAGGACGAGATCCGCGCCGATGATTTGCCCGATGAACTTCCTGCCCGATCCGGTGGTCCCGGCACCGGCAAAGGAGAACGTGATCAGGCGTTCCCGCGCCATCCGGTCCAGTGCTTCGAACAAGACCTTTACCGCCTCCAGCGGCCTCCCCGCCGTGCGGGTGTAAAGGCCCGTCAGGGGCCGCCGGTCCCGGTCCATCACGATCGCTTTGGTGCTCGTGGAGCCGATATCAATGCCCAGGTAGACCCCATCGAGCCGCCCGGGCGGAAGAGGCTCGTAGATTTCCACTTCCACCGCGGTCGCCTGGGGGAAGAGTCGCGAGTGGAACAGGTAGGCCTCGCTGTCGAAATCGGGGTATTCGGAAAGCCGCAGCTCCAGGGGCGGATAGTGATAGGTCTTTTTCCGGTTCGCCCGCAGAAGGAGTTCATCCGGGCTGTTTACGGGGAGTGCCGTTTCTTCTCCCTCGTAGAGGATGTCCAGGGCCGCACCGATCGCGCCGTAGAGGTGGCCACGCGGGTCGACAGTCATTTCGGCGCCGGTCATGCGCGCAAGATGTTTCACCACGGCCCGGTTCCGGGACACGCCGCCCACGAAGACCACGGGACCGCGAATCGCCGTGCCGGTGAAAAGGGTATCGACTATGTTTTTGGCCAGCCCGAAGCATAGCCCGTCGCATATTTCTTCGAGGGAGTACCCCTCCTGCTGGACGTGAATCAGGTCGGTCTTGGCAAAGACGGCGCACCGGGATGCGATCTTCGGGATCTCGCCGCGGTTTCGAAAGGCGATTTCGCTGAAAGACTCGATGCCCCGCAGGTTCAGGCGCTGTGCCTGCTGATCCAGAAAGCTCCCCGTCCCGGCCGCGCAGGAAGTATTGGACCGGTAGTTCAGGTATTCGCCCTGATCGTCGAAGAGGACCAGCCCGAATTTTTCGCCCCCCACGATAAGCACGGCGCCGGGGCTCGGATGGAAATGCTTTGCCGCTGCAATCGCGGCGACCCGGTTGTCACACACCGTGGCATGCCTCAGCAAGGGCGGCGTGGACGAAGTGGCGGCGATCGCCCCGATACGGGTCAGTTCATACCCCTCCAGGGCCTCCAGCAGCCTGTCCGCTGCGTTTCCGTTGTGAAACAGGTAGGATGCCTGGAGGATCTCCCCCTCGGGGGCCAGCTCAGCCAGCGAAAGGGACGTAGATCCCACATCGATGCCCAGAACATTCTTGTTGCGTTTCACGTTGGATCTCCGAGATGTGAGAACAAGCGGGAAAATCGGTCTTCTGTCGCCCGGATCCCTGAGCCTTGACTCCTAGATCGCATCCTTGCCCACTTCGCCGGTTCGAATCCGGACGGCCTTCTCGACCGGCAGGATAAAGATCTTGCCGTCCCCGATCTTCCCGGTCTTCGCGTACTCCAAGATGACATCGACAACCTTGTCGCAAAGCTCCTCGTCGACGACGATCTCGATCTTGACCTTCGCAACGAAGTCCACGGTGTATTCCGCCCCTCGATAAATCTCCGAGTGCCCTTTCTGGCGCCCGAAGCCCTTGACCTCGCTTACGGTCAAACCCTGGATCCCGAGGGTGGCGAGTCCCTCCTTGACCTCGTCGAGCTTGAACGGCTTGATGACCGCTTCGATTTTTTTCATCTCCGTTCCTCCTTGCCGTGTGTTTTCGCATACCGCCCGACATCTTGCAAGTGCATCCGGGGCGTCAACGGTGGATTTCGGCATTCGGGTTGCAATTCATACAATTTTGGATATACTGGAATCGGAAACAACAAAATAGTGCTATTTGTTAAAGGCAACGAAACCGCGCACTTCGTGGGTCGAAGGGTTGCATGGCCAAGCAGGATATTCAAGAAATCACCTATTTCTATGAGATCGTGAAGGCCCTGAATGCGACGATCGATCTGAAGAAGTCCCTGTACTTTGTGCTGGAAATCATGAGCGAATCCATGAGCATGAAGCGGGGAACCATATCGATCCTGAATCCTTTGCGGGACGAAATCCGTATCGAGGCGGCCCACGGGCTGACGCCGCATGCGATGCGGCGGGGCCGGTACAAGCCCGGCGAGGGGATTACGGGCCGGGTGATTCAGAAGGGACAAGCGATCGTTGTGCCGAAGGTCAGCGAAGAGCCCCTCTTCCTCGACCGGACGGCCATGCGGAGGAAGAAAGGGGAGGAATTTTCCTTTATCTGTGTTCCCATTCGGAAAGGGAAGCAGGTGGTAGGCGCCTTGAGCGCCGATTTTCCGTATTCCCCCACCACTGATCTGAAGGCGAGTGAGCGGCGGCTTTCGGTGATTGCCACGATGCTCGCACAGCGGGTGATCAACCTCGAGATGATCCAGATGGAGCAGGAAAGCCTCCGGCTCGAGAATCTGCGCCTCCAGGAACAGCTCGCCAGCAAGCACAGCATTCAGAATATCGTGGGCAACAGCAACAAGATGCGCGAGGTCTACCAGATGATTTCGCAGGTGTGCCGCAGCAATGCCACGGTCTTGATCCGGGGAGAAAGCGGCACGGGCAAGGAGTTGGTGGCAAACGCCATCCATTACAACAGCCTCCGTTCCAGGCAGCCCTTTGTCAAGCTGAACTGCGCGGCCCTACCGGCGAACATCATCGAGAGCGAGCTGTTCGGACACGAGAAGGGGGCCTTTACCGGGGCCATCCGCCAGAAACAGGGGAAGTTCGAATTGGCCCATAAGGGAACAATCTTTCTCGACGAGATCGGTTCCATCGGACTGGATACCCAGTTGAACCTGCTGAGGGTATTACAGGAGAGGGAATTCGAGCGTGTGGGGGGCAACAGGACGATCAAGACCGATGTTCGCATCATCGCCGCCACCAGCAAGAATCTCGAAGAAGGGGTCGAGGAAGGGACGTTCCGGGGCGACCTGTACTATCGATTGAATGTTTTTCCGATCTACATGCCCCCGCTGCGGGAAAGAAAGACGGATGTTCTTCTGTTGGCGAACTACTTCCTCGAAAAATATGCGAAGGAGAACCAGAAGGATATTCGCCGTCTTTCCACGCCCGCCATCGATATGCTCATGCAGTACCATTGGCCCGGGAACGTCCGTGAGCTTGAAAACTGCATCGAACGGGCTGTGCTGCTCTGCGAAGGGAGCGTGATCCACAGCTATCACCTTCCCCCCACCCTCCAGACCGGCGAGGAGTCGGACACCGTGCCGACCCAGTCCCTCGAAGAGGCGGTGGCCAAGGTTGAGCGCGAGATCATCATCGATGCGCTGAAGAACAGTCGGGGCAACATGGCCAAGGCCGCGGAGATGGTCCGGGTCACGGAACGGAAATTTGCCTACAAGGCCAGAAAGTACGGGGTGGACTACCGACAGTACCGCAGGCAGAGCCTGCCCCGATCTCCTTGACAGGCAATCGCGCCGCCTGCTAACCTCCCTCCATCCAACAAAATTTATAGGGTTGCCATGGCGACCGATGCAGGCCGAAGTGCCGGCGAGGGCCCGGACCTTTCCGTGGTCATCCCGGTTTACAACGAGCAGGATTCCCTCCCGGTCCTCGTGGAAGAGCTTACCCGGGTGCTGGACGGCTTGGAGATGCGCTCGGAGGTTCTCTTCGTCGACGACGGGAGCGTGGACTCGAGCCCGGAGATTCTTCGGCGGCTCAAAAAGGAGAGGGACCCGCGAATCCGCATTCTCACCCTTGCGAGGAACTCGGGCCAGTCCACCGCTTTCGTTGCGGGGTTCCGTGCGGCCCGGGGCGGCATCTTCGCCACGCTGGATGCAGACCTTCAGAACGATCCGGCCGATATCCCTTCCTTCATCGCGTCGTTGCGGGACTACGACATGGTGTGCGGATGGCGTAAGAACCGGCGGGATCCCTGGCTGCGCAGGTTCTCCACGCACGTATCGAACGGGTTTCGCCGCTTCGTTCTGAAAGACGGCTTCCACGACACGGCCTGCAGCTTTCGGGTCTTCCGGCGGGAATGCGTCGAGGGACTCGTGATGTTCGACGGTATGCACCGGTTTCTCCCCACCCTGGTGAAGACGGCAGGATACCGGGTCGGCGAGGTCGTCGTGAACCACAGGGAACGGCGGTACGGCGAGGCGAAGTACAACATCCGGAATCGCCTTTTCAAGACCCTTGCCGACCTCTTCGGCGTATTCTGGCTGCGCAAGCGATGGATTCGGTGCCGCATCAAGGGTGAGGAATGAGAGCAGGGGAATCAGGCCCCCGTCCCTCCTGGAGCCGGCTGGTTGCCCTCGCCCTGCTGTGCGCCGTCCTGTACCTCCCGGGGATTTCCCGACGGGACCTCTGGCGGCCGGACGAGGTCCGCTACACCGAGGTGGCTCGGGAGATGGATGTCACGGGCAGCCTCATTTTGCCCAAGCTGAACGGCAGGCCGTACGCGGATAAGCCGCCGCTGTTCTTCTGGCTTGCCATCCTCGTCAAAAGGGTGATCGGCGGGCCGTGGGATCCGGTTCCGGCCCGGCTTGTGGCCGCCGCCGCCGCTGCGGCGACTGTGCTCCTCACCTTCCTGACCGCAACACGGCTCGGCATGGCGGGTGGGGGGCTCGCGGCCGGGATTGTGCTGGCCACCTCGGGGGAGTTTTTGTGGATGGCCCGCTGGGGGGCCATGGACACGCTTTTTTCCTGCCTTGTGCTCCTCAGCCTGTACGGGTACCTCCGGGCCCGGGAAGAGGGATCACGGGGCTGGACAGCGGCCGCTTACCTGGCGGCAAGCCTGGCGGTTCTTGCCAAGGGGCCCCTGGCCCTGCTCATCATTGCCGTTACGGCCGGGCTCACGGCCGCACGGCTCGATGGGCCCCGGGCGGCCGTCCCGCGGAGCCTGCTGTGGGGGATCCCCTTGATGCTGGCGCCGGTCCTGGCTTGGCTCGTGCCGGACATCCACCTTGCAGGGGGCTGGGCCCATGCCAGAGAGGTTCTCTTCGCGCAGAACCTGGGCAGACTTTCCCCGGCCAGCGGTGCGCACCCCCACCCTGTTACGTACTACTTCGTCAATTTCCCCGCGGACTTCCTGCCCTGGACCCTGTTCCTTCCGGGCGCCCTCTGGCTGCTCAAGCGGGACAGATCGATGAGCCGGGAGGCGCGGGTCTTTCTGGGGGCGTACTTTGTCGTGACCTTCCTGGTCCTCTCGCTTCTTCCCCCGAAGAGGGAGAAATATCTCCTGCCGATCTACCCCGGGGCCGCTCTCCTGGTGGGGTATCTGCTCTCGGGAGGGGGCGGTGTGGTCCGGAACGGTTATGGGAGGATGGTGCGGGTCCCCGGCCGGATGCTTTCCTGGATGGTCATGGGATCGGGACTGGGGATGGCCGCATGCGGGCTGTGGGGCGCGCGCGTCGCTACGGCATTTGTTCCGGAGTTCGCCCCGGAGATAGCGGCGGTCATCGGGGCTGCCCAGACACGGGTTTGGCTCGTTCTGGCGGGAGTCGTGCTTGCAGGAGCGGCGTGGGCCCTGTATTCGAGGTCGGCCGCCGGGTCGGCGCCGGCAATCCTCTCGACCGCGGTCGTCTTCTGGGCCGTGATGACCATGGTCGGCGGTGTCGAGATCCTTCCCCGAGCCGATGCCTTCAAATCGGTCCGGGAATTCTGCAGAATCCTCGAGGAGAGGGCAGGGCCGGATCGGCCTGTGGGCCTGTACAGGAACCTCTTTCAGGGGGCCTTCAATTTTTACCTGGAGAGGACCCATCTGCCCGTGTTGCAGGGGCCCGAGGACTTGAACCGCTTTCTGTCCGCACCGGGAAGGCCCGCGGTGATCATCCGGTCCCGGGAACTGAAGCGATTCCGGCGGTCGGGAGCAGTGCCCTTCGAGGTTCTCTTTGAGAGACGATTCGAGGATGCGCCCCTCGCCGCGATTGTCTCCCCGGGCCCGTCATCGGCCGGCGCCGGCGGCCCTTGACGGGTGCCGTCCCCCTCTCGATGAAGAAGGAAGGTTATGATGAGTGATAACAACGTATTCTGGCTGGTGGTGGGCCTGGTGGGACAGGCGTTTTTTACGATGCGCTTTCTGGTTCAATGGATTGTCACTGAAAAACAGAGGAAAAGCGTGATTCCCGAGTTGTTCTGGTATTTCAGCATCATGGGGTCTGTGACGCTTCTTTCCTATGCGATCTATCGCAAGGATCCCGTGTTCATTTTGGGCCAGTCATTCGGATCCGTCGTATATTTCCGGAACCTCTACTTTATCCATAAAAGGAAGAAGAGCGGAGCCGATTCCGGATAGGGCTTGCCGCGGAAAAATCACTTGGAGATGGTGAATGCGTCGATCTCGGTGCCGTCCGGTTTTACGGCGCTGAAGTGCAGGACATCGCCTTCTATGTCTACCTTACAGAAATGATGCGACGCACTGGCTGCCATGACTTCCGGCGTATAGTTCGGGTCCGGGGCATACAACGGAGCTCCTCCTCCCCCGGTGGTAATATGATAGACGCCGTTTACAAGGGCCCGGGCGTAATAGTGGTTGTGGCCTGCGAACACCATATCCACCCCATAGGCCTCGCATAGAGGCTGGATGTAATCCTGAACATTCTTGTCGTTCGGATGGGATCCTGCCGACCAGCCCGGCTGATGCAAGAGAATGAACTTCCAGGGCTTTTGTGTCGTATCGAGGTCATCGTGGATCCACGCGAGCTCCTCGGACCCGTTACTGTAATCCACATACTGGTCGACGACAACCACATGTGCAGGGCCATAGTCGAAAGACCAGTACCGCCCGCCTTGTTCAAGAGGATAGGGGAAATACTTCTCGTAGAGCTTTCCTGAGTCTTCATGATTTCCCATGCACGAAACGAAAGGGACATTCGCCAGCATCGTCCGGATGTTCTCATACTTGGGGTCGAAGAATTCAATGTCCCAGGTCGCTTCAAGGTCGCCCACGCTTACGAGGTCCCCCGTTCCAAGCACAAAGGTCTGAAAGGCTGCGTCGTTCCGAAAGGCGGCTACGATGGCCTGGGCGACCCGGTCGTGGATATCGGGATGCGATCGTGTATCCCCGTAAACGATGAACTTGAGATTCCTTACGGCGGAGTCGGGGGCGGTACGGAACGTGCCTGCGTATTCCTCCGTCTTGGTCGTTACGCGGTAAGTGTATTCCGAGGCGGGGGGCAGCCCGGTAATCGTATACGCGTGCTGGTGCTGGTTGAGGGCCTTTCCATTCTCGACCGTATGGACGCTGCCCATCGAATGCCCCTCATCGTCTCCCCATTCCAGCAGACAGGTTTCCGTCTGGCGCAACTGCCAGTGGACCGAAATTGCGGTAGCGTCGCGGGTGGGGATCAGGTAAGGCCCCTTGCGCATTCCCTTTCCGCAACCGAGGGAAAATACGGCCAAGCAGAGGGCTGATATGAGCGAAAGACGATTCAATGCCTTCATGGTCGACTCCCTTGGTTCGGTCCGGCTGTCCGGGGCCTGCCTTGTGTAGATGCAAGGATGGAAAGGAGCGGTTCCCCCAACGTCCTCCCCGCATTGTATCAGAATCTCGTCCAAAACACCGATGGCCCGGAAAGCGGAAGGCGGTGGAAATTACCGAATGATGAAACGAACCGCCCTGGGAGCAGGGTAAGGCTTCTGGTTCGAAGCATGTTTTTCTTGACGGAATGAACAGTGTTTAGTATAGTGAACGATGTTTATAGGCCAGGCGGATCCAATCAATGCCGAAAGGCTCGGCGACAACGGGAGGGCCCATTATGTACGATTTCATGCTGACGCCCGAGGAACAGGCGCTGAAACAGGAGGTGAGGAAGTTCACCCGGGAGGAGGTTTCGAGCGACTTTCTGAGGGCTCTCGACAAGGACGAGATCGTCTACCCCCGGGAATTCGTGGAAAAACTGGCGGCACACAACCTTCGGGGCATTCGCTTTCCAAAACGATACGGCGGCAGGGAGATGAGTTGGGTTGCGGACGTGACGGCCACCGAGGAGATCGGCTGTCTGGGCATGGCGCTCGGCTGTGCCTTTGTGATGCCCTCCATCGTGGGCGAGGCATTGAACGTGTTCGGTACGGAAGAGCAGAAGGAGAAATATCTGCGGCCCTATCTTGCAGGCAAGCTAGTCGCCGCGGAGGCGTTGACGGAGCCGCGGGGCGGTTCGGACTTCTTCGGCTCTACGACCCGGGCCGTCTTGGAAAGGGATCATTTCGTCCTCAACGGCCAGAAGCGGTTTGTCGTCGGCGCGGAAGGCTCGGACTTCTTCGCGGTGTATTGCAGGACGAACTTCGAGCCGGATGCCCACAAGTACAACCGGATCAGCCTGCTTCTCGTGGACA
>WFRX01000209.1 GCA_015486285.1 bacterium
GATAGGAGAGCCGCAAGGGATTCCTGCTCCCGCGGGAATCACTGCACAGGCAAGTGAGAAGGGGACATGGAAGAGGACCTCCGAGCCACGATCCGCTATCTCGGCCGATACGTGCAGCCCCACCGCAAGGTGCTGCTCGTATCCATCGCACTCAGCGTGGTCAGCACCGCCCTGGGAATGATCCAGCCCCTGTTCGCCAAGGTGCTGATCGACAAGGTCCTGATCGGCCGCCGCCACGAACTCCTGTTCGCCATCCTGGCCGCTGTCATCTGCCTCCTCCTCGTGAGCTTTTCCCTCCGGGTCGCGAACAGCTACCTCTACACGCGGTACTCCGCCCGGGTCCTGTTCCGGATGAGGCAGGACCTCTTCGATCACCTGCAGCGCGTCCCGCTGAGCCTGTTCACCCGGAAGAAGCTCGGGGACATCTACTCCCGGATCGCCTCGGATATGGCCGACATCCAGGCCCTGGTGACCGACACGATCCCCGGCTACCTGTTCAACACCCTGACTTGCTTGATTACCGCGGCGATCCTGTTCTGGCTCGACTGGCGCATGGCCCTGCTGAGCGTCCTGTTCCTGCCCTTTGCCCTGTACGTCATTGGCCGGATCCGGCCGCGCCTCCTCGACCTCGGCCGGGAGGTGGCCGAGACGAACGCGGACATCGCCCATTTCCTGTTCGAGTCCCTCTCCGGCATCGGCCTGATTCGTGCCTTCGGCGCCGAGAGGCTGGAGGCCGGCCGGCTCGCACAAAAACAGGAAGGCATGCTCCAACTCCTGCTCCGCTACCAGGTCCTGGGGGCCCTGTCCGGCTCTGTCCCCGCCCTTTACACCGTTGTGAACACCATCGTGGTCTTCGGCTATGGCGGCTACCAGGTCATCCACGGCTCTCTGACCATCGGCAGCCTGGTCGCCTTCACCGCCTACCAGGCGCGGCTGCTCGGCCCGCTGCAGGCCCTGATGGAGGGCTTTCTCGCCATGCAGAAATCCAGGGTCGCCCTCGGCCGCGTCAAGGAGATCTTCGACGTGGCGCCTGCCTTCCGCGAGGACGGGGACATGGTGCCCGCCGCCGGGGCCTTCAAGGGCGAGATCGCCTTCGACCGCGTCTCTTTCGCCTACGAGCCGGAGGAGCCGCTCTTCAGCGGCCTTTCCTTCCGTATGCCGGCCGGCGGGGTGACGGCCCTCATCGGCCCGAGCGGGGTGGGCAAGACGACCATCTGTCATTTGATCATGCGGCTTTTCGATCCGGACGGGGGCCGGATCCTGCTCGACGGAACCGACCTGAGGCGGTTCAGGACGGCCTGGCTGCGCAGCCGCGTGGCGATCGTCTCCCAGGACACCTTTCTCTTTCACAGCACCATCGCCGAGAACATCCGGTTCGCGAGGCCGGAGGCCGCGGCTGACGAAATCGTCGAGGCGTCGCGGGCCGCCTGCATCCACGAGTTCGTCGAGGGCCTGCCTGCCGGCTACGACACGGTGGTGGGCGACCGGGGCGTGCGGTTGTCCGGGGGCCAGAAACAGCGCCTGAGCATCGCCCGGGCCGTCCTCACGCGGCCCGGGATCCTGATCCTGGACGAGGCGACCGCCTTCCTGGACCCTTCGGCCGAAGGCCGCCTCAAGGAGACGATCCGGAGCCTGATGCAGGGCAAGACGACCCTTGTGGTCAGTCACCGGCCCTCCGCCGTCGAGGGCGCCGACCGGCTCATTGTCCTCGGCGCCGGGGGCCTCCTCTATGAAGGCGATCCCGACGGGTATCGGAAAGGCTTATGAGCATCGACATTGTGATCATCGACAGCGGCGTGAACCCCTGGCACTCCCACGTGCAGGGCGTTGCGGGGGGTATTTCGTTCGCCCCGGCCGACTCCCCGGGCGACGTTGTCGCCTCGGACGACTACCGCGACGAAACCGGCCACGGCACCGCCATCGCCGGGATCATCCGCGAAGGCGTCCCGCGGGCAAGGCTCCATGCCGTCCGGATCTTCCGCAGGCGGCTGGAGGCGCCCATGGCGGTCCTGGAGGCGGCCCTGGCCTGGGCCGTTGCCGAAAGGCCCAAGATGATTCACCTGAGCCTCGGCACGGAGCGCGAGGCGTACCGGCCGGCCCTCGATGAACTCTGCCGCCGGGCCTTCGAGCAGGGAACCGTCATCGTCGCCGCCGCACGCACTCCCGACGACCGGGTCTACCCGGCCGTGTTCGATACGGTGATCGGCGTGTGCCGGGCTCGGTCCTGCGCAGGGGAGGGTGCCCTCATCCACTATCCAGGCAGGCCGGTGGAGTTCGGCGCCTGGGGGCGTCCCAGGCCCCTGCCCGGACTTCCCGAAGAGATGAATTTCCAGGGAAGCAGCTTTGCGGCCGCCCGCGTAACGGCCCTGGCGGCCCGCTTACTCGAGGAACACCCGCACCACGGAACCCACGGGGTCCGAGAGGCCTTGAAACGAATGGCAGCCGAGGAGGAGATCACCCATGACGCAAAAGAGTAGCGACAACCGGCAGGGACGCAGACGATCCGGGGGTACGAAGCGAGGCACGCTTCTCCTGATCCTGTTTGCCGGCATGGTGGTTTTCGTTGCCGGGCACGAGGCGGCGGTCAGGTACTTCCCGGACAAGGTGTGTATCGCCTGCCACGAGATGAAGGACCCGATCAAGAGATGGCGCGAGGCCGGCGTGGCCGAGCACCACCGGAACTGCGGGGGCTGCCATTTCGACGCGGGCCTTGCAGGACAGTGGCAGATGAACGTGAGCGCCGTGAAGTTCCTGATCGAGCACTTCCGGAGGGACCCTGACAAGCCCCTCGAGCCGCCTCCCGAGCCTCTGTTCGTGGATCCCGCGCGGGAGCCCGCTTACTACAGCCTCGTACCCAACCATCGATGTTTCCAGTGCAAGAACGCGAAGAACCACAAACCGATCGAGCAGACGTCGGTCCATGCGAAACTCATGCGGTTTTCCAACACGCAGCCCTGCAAGGACTGCCACAACCACGAGATGCGCAACGGCCAAAAGTTCTATGAAAGGATTTTGCCGAAAAAAGAAAAGGTAGACGCATCCATGTGACCCGCGATCCCCGCCGGCCGCCCGGCGGCGGCGCCCGGGCGGTTTTGCAGAGGACGAAACAGGGAAACCTGATGACCCCTTGGGCTCGAAGAATCTATGGGATCACGGGCAATTCAATCCTGGAAGGCCGATCGGCGCTCCGGTACACCGTAATCGTAGGCGCGGTGTAATCGCCCGGAATGTTTGTCGGGTCCCCTTCCCCCGTGTACAGATGCGGGTTCAGTCGGAAGGTCGGCCAATCAGAGCCCGCGATGGAAACGCGGATCCGATGTCCCTGCCTGAAAACCCAGGACGTGGGATACAGGTCGTTCACGATTTCGACAACATTCCCGCCGGCCAGGATCCCGTCCACATACTGGGTATCCTCAAAGCCGTGCCAGGGAAGATCAGGCAGAACATCTACGCCGGGATTCGGCTGGATCTGCTCATCATCGTCAAACAGCGCGGCAAACCCGATTCGGAGCGGGCTTTCGGTGACCAGTACCGCTTCGCCTGTTTCGTCCACATCTTCCAGATAGAAGAAGAGATCTCCATGAGCGGTCGTTGAACTGACCCAGAGGTGGATAATCGGATGGCCGGTTACTTCCGTGTCCTCGGCCAGCGGGTTGGAAGTGTAGGTCAAGCATTTCAGGTCCTTGTCGGTTCTGACAGCCAGTTCGGTCGGAGTATACCCGGAGAGTGCAGTGTACCGGTTCAAGTAGAAGGTATCCGTCACGCTCGGTCTGCCGAGGAGATCAAGAAAACTCGCATCGAAGACGTCAAAGCCCGAATTGTGCGTGTAGTCCGTAGTGTAGACGTCGGAGCCATCCGTGGTTCCGGCCGTTGCCAGGGTCCCGTTCGGCTCAAAGTAGTAACTCGTTATGACCTGCCGCGCCAAAGGCCACTCGTTCTCTTCACGCCATCCCTCACCGTTCATCACGTAGATCTTGATGGGCGCCTCACTTTCAACCCCGTTTTCGATGCCCTTGAGCCAATGCGCAAACCATCGCAGCATTTCCTGTTGAAAGATCTTCGTATAGCCCGTGAAATCGCTTCGGTCCAGTCCGAAGTAATCCGCGAAGCCCTGCGATATGGCCCCATGATAGGTCGGCTGCATGATCAGTTTCGACGGATTTGTGCCTTCCATGGTTGCATACAGCTTCGTGGTGCCGCGAGCGAACCCGTCGAACCAGCCGCCGTTGTTGTAAATCGGAATCCCCGACTCCATGATTAGCGGTATCAGGTTGTTCAAGAGATCGTATGCGGTCAGGCCGCCCATGGGCAAAGGAGCATTGATGAAGTACATGTCCTTGGCCACCTCGTTCATGTCGTAATCGCCGGGGGCGCCGTCCGGGTGGGCCGCATGTTCCATGGTGGCGTTGAAATAGGAATGGGCGGTCCGGACCACCCCGTCCAGGTATTGAGGGGGATTGGCGGGATCGACGGGCCAGGGGTAGTCATCCATGAAGGTACCGCTGAAATCCTGATCAAAGGGGATTTCGTCCACGTAGAGTCCGTCTCCATCCTCGTCAAAGGCGGGTATGGTCGGATTGTAGCTGCCCGGGATATAGATGTTCCTGTCCGTGATGAACATTCCGGCCCCCCAGAGCTGCAGAAACGCATAGGAGTAAATACCGCCGGGGTAGACCTCGTTCGAGAAGCCCTCGAAAGGCACGACGCTCGGCATGATACACTTGAGTGCTTCAGGGGCCCTGGATGCGACCGCCAGCTGGGACCATCCCAGATAGGAGCCCCCGATCATGCCGACGTTTCCGTCGCACCAGGGCTGCGCAGCTATCCAATCGACGATTTCCTTTCCGTCGTCCGCGATGTCCGGCATGAAATCCATTCGCCAACCGCTCGAGGCGCCCGACCCGCGCATATCGGCCCGGGCGAACGCGTATCCATGGGACAGCAGGAGCTGCACAACCTCGGAATGAGAAGCATCGTCCGTCTTCCCCATGAGCTCACCGAATAGGAAACCAATATACGGGTCTGCATTGGATCGCTGGTAGGGCGTGTATTCCCATACCACGGGGAAAGGCCCTTCGCAGGGGGCCGCGCATTTCGTGGGGATGAAGACATCCACCGCGATCAGGGTGCCGTCCCGCATAGGCACCAGCTGCGACAGCTTGGTGAAATCCTGAGGCGGGGTACAGCCAAGAAACAAAGCAACGGCCGACAGAAGAACGGAATAGGAAAGACGCTTCATAAGACACCTCCCGGGACTGCAATGTCGGAGCCGATACGGGAGCGATGGTAACATGCGTGGCGCCATGCAGACAAGAAGATTCCCTGTTTCGTATTTCGAAGGTCTCCATGGGACACGGGTGCCGGCGACAGGAATCCATCGTCGGAAGCGAGTCCTTGTCTTGACAGCCGAGAGGCGTGTTCGTATGATTTCGCACTTATCTCTGAACGCACAGGGGAAGTTCCCATGCTGGAGGTGGAAGGCCTTACCAAATACTACGGCCGCAAGAGGGCCGTGAACCAGGTAGGCTTCCGGGTGGTACAGGGGGAGATCGTCGGGCTCCTCGGCCTGAACGGCTCGGGGAAGACCACCCTGCTTCGCATGCTGGCGGGCAGCCTGCTGCCCACGGCCGGCCGTGTGACGGTCGGGGGGATCGATCTCCTCGAGGAGCCCCGCGAGGTGAAGAAGCACCTGAGCTTTCTGCCGGAGACTCCGCCCCTGTACAACGACATGAAGGTGAGGTCCTACCTCCGGTTTGTGGGCCGATTGAAGGGCATGGGCCGTGCGGATCTGCGGGATCGCCTGCCCGTGGTGGAGGCGCAGACCGCCATCGAAGACGTCCGCGACGAGGTGATCGGCCATCTCTCCTTCGGGTACCGGCAGCGCGTGGCCGTCGCCATGGCCCTGATCCACGATCCGAAGCTCCTCCTGCTCGACGAGCCCGCCTCCGGGCTGGATCCCGTGCAGATCGTCGAGATGCGCGAACTGATCCGATCCCTGC
>WFRX01000210.1 GCA_015486285.1 bacterium
CTCCTTGGTCAGGAGTACATCGTCCGGCGACTTTACGTCCTCATCATACCGGAGCATATTCTCCGCCTCGCCGAGCAGGGCCGTCATGCCGTCGATGGGCACAAGGTTCCGGTCCGTCCGGCGGGACCTGAGCTTCATCAAGGCCGTGTTCACCGTGATGCGGTAAAGCCAGGTCGAAAGCGTGGAACGCCCCTCGAATCTGTCGATCTTGTCGATGGCGATCATGTAGACGTCCTGGACCACCTCCTCCGCGTCCGCCGGATTCTTGCAGATACGGTTCGCAACCGAAAGCAGCTTTTCGTGATACTTGTAGATGATTTCCCGGAGTCCCTCCTGATCACCGTCCCGGACCAACTCGAGCAACCTCTTCTCTGCAGCGTCCCTCCCCCGTCTCCCGGCGGCCGCATTTGCAGCACGGGCCCGCAATCCGGGATGGACGGCGGCGGTTTCCTGTTTCAGATCGGTATTCATCATATTCTCCTCTCTCAACTCTCAACCCGGATTCTTCGGATTATTGTTTGCCTGATAAGATAGCAATTAGCGTGCCACCCGAACAATGACGTAATAATTCAAAATTGCTCAGTAATTATCACTAATGAGGAAGGATATACGATGTGTCATGGTCCAAATATGGACATCTGACGTTCCATATTGGATCCTTTAATGGCGGGATGGCGGTATCTCGCGGACGGAGCCGGTGGGGGGGCGCTCAGGTCACTTTCTTGAAGGCCTCTTTCTTCGCCTGGCAGATGGGGCACTGGTCCGGGGCGTCCTTTTCCGCCACGAACCCGCATACCGTGCAGACATAGTAGTCCACGACCTGCTCGTTCACGAGGTAGTCCAGGGCCCCCTTGTAAAGCTGGGCATGCCTCTCCTCCACATCCCGGGCCCGGCTGAAGATGAGGGCCACATTCGACCTTCCGTCGGCCTCGGCCTGCTTGATGAATCCGGGATAGTAGTCATCCTTGGCGGCGGTCTCACTCTCAAAGGCGACCTTGAGATTCTCTTCCGTCGTCTGCATCTCCCCGAGCATGCGCAGAGCGTTCTTCGCGTGTACGCTCTCCGCCTCTGCAACCGCCCGAAAAAGTCTTCCTATCTGCTCGTAGCCTTCTTCGTCGGCTACTTCCGCGAAGAGTCGATTGCGAACCAGCGCCTTGGACTCCGCCGCAAAGGCAACCCGCAAATTTTCCGTGGTCTTTTCCTCGCTCATGTTCCGTTCCTCCTTTCGCCGTTGCAGCGGCCTCGGCCGCCCTCCTCATCGTGCGACACCCTTTACATGTACCCCATATCCCGGCCAATGAAAAGGGGCACGGCCCCGGATCCAAGCGGCCTTGACCTTTTCTGATTGATGGTTAAATACTTTTATTACATTGTTGCGAAAAAGCTTAAAACAACCGACCCACAACCGCACGAGCGGAATCTTACGTTCATCAGGGCCCCCCATATCCAACAACCGATTGGAACCCTCTCCGTGCCGCACGAATCCAATCAGAAGGGGCGTTCCCCGGCGACACGGATGTAGACGGGATTTTACCAACGACACGAGCACGACTGCCGCATGTCCGGCAGGGAGGATAAGTGGCTGATGATATTCAAAAACAAGAAAGAGAAGGATGACATGATCTGGGAAGAACTTCCTATTCTGCCGATCAAGGGCACGGTCCTGTTTCCGGAAACGATCGTCCCGATCCTGGTGGGAAAGGAGGGATCCCTCGAACTCGTCAAGCAGGCAAGCAGCGGAGACGGAATCATCGGGATTTGCGCCCTGAGGAATCAGGATGCGGAACCGATCGAGGCAGAGGACATCTATGAATTCGGGACCCGGGCGAAGATCGTCAAAACGGTCAACCTGCCCGACGGTAACATGAACGTCATCCTCCGCGGCCTGGGTCGCATTCAGCTCATCGAATTCGTCGAGAAAACCCCCTACTTCAGGGCCAGGATCCTCGACGCCGCCGAAACGGACGTCCAGGACGAAGAAATCCAGGCCATGGAGGAGAACCTCAAGAACCAGGCCATCCACGCGATCAAGCTCATCCCGACCATCCCGGACGAGATTTCGGTGATGATCTCCAGCATCGACAGGCCCGGGTATCTTGCGGACCTGATCGCCTCCAACCTGAACGTGAGCGTTGCCGAAAAGCAGGAGATCCTCGAGGCGGTCGGCATCAAAGAGCGCCTCCGAAAGGTCACGGTCCTGGTCCACCAGAAGATCGAGATCCTGGAACTCGGCAACAAGATCCAGTCCCAGGTCAAGGGAGAGATCGACAAGACGCAGCGGGAGTATTACCTGCGCGAACAACTCAAGGCCATCCAGCGGGAACTCGGCGAGAAGGACGACAAGACGGCCGAAACCGAGGAACTCAAAGAGCGACTGGACAACAAGCCCCTGCCCGACGAGGCGCGCAAGGTCGCCGAGAAGGAGCTGGACAGGCTGTCCAAGATACCGCCCCAGGCGGCCGAATACATCGTTTCGCGCACCTACCTGGACTGGATCCTCGAACTGCCCTGGATGGAAGGGACGGAGGACAATCTGGACATCGCCCAGGCGACCGAAGTGCTCGAGGCGGATCACTACGACCTGGAAAAGGTGAAGAAACGCATCCTGGAATACCTCGCCGTCCGGAAACTCAAGGCCGACATGAAGGGCCCGATCCTGTGCTTCGTCGGCCCTCCCGGGGTCGGGAAGACCTCCCTCGGCCGGTCGATCGCCAGGGCGATGGGCAGGAAATTCGTCAGGATGTCCCTTGGGGGCATTCGGGACGAAGCCGAGATCCGGGGCCACCGGAGAACCTACGTGGGGGCCCTGCCGGGACGGATCATCCAGGGCATGAAAAAATGCCAGTCCAACAACCCGATCTTCATGCTGGACGAGATCGACAAGCTGGGCATGGACTTTCGCGGCGATCCCTCCTCGGCGCTGCTCGAGGTCCTGGACCCCGAACAGAACTTCTCTTTTTCGGACCACTACCTCGAAGTGCCCTTCGACCTGTCCAAGGTGATGTTCATCGCCACGGCGAACATCCTGGAGCCGATCCCGCCCGCGCTCAAGGACAGGATGGAGGTGCTCGAGCTGCCCGGATATACGGAGGAAGAGAAGATCCATATCGCCAACAAGTTCCTGATCCCCAAACAGATCGAGGAGCACGGCCTCGACAGCACGCAGCTTGAGATCAAGAAGGACGCCCTGCAGGAAATCATTTCCTCCTATACCCGGGAGGCGGGCGTGCGAAACGTGGAGCGGGAAGTGGCCACCATATGCAGGGGGGTGGCGCGGGAGGTGGTGGAGGGCCGAACCGAACCGGCCGTGCTTACCAAGAGCGACGTAGCGACATACCTCGGACCCATCAAGTTCTTCTCGGAAATAGCGGAGAGAACGACCGAACCGGGCGTGGCCATCGGCCTGGCCTGGACGCCGGTGGGAGGGGACATCATCTTTGTCGAAGCGGCCAAGATGAAGGGAAAGAACAACCTCACCCTGACCGGCAAGCTCGGCGACGTGATGAAGGAGTCGGCCCAGGCGGCCCTCGGCTACATTCGCTCGAACGCGGCCGCGCTCGGCATCGACGAGGACATCTTCGAGACCCTCGACATCCACATCCACGTGCCCGCCGGGGCCATTCCGAAGGACGGCCCCTCGGCAGGGGTCACCATGCTGACCGCCGTGACCTCGCTGCTGACCGGCATCCCGGTCAACCCGAAGATCGCCATGACCGGGGAGATCACGCTGCGGGGAACCGTCATGCCCGTGGGAGGCATCAAGGAAAAGGTGCTGGCGGCCCTGCGGGCGGGAATCAAGGAAACGATCCTCCCCGAAAAGAACAAGAAGGACCTGGAAGACATCCCGGATCATGTCAAGAAACAGATGACATTCCACTGGGTCTCCACGATGGACGAGGTCCTCCAACTCTCGCTGGGCGTCAAGAAAAAGCCCCGCAAGGAGAAAAAGCGGGTCGGCGGCGTGCAGAACCGGACCCAGCCCCGGATGTAGCCATGAGAGCGGTCGTCCAGAGGGTCTCTTCCGCGGATGTCCGGATCGACGGCCGCACCCACGGGTCCATTGAACAGGGCCTTCTGGTCCTGGTCGCCGTCGGGGCCTCGGATCGACGGCAGGACGCCGTCTACCTGGCGAACAAGGCCCTCAATCTCCGCATCTTCGAGGATGCCGAGGGCAGGATGAACCGCTCGGTCCGGGACATCCGCGGCGAGCTGCTCGTGGTCTCCCAGTTCACCCTGTACGGGGACTGCCGGAAGGGAAACCGCCCCTCCTTTGCGCATGCGGCCCCGCCGGAAAGGGCCGAACCCCTGTATACCGCCTTCCTGGAAGAAGTCGGGAAGTCCGGGCTCAAGGTCGCCTCCGGAAGATTCCAGGCCATGATGGACGTTTCGCTCGTGAACCAGGGGCCGGTCACCGTGCTGCTCGACAGCAGCCGGGCATTCTGATGGCCTTGCGCCGGGATACGAAGCGCCTCGTGCTGCTCAAATCGTCCCTGGAACAGCTCCGCGACGGCTACGGCCCATCCTATCTCGACAGCGACCCCCTGCTCTTCCCGCACGAATACCCGGCGCCGGAGGACCAGGAAGTCGTAGGCCTCCTCGCCGCGGTGTTTGCTTACGGCCAGGTGCCGCAGATCCTCCGGAACCTCCGGGGAATCCTCGCCCCCTTGTCCGGTTCGCCGGCCCGGGCCATGCGCCAGGGGAGCCTCTCCCGCTGGAAGCGCGTGTACAAGGGGTATGCCTACCGATTTCAGCGCCGGGAGGACCTGGTCATGCTCCTCTGGCTGCTCGGGCGCATCCTGGCGGACGCGGGCTCGATCCAGGCCTCCTTCCTCCGGTTCTATCTGCCCGTAAAGGGCGAGGCCCATCCCATGCGGGAGGCGCTGACGCAATGGGTCGGCTCGCTGCGCGAGGCCCTCCGGTCCTGCCCGGCATGGAGCGCGGCGGGCACGCACCGGGGCATCCTCCACCTGCTCGCCGACCCGGCTTCCGTTTCCCCCTGCAAGCGCTGGAATCTCTACCTGCGCTGGATGGTTCGGGGACCGGACGGCCTGGATCTCGGGCTCTGGCCGTCCGTGTCCACCCGCCATCTCATCCTTCCCCTGGACACCCATACGGCCCGCATCTGCCGGTATCTCCGGCTCACGCGCAGGACTTCCCCCGGCTGGGCAATGGCGGAGGAGATCACCCGGAACCTGGCCACCCTGGACGCTTGCGACCCGGTGCGATATGATTTCTCCATCGCGCGGCTCGGAATCCTGGCCCGCTGTACCCGGGACGTAGATCGCAACCGTTGCCTTTCTTGTGAGTTATCAAGGATTTGCCATGCCCGAGAAGACCGCCGGACACGGGCCCGCCGCCCCGCGGGAGCCGGAAAGCCCCGAGCTGTTTCTGGATAAAGAGGGCCGGTGGTTCCATGAGGGCGTGGAAATCACCCACGAACGGACCCGACGGCTCTTCGCGAAAAACATCAGGCGGGACCCCTCCACGGGCAGGTATTATGTCCGCGTGGGGGAACAGTCCGCGGAGGTCGTTGTCGAAGACACCCCGTATACCGTCCGGTCCGTCACCGTCCGGGAGGGCCCGGACGGGCGCCCTGAAGATTACATCCTGCACTTGAACGATGAGACGCAGGAAACCCTCGCGCCGGAATCGCTGCGTATCGGCCCGGAAAACGTGCTCTACTGCAAGGTCAAAGAAGGCGCCGAGCGGGCCCGGTTTCTCCGCGCGGCCTATTATCAGATATGCGCAGGGCTGGAGTACGACGAAACAGCCGACCGGTACTGGCTTCCCTGGAGGGACGGCAGGATCACCATAGAGGCCGACGGGCGGCCACGGGAGGAGTGAGCCGCAAGCGGGCCCGCAACACGAAAATCCTCGGGAGAAAGAAATGGGTATGCGAGTGTTCAGGCAGGTTTTTCCGCCTTCTCTTCTGATCCTCTCCCTCTTCGTCCTTTCCGCCTGCATGGTCGGGAAAGGCAGGTACACAGAGGCGCTCCAGGCGAAACAGGATTGCCTGGCGAGGCTGGATCAGTGCCGGGAGAAGGCGCGGGGCCTGGAGGGACAAATCCAAGACCTTCAGAAGAAGGCCGAAAAGGAGACCGGGGAGAACGCGGCGCTGCTGGAACAGCTCGCCACCCTCGAAGCCGAGAGGGAAGAGACGCTTCGCACGATCTCCAAATACAGGGAGGCCCTGAAAGAGCAGGAATCCCAGATCCTGCGGGTCACCGACACATACAAGAACCTGATCCGGAACCTCTCCCAGGAGATCGACGAGGGAAAGATCCGGATCGATCAGTCCGAGACCCGGCTGAAACTGAATCTTGTGGACAAGATCCTGTTCCCCTCCGGAAGCGCGACACTCACGCCCAAGGGACAGCAGATTCTCGACAAGGTCGGGTTCGCCATCAAGGACATCAATGACCGCAGGATCAGGATCGAAGGGCACACGGACAACGTACCCCTGAGCGCGAGGCTCCGGAAACGCTACGGCTCGAACTGGGGCCTGTCCGCCATGCGCGCCAGCGCCGTCGCCCTCTATCTGCAGACCAAGGCGGGCATCGACCCCCGGCTGCTCAGCGCCACGGGATACTCCATGTACAGGCCCTACCGAAAGAACGACACGGCCGCGGGCCGGCAGGCGAACCGCCGCATTGAAATCGTCCTGACCCCCCTGACCCCGCAGGAGATGCAGGAACTCTACGGGAATTCCGGGGATCAAGCGCAGAAGGGGGCCCCGCAGGAATCGGTCCCAAAGACAAAAGGCCCGTGAGAGGCCGGCTCGTCATCCATCGCGGTTCAACGGCGCAGCGTGTCCCCGCGGAGCAGGTCGGCAATCAACCCTGAAATCGGGTTCACGACCAACCCCAGAAGATAGGAGCCCGCCAGGCAGAGGAGGCCGATCTTCCACCCGAAAGCGATGAAGACGGCGATCGAAACGGCGAGCCAGACCAGCCCCAGGAAGCCGAACAGGGCGCCCGCCAGGTCATTGCGGAAGTGGCCGTTCAGGGTAATCGAAAAAACGGAGACCGCCAGGCACATCAGCATGGCCGAGAATCGGGGATTCCCAAGAATTTCCATACCCGACTCCTCAGGATTAGACGTTGTCCTTCTAGATATAACAAATCCTAACAAATCTCTTCACCTGATGCAAGGGAATTTTTTTCGTACCCGATGAGCGGCATCGGGTCGGGGCGGTCGGGCGCCGGGGAGTCCGGCACATACGTGCGGTGACGCATTCGAGATCGGATGAGCGTCGCATATTGCGAGGAGCGAAGCGACGCGGAAATCCCCCGGTTTCGCTCGGAAAAGGTCACGGGGCCGGGAGGTTGCCTCGATCGCTGTCGGTCCCTCGCACTGTCCGCGTATTACGCGAGCGTATGGGTGCGCATGGGAACCGGGAGGCTGTCGGAGCGCCGACAAGAGGCCCCGGGCCGGGAGCCCGAATGGCGAGGGCGTGTGGGAATCGAACCCACCGCAGGCAGGATCACTACCTGCCACTGGATTTGAAGTCCAGGGGAGCCACCAGTGCCCCATCCGCCCCCGTAAAACACTTTTTGCTCTGCAATCCTGCGTCTCGCGAGCCCAAAAGGGGCCGCTTCCGCGTTGACACGGACTCGCAGGCTCAGGTAATTTTAGGGGTATAGGGATTTTTTTTCAAATCAAGGAGATACGGAATGCCCGAGAAGACCGACAAGTGCATGGTATGCGGAAAGGCGGTTGGGGGCGGCCAGTCGATTTGTCAGCCCTGCCAGGAATCCATACGCGGCGAAGCGGCGGGCAAGCGAAGAAAGGTCAACACCACGGCCGAGAAGGCGATGAAGAAACACGGCCAGAAGCCGCCCGACAAGTGACGGCCGGCCGCGACCCGGGGGCGCTTTGAAAGACGGATAAGGGGGGGAGCGCACGCGTGAAAAGACAGAGACTCCTGACCTGCCTGCTCGCTTCACTGACCCTGCACACGGCCTTTCTCGCCTTCATTCCGCCCCTGCTCTCCCGAACCCCTTCAACGCTGAAGCCGCCGCTCTGGGTGGACCTGGTCGAACTCAAAAAGCCCTCTCTGCCGATCCCGGTCGTCCCCGGCCCGGCGACCCCGGCCCGGAAGCCCGACAGGCCGCCCGTCGCCCGCGTCAGCCGGCAGCCCCCCCCGCACCCGCAAGAAGCCGCTGCGGCGCATGTCACGTTCCAGCGTTCCCTGCCCCCCGCGCGGGATCTGATCCCGCCCATGTCGCAGCTTCTGAGCATGTACCCCGGCTACGACGATCCCCTCCGGCTCGAGACCTCAGGGGACCCCGGCGAACAGACGCATCGGGGACCGGTCTATGACGCCTATCTTCAGGAAATCAGGGACGCGGTCAAGAAGCACTGGAGGGTCTCGGACGAGGGAGAATCGAAGAGCGGCACCACGGTCCTGCGGATCCTGATCCGTCCGGACGGATCCCTGGCGGACCTGGACATTCTACAGTCCTGCGGCATGGTCCTGCACGACTACGAGGCCATGGAGGCGATCAAGCAGTCCTTTCCGCTGCGCAACCCTCCGGACGCCCTTCTCGACAAGAGCGGGAGGCTGTCGATCCGCTTCTCCTTCCATTATCTGCTCAACTCGTCCGGCTGACCGGCGGAAACCGCCCTCCCCCTATTCTTCCTCCCGCGCCTTTTCTTCTTCCAGGAATTTTGCATATTCGGCCGCGCTCAGGAGCTTGTCCAGCTCGCTCAGGTCCGAAGCGGCGATCTGGATCATCCATCCGTCCTCGTACGGGTCCTCGTTGATCAACTCCGGGTTGTCGAGCAGGGCGTCGTTCACCTGGGTCACCGTCCCGGAAACAGGCGCATAAAGGTCGGAAACCGCCTTGGTCGATTCAACCACCCCGAAGGCCTCGGACCGAGTGACAGGCGAACCTTCGTCCGGGAGTTCCACATAGACGATCTCGCCCAGGCTCTCCTGGGCGTAGTCAGTTATGCCTACCACAACGGACTCGTCCTCAACCTTGGCCCATTCATGCTCTTTCGAATACTTCAGGTCCTCGGGCAAATCCATCCTCTCTCCTTTCTTAGGTTGCATCCCGCTACAGGAATTGAAGTTCGCTCCATGCGTACCCCGGGGCGGGCCGTGCCCCTCCGTCGAGACCGGCTCGAGGCTCCAAGCAAAAAAAGGATGGGGTCTCAAGGAGGTCAAGGAGGGGGTCAATCGGTGCCAAATCGGCGCCTGACCCCAATCGGCTCGCAAAATGTAGAATGACGACCTGACCCCCGTCGTCACCCAACGTCCCCATCCCAGGTCCACACCCCCCCGGCCTGAATCACCAAAGTTTATACTGATCTTCCGGGGATTTGTAAAGATATTTCTCCGCCCCCGGATTCCTCCGCGCCCCGGCGATACGCACCGGGGTTCCACCCCCGCTTGCAATTCCTCCCCAATCGTCTAAGATGATGGATGCGGCAGGTTCCCCGCCATGGATCCCGAAAGAAGGAAAACGGGCGTTTGTCATAATAGTGCTTGACAAACCCTTTCATATTTGGTATATAGGCATATTTATCCAAATTAAAGCTGAAGTTTCCGGATCCAGGTCCGCGGGCTCGCGCATCGGCTGGCGTAGCTCAACGGTAGAGCAGCTGATTTGTAATCAGCAGGTTGCGGGTTCGAATCCCATCGCCAGCTCCACGAACGACCTGTATCAACATAGCGGAGAGGTTCCCGAGTGGCCAAAGGGAGCAGACTGTAAATCTGCCGGCGAAGCCTTCGGAGGTTCGAATCCTCCCCTCTCCACCAGTAAGCAAACAGGGTGCCGACACGGATAAGGCCTCCGAAAACGGATTATGCGGGAATAGCTCAGTTGGCTAGAGCATCAGCCTTCCAAGCTGAGGGTCGCGGGTTCGAGCCCCGTTTCCCGCTCCATCATCGAAATCGGATTCTCGGGCATCTTCATCGTTTGAGCACCGACTCCTACTCGTTCTGCCGCTCAACCGGCTGTCAAGCGGGGTGCGACCGACTGGAAGGCTGAGAACACTGCACATGCCCACGTAGCTCAGTGGTGGAGCACTTCCTTGGTAAGGAAGAGGTCACCGGTTCAAGCCCGGTCGTGGGCTCCAGACTGCAACGTCTGACTATTTTTTTCGTTGGAAATCAAGGAGGCGGAGATGGCAAAGCAGAAGTTTGAGAGGACGAAGCCGCACGTAAACGTAGGGA
>WFRX01000211.1 GCA_015486285.1 bacterium
GAGGTAGTCCGTGCGCCCCTGGACCACGAATTTGATCTCGTCCCGGGGCCGGAGATGTTCCAGATTTTCCCAATGCATCCGATCGCTCATGCCGCTGCCCGGGCATTTGATGTCTACGATGCGAACGGCCCCTTCCGGGAGGCATCGGATGTCGCGGCTCCCGTTGGTCTCGACCAGGACGGTGTGGCCCCGCTGAAGGAGGCGGTCGACGAGTTCGGGGCATGCATCCTGGAGGAGAGGTTCCCCTCCGGTCACTTCCACGAGGCCTCTATAATCGGAGGGCAGGCCGGAAAGAACGCGTCCCACGGACATCTCGCTGCCTTCCTCGTAGGCGTACCGGGTGTCACAATAGGAGCATCGCAGGTTGCAGCCTGTGAGCCGGACAAAAAAACAGGGCAGCCCCGCAAAAGAGGACTCCCCCTGGATGCTGAAAAACATCTCGTTCACAACCAGCGACATCGTACTGTTCGGCTGTTCCATCTCGGTTGGGTTGGGGTCTCAAAGAGGCTTCGCCTGTGTGCCTCTCCATTCATGCCGGGCGCAAAGTGTTTGTCACCAGGTGCATGGGACAGGCGGGATTCGGGAGTGTCGTACGTTACCGTTGGATGGCGCGGTGTGTAAACGCCTTGTCCGGAATTTCCTGGTCGAGCTTGATCTTGTCCAGGGAAATCTCCGTCTTGTGATGTTTCTTCAGGTTTTCCATGGTGAACTGGAGGGGGAGGATCTCCTTGCCCACGGGGCCTGTGCGAAGGACCCGCATCACCTTGAAAAGGGTGCCTTTTTTGTCGTAGAACTCCACCTTGTACGGGATGAAATCCTTCTTGTCCACCCAGGAAATCAATTTCCCGTATTCGGAATCGCTGTCCGGTTTGGGAATCGATTCGATGACCCAGCAGGGTTTCCCGTCCAGGTCCTCTTCGGAAAGGATGCGGTGCTCTGCATCGTCCACGCCCACATCTTCCATGTCCGCGTAGGAGAAATCGCTGCCCATGAAGCTCTGGTGCTTCTGCTCGGAAGCGATCCTTCGGATCTTCTTCAAGGCGGGCAGGTAGATGAAAACGTCATTGGGTTTATCGGCATGTTCCCACACGAGAAAGGCCGTTCCCTTCACGTCGGGCGGGGAGAGGAAGGTGGCCACGCTTTTTGCTTCCCCGTTTCCGTAGTCTTTCCTCTTGGTTCTCAGCTTGCGAACCCTCTTGCTTCCTCGCTTGTTGATCAGGACCATGGTGAGGTCGCTCAAGGAATTCTCCGGGAACTGTTTGTTCCGCGCCTTCTCGATGATTTGGCTCGCGGACAAGGATTCCGAGGCGGGCTCCGCGGAAAATGCGGGGGAAGAGACCAGGACGGCACAGGCCGCCAGTGCTCCAAGGAAGGTGAATCGAATTGTTTTCAAGTGAGTCCCCTTTCGATTGCGCGTACGGTTCCGAGGACGTTCGTTCCCGCGAGAACAGGCCGCGGGCTTGCCCGGGATTTCAACGGATGAGATATCCTATGAGCACAAAAGGTGTCAAGCCGCCGGGTCGTTCGAGAACTTGGACGGAGCTTCCGGACTGGTATTTGCAAGGGATTTGTGATAGTTGTATCTCCACCTCGCAGTGCGCGAAGATGCGGCGGGGCCGTTGCGTGGAGCCGGATTGTGTCTTTTCCCTTGGGGATGAATCGTATCCAGAACTGTGCCGCACGATGGGGGAGGGACGGGCTTGGCGAAATCGAAACGGGTGCGACTGCTGATCTCCGGTCGGGTCCAGGGCGTGTACTTCCGCGCTTACGCCCAGGACGAGGCCCGTGGCCTGGGGTTGCGGGGGTGGGTTCGCAATCTTCCGGATGGACGTGTAGAGGCCGTGGCGCAGGGGGATCCGGCGCAATTGAAGGCCTTCGAAGCCTGGTGCCGCCGGGGCCCGTCCCATGCCCGGGTTCAGGATGTGGTGGTGGTGGAAGAGGATGTGGAATGGACGGAACCGTTTCCCTTCGAGATTCGGTTTTGAACCGGAGGCGGAGTTCCCCTGTGCAGGGATCCGAGGGGAAGAGGCCTTACAGGGAACTGGACCATACGGCCGATCTGTGCATCGAGATTGCGGGAAGGGATGAAGAAGACCTTTTCCGAAACGCGGTGGAATCCCTCTACCGGATCCTGGGGCTGTCGGCCGCGCCGGCCGGTGGCCGCGCCCCGGCGGCGGAAACCTTGCGAATCCAAGGCGGGGACCATGAAGAGGCCCTCGTCGATCTGCTGGGCGAACTCCTTTACAGGGTGACTGTCGAGAGGCGGCGGTTCCTTCTCCAGGTCCTCTCCCTGCGGGAAGCTGAACAGGGGGGATGGGTGGTGGAACTGACGGGTGCCTGGCAGAAGCTTACGGAGGCGGAGACGCAGGGGCGACGTGAAATCAAGGCCGTGACCTACCACGATGTGCGGATTCGCCGGACCCCGCGGGGCTTTGTCGCCCGGGTTGTCATGGATGTATGAGAGGGCCGGCCGCGTGACCCGGTACGAGCGCCAGCGCCACCGAATGGTGGAATACCAGATCCGCAGAAGAGGGATCCGGGATCCCAGGGTGCTTGGGGCCATGGAAAGGGTTCCCAGGCACCAATTCGTCGCCGCGGATTTGCGGGAGCATGCCTACGAAGACAACCCGCTGTCCATCGGCAGGGGGCAGACCATATCCCAGCCTTACATGGTGGCCTTGATGACGGAGAGCGTTGTTCCCCGGCCGGACGATCGGGTCCTGGAAGTGGGTACCGGGTCGGGCTACCAGACGGCGATTCTTGCGGAACTCGCCCGTGAGGTGTACTCCGTGGAGAAGATTCCCGAGCTTGCGGAAAGGGCGAAGGGGTTGCTCTCGCGTTTAGGGTATGAGAATGTTTGGGTCCGGATCGGGGATGGATCGACGGGATGGGTGGAAGAGGCCCCTTTCGATGTGATCGTGGTGACGGCCGGCGCGCCGGAGATTCCCGCACCCCTGGTGGAACAGCTGGGCGTGGGGGGGAGATTGGCCATACCGGTCGGGAGCGCCTATCATCAGGTATTGAACATCGTCAGGAAAGAACGGGACGGCATCCGGAAGGTAGAGGGGACCGGTTGCGTTTTTGTGCCCCTGATCGGGACGTTCGGGTGGAAGGAGAAGGGATCGGAAAGGCATTCCTGAAAGAAAGGGGGGACCCCTGGATGCACCGTCTGATACTTGGTTGCCTCGTGGCCTTGGGCGCTTTGCTGGTGGGAGGTTGCGGCTCGTCGGATTCGGATCTCCTCGCCGTAGACGTCAAGGGCGTGGCGATGGATCCGGAAAGCCAGACTCCGGTCCTTTTTCTTGTGGATCGCGATGCGGAACGGACCCTGCCGCTCTGGATAGGACGGAGCGAGGCGCGGGCGATCAGCCTCGGGCTCCAGGGCGTTACGACGCCCCGTCCGCTGACCCACAACCTCACGAAACGGTTGCTCGATCTGCTGGACGCACGGGTGGAGCGCGTGGTGATTTCCGATCTGAAAGGGAACACCTATTATGCGACTCTGCGCCTGCGGGCGGGCCGGAAAACCTGGGACGTGGACAGCCGGCCGAGCGACGCCGTCGCTCTGGCCCTGCAATTCGGGGCTCCTGTTTTCCTGTCTCGAAAGCTTGTGGAGAAAGGGGTCCTCCTCGATC
>WFRX01000212.1 GCA_015486285.1 bacterium
GGTGGGGTGATGGAGGCGGCGGCGAGGGGCGCGAAGGATGGGGGAGGAATGACCGTCGGTATTCTTCCCGGACCCTCTTCTTCGGATGCGAACCGTTACATAGACCTGAAGATCGTTACCGACATGGGACATGCCAGAAATGTGGTCCTTGTCAGGTCTTCGGATGCGGTGATCGCCGTTTCCGGCGGATACGGCACCCTTTCCGAGATCGCCATTGCGAGAAAGATCGGGATCCCCTGTGTCGGGATTCAAACATGGGATCTGGATCCGGGCATTATCCGGGCGGACGAGCCGGAGGAGGCGGTCCGTTGTGCTGTGAAAATGATCAGGGAGCGGGGTGCCTGTTGAGTTCGAGGCGAGTGTGCAGGCTGGCCCTCGCCCTTTCTGTTTTGCTGGTGGTCGGGGCGGGCCTTGAAGGCTGCGCCCTCGTTCCGTTCAAAAGGGGCAAAGGGGTCTATCACAAGGTCCGGCAGGGCGAGACGCTGTGGAGGATATGCTATACCTACCGCGTGAACATGAAAAAAGTGTGCCGGGTCAACCGGATCAAGGACCCGGGGCATGTGGTGGCGGGACAGAAGATCTTCATACCCGGGGCCAAGCGGGTCCTGAAGGTCAAAATCGTTTCCAGGAAACCTCCCGCAGCCAGCGCGAAGCGGAAGGCGCGGAAGGGAGCGGGGCGACCCGCGAGGACCGGTGCAAAAAGGCCCGGTCGACCGAAGCCGAAACCGAGGGCGAACAGGGGGAAACTCCACTTCATCTGGCCCGTCAAGGGACCGGTCACGTCCTGGTTCGGTCCGAGGAAAGGCCGGCCTCATGACGGGATCGACATCGCCGCTCCGAAAGGCACGCCCATCCGCGCCGCGGAGAAAGGAAAGGTGATTTACAGTGACAACGGGATTTCAGGGTACGGCAACCTCATCATCATTCGGCACAGCGGCGGCTTCCATACGGTATACGGCCACAATTCCAGAAACCGGGTTGATGTGGATGCGTGGGTGAAGAAAGGACAAGTGATCGCCGAGGTAGGCAAAACAGGGAGGGCCAGCGGGTACCACTTGCATTTCGAAATCCGGAAGAACGAACGCGCGGTGGATCCGATGAAGTACCTTCCGTAACAGGATGCGGCTATGCGAAAAGAGGGGAACAGAATGGAAGAGCTGAAAGAGGCAATACGGGAAGTGCCGGATTTTCCCAAGGAAGGGATCCTTTTCTATGACATCACCACCTTGTTGAAGGATGGGCGGGCTTTTTCGAAGGCCGTGGACGCCTTGAGCTCGCGTTACGAAGGCGCGCAGATCGATTCGGTCGCCGCCATCGAGGCGAGAGGGTACATCTTCGGGCCGACCCTGGCATACCGGCTGGGTGTGGGCTTCATACCGGTGCGCAAGCCGGGGAAGCTCCCGGCCAGGACGATTCAGGAAACGTACGAACTGGAATACGGCACGGATACGATTGAGATGCACGAGGACGCGGTCGGGAAGGGGCAGAAAATCCTGATCGTAGACGATCTGCTTGCCACGGGAGGCACGGCCGCGGCGGCGTGCAGGCTCGTGGAAAAGGCGGGCGGTCAGGTGGTCGAGTGTTGTTTCCTCATCGAGCTTTCGTTCTTGAAGGGGAGGGAGAAACTGGGCCCGCGCAAGGTGTTCAGCCTGCTCGCGTATGATGCATGAGAGAGGCCGCGCAACCCGATCGAGCCGCGACAGGGGCAATGTCCACTCACTTGGTCAATTGGTCGAGGACGTGAGGGTTGAAGCCCAGCAGGATTTTCCCGTTGATGTCGAGGACGGGGACGCCCCTGTATCCACCTACTTTGCTGACCATTTCCTTCATATACTTTTCGTTCTTTTCCACGTCCTTGACGACGAAGGGGATCTTTTTCTCTTTCAGGTAGTCCCGGGTCATCTTGCAGGCGGGGCACCATGAAGTGACGTATACGATCACCTTGTTCTGGGGGTGCTCCGACTTCCTGGATGTGGCGTCCGCCTTGATGGTTTCGGCCGCCTGGGCCGGATGTACGAGGCCGCCGGCTGAAGGATCAGGCGCTGCGAAAAACCGGTGGATGAGAAGGCCGAACAGCAGCACAGCCGCTAGGGCGGTGAGTGTTACGACAAGGGGGATTCGTTTGGATTTCTTGGATGGGTCAGGCTGTTGCACGGTTCGGGCTCCTTGTATTCACGCCGGTGGAGTGTTTAGATAACAGCAACAAAAGCGGATTCGAGTTTAGCATACCTGGGGCTCTTGTTCCAAATCCTTGGATGCGTCATACCTGGGGAGAGGTTTCAAGCCGATGAGGAGGGGAAGGACGGATGAAGGCCTTGGTGGATTTTCTGTTTGAAGCGGGGTTCCTGAAAAGACTCTCCCGGAGCGGTTATGCCTACCTGGGTTCCGGGGATGAATCGGTTGCGGATCATACGTGCCGCACGTTGTTTGCGGCCTATGTGCTTGCCCAGCTCTCCGAAGGAATCGACATGGAAAGGCTTTTGAAGTTGTGCCTGTTCCATGACTTCCCGGAGGCTCGTATGGGCGATCTGAATTCTGTTCAAAAGCAGTACGTGGAAGCAATGGAGGAAAAGGTCCTGGATGAGGCCGCGGAACGGCTTCCTTTCGGTGAAGAAATTGCCGGCCTGGTGCGGGAATTCAACGAGAAGGAGACCCCGGAGGCAATTCTTGCCAACGATGCGGACCAACTGGACCTCCTCTTGCACGTCAAGGAGCAGGCGGACATGGGCACCGCGAGGACGGATCCCTGGCTGGAGGGTGCCTACCGGCGGCTCCGGACGGAGCCCGCCCGACGGCTTGCCCGCCTTGCCATGGAGACCGATTCCACGGACTGGTGGCTTTCCCGCCTGCGCGATTCGGCGGGGACGTGAGCGGCTATTCGCGAATGAAAGGGGGCGATCGCTTGAAAACGGTGCCGGTTCTCCTTGCCTGTACGTGTTTGTGCGCCGCGCTGGCGGCCTGTACGGGTGGAATGGGGCGTGTTCGAGACGACTTGGGAAGACCCGCGACGGAGCGGCTTCGAACCGGGACGACCATCGTCGGAAGGGGGTGCGTGGCAGTTACCGGGAAGCCCGCGACGGACCGTTTCGAGGCGGACCAGGCTGCGCGGGCGGAGGTGGCGAAGCAGCTGGAGGTGAAGATCACCCAGGCGGTGGAGGATTTCCAGCGTGAAGAACAGGTGGACGCGGAGAGGACCCATGTCTACTCCATAAAGATTCAGACGGAGGAATTCGTCCAGAAGACCTTGAAAGGAGTCCGAATCACCGAGCGCAAGAGGAATGAGGAGCAGGGCTTGCAGTGTGCCGTCGCCGTCCTGGACAAAAAGGCAATGGCCTTTCAACTCCGCAAGGAGATCGAGGGGGATCTTGACGAGATCCACTCGCATCTGGCCGGCGCGGAAGATGCGCTGCGGGCGAAAAACCGGGTAGAGGCCCTGCGCGGATACTCCCTGGCCATGCTCTCCCTGGATCGCGTGGGCGTGAACGCAAAGTTGATGCTGGGCCTCGGCTACAGCCCCCCGCCGGTTCCTTCCCGGGCCGACATCGCACGGAAGTGGATGGGGGTTCTCCAGGCCATTCGGCTCGTCCGAGCCGGGGGAGAAGCTCAGCGGGGGAGGCCCGGGCGGGGGCTTGCGAAGCCTCTGCGGGTGCTGGCCCTGGGGCCTTCCGGCGAGCCTGTGCCGAACCTTCCGTTGAAGCCGGTGCACACGCCGCAAGGCTGTGACGTTCAGCTTATGGCGGAGACGGGAGCGGACGGGGAGGCCGAACTGCGCGTCTATCGGGTCGCTTCGAATGGAAAGGCCCTCGAGGAGATCGCAATCGGGATTGACTGGCAACGCCTGTTGGGCGCGGGCCCACTGGCGGGGGACAGCCCCCCCCAGTGGGCGCGATGGGATACGCGGCAGGTGATCTTCACCTATCGCATGCCCGTGCCGGGGGAATTCCGCGTGGGGGTGGCGATCTTCGAGACCGGCACGGACCGGCCGTTGCGCAGTTCCCCGATACAGAGTCTCGTCCTGGAGGGTCTCCAGGCAACGGGGTTCAAGACCCGCAATCTGTTCGAGGAGCCTGCTCTTGGAAAGCGACCGACTCCGACGCAGGTACGGAGATTTTCCGCGGGCAAGGTGGACTTCCTGGTGCTTGGGGAGGTTTCCCTTCGGTTGTCGAGCGAAACCTCCGGTCTGACCTTTTACCGGGCGGAGGGCCTCATCACGGTAATCGCCCCTGCAACGGGCAGGACGGTCGTCTCGCTGGACATAGAGGCCAAGGGCGGCGGGTTGGACGATGACCGCGCGGCCCGCAAGGCGCTGGGCAATCTGGCTCGGAAACTGGGCAAAGGAATCGGGCCCGCCCTGGCAGGCACCCTGGAGTAAGGGGGGGCGCCGTCAGGCGCCCCCAAGAAAAGCGAGGGCCGAATCCTCCGAGGGGATGGATACGGCCCTCCTTTGTCCGAGTTGATCGGGGCTGTTACCTCTTCCTGAAAACCCTCTTCAGAAGCGCCACTGCGCCGATCGGAAGCAGGAGAGCGAACAGGACGTTCGAGAGGTTGGATTCCTTCCGGGAGGGGGCGCCGTAAACAGATGCGTCCGCCGGTGGAGCGGCCGCCCAGCCGGCCTTCGGAACACACCCGGCGTCTTCGAGATCCGTGTAGCCGTTGCAGTTGTTGTCGATTCCGTCCGTGCATACCGGATCTCCCGGCGGTGCCTCGAAGACCCCGGGATGAACGGCCGGATCCGTGTCGTCGCAGTCGTTGCCGCCGCACAGATCGCTGGGGAAGCCGTCCTGGTCCAGGTCGCTGTTGTCCACGTACACGCACCCGTAGTCTACGCAATCGTCCTCTGTGCACGGATTTGCGTCATCGCAGTCTTCCTGGACGGTACACTCTTGACAACCGTTGTCTTGAAGATCGATGAGGCCGTCACAGTCGTTGTCAACTTGATCCGCGCAGATCGCATCTCCGAATGCGGCCTCGGTTACGCCGGGATGGACGGCCGGATCCGAATCGTCGCAGTCGTTGCCGCCGCAGAGATCGCTGGGGAAGCCGTCTCCGTCCGCATCGAGAGGAGCGCCCGAACAAGTCCCGTTAGAGCAGACATCGTCCACCGTGCAGGCGTCTCCATCGTCGCACGAGTTGTTGTTGTTCACGTTTGTGCAGACGTTTTCCGCGCAGAGATCGTCGGTGCATGGATTCCCGTCATCACAGTCCTCCGGCGCCGTACACTCGAAGCAGCCGTCGTCCTGTATGTCGGTGAGGCCGTCACAGTCGTTATCGATGTCGTCGCCGCAAAGGGGATCCCCGTACGCGGTTTCCGTGGTGCCGGGATTGATGCATTTGGCGCAAGGCGCGCAGTCCGGTTCACCGCAGGCGCAGGTCGCGCAGATCGCCGGGTCGTCCGAAGCGTCGTCGTCGCAATCGAATTGGTCCGGGTGGGGACATTCACTGAGGTAGGCGACCCCGTAACCGTCCTGGTCGTTGTCTACACAACAGGCGAGTGCGGCCTGTGTCGCAAAGGCGAGCAAGAAAAGGGGGAGGAAGGATAGGACAAAGAGGATTTTTCTCATCTTCTGCTCTCCTCTTCAGGCCGACGACAAAGGATGTACCCTTCTCGACAGCCTTGAATGGGGGTACTCGACACCCTCTTTCATAAGCGTGATGGAAGAAGCCTGTTCGTTCGTGTTCTATCTTAAATGGTAGCCCGGCGATCTCGGAGGGTCGATCAGCGAGGAGAGACCCGTGGCTTTCCGACCCGGCCTCGCGGCCGGTGTGGCTTTCCCTTGTATCCGCGGAGGGACCCGGTTTTCATGGACCTCATACAACAACTCCATCATAAACAAAGTCTCAGTAGGCTGTCAAGCTATTTCTTTGCATAATATAGTGTTGTAAGACATGAAAACGAAAATGAGACGACTTCGGAAAAGGGAGACGGGGGACGGCCCCGGCTAGGAGTCGATCATTTCCAGGAAGGCCTGCACGCGCGTCCGGATCTGACCGGAGCCGGATGTCTGGTATTCGCGTTCCAGGTCGAGCAGGGGGATGCCTTCGCGGCCCAGGGCCTCGGTCAGCAGTTTGGTAAAGCCGGCCCAGTGGTCGCAGAACTTGAGGCGGGCGCAGACGATACCGTCGACGCGCCAATCCCGGATCATTCCTTTGAGAAGGGCCTGGGTGTGGTCGAAGCCGCCCATGACCGAGGGGCAAGCCGGCCGCGAGAGGTAACGGTCGGCGATCGCCGGGAGGGGCCCTGCGTCGGTTTCGCGGCAGGTTCCCCGATAGTAGCGTGTGCCGAAGCAGAGATCATCGGCCACGAACCAGGCTCCCTGTTCTTCGACGAATTCCAGGAAACCGGGAAGGTCGCAGCCACCCCCGACCAGCATCAGGCGCGGCCGCCCCCTTTCACGGGGCTCTCTGTTCTCGAGTGCCGGAAGCAGGGCTTCCAGCTTTTCACGGAAGCGTTCCTTGGGTACGGACATGCCGGCCAGGGCGATGGTGAGATATTCGGCGCCGCTTACAAGCGGAGGATCCTTTTTCCGCATCTCGTTCAGGCGTCTCATCAGGCTCCGGACCCGTTCCGACACTCTGATCGCCTGCTGAAGGGCCTCGGGGGAGACCTTCGTTGCGAAGGATACCTCCAGGTGCGCGATCATCTTCTCCATCTCCATGACGAACCATTCCCGGGAGGCATTTCCCAGGGCATGGTACATGGAAAAATAGTGGACAAAGGGAATCCGCGCGTTGGCCGCCAGTTCGCTGCCGAGCCGCAACATATGGTCACAGGTGTTCGTCGTCACCAGGCCATCGAGAAACTCGAGGCGGTCCGAGAGCAGAAGCTCGAGTACCGCCCGTGAGTAGGAGCAGTTGATCCGGTGCAAATGAGAGTCCGCGTTCGCGGTGTCCATGAGGCCGGGGGCGCGGAGGCGCACGGGCAACACCCCCGCGGCCTGGAGGACCTCCTCCGGAATGTTGGAGCAAACCGTGCCGACAACCCGTCTGCCCGAACGTTTCCAGGCGCGGATTTCGTCGTTGTCCAGGCACGAGGCGATTTTCTCGAAATACCGTAACTCCTCCATTCCTTTCTCCCCTTGCTGGTCCGGTGCGTTGGAAATATCGCTATGTTTTCATTTCATGCCTCGAGTTGCTCGGTTCTGTCCGGGGCCACCTCGGAGATTCGCGCCGGGCGGGTTCGGGGGAGGGAGAGACGGAGCCCAAGCAAATCGGAGAGGGGGCCCCGGACAGAACCGAACGGCAAGTCTCTGGTGAAACAGAGCAATATTTCCAACGCACTGCACTATTCCATGACCGTGGTGAAAAAATCCTCGAGCTGATTGCGCAGCATTTCTTTGGAGAGCACGCGGTCATCGTTGTAGTCCATTTCGAGGAAGAGAACGGGGATCTCCCGCTCGCGGCACACCCTGCGAATCATGCCTTGCGCTCCGCAGATGCTCTTGCACCCGACGTGCTGGGTGACGATCATGCAGTCGCAACGGTAGTCCTCGTAGGTGTTGAGGGAAAACTGGATGAGTTTCTCGGTGTCGTACCGCATGATGGACATGGTCATATCGAGGCCTTGCCATGCGATCCCCTCGAGCATGCTCTCCAGGCTCTCTGTTTCGATCGGCTCGAGGATGGCGGAGCTGGATAACGAATTGGATACGACCATGGCGCCGAGCTGCTCCTCCATCCACTGGAAGAGTTCCAGGTCGAAGGTCGGCGTGACGTGTACCCAGAGCGCGCGGTGCCGCTCTTCGAAAGGCCCGCCGGTTCTCCCCTCTTTTACTCTGCGCACGGCATCATCGCGCAACAGCTTCAGGGTGTGCGTGGTCCCGGGATGCCCGGCGCCGGAAATGTATAGCAGATACGGGACCAGCCGAAGAAAGCCGTTGTGCGGCGCGGGCACCACTTTGTAGGTGTCGTGCACATCGCACAGGTGCTCGTATGCCCTGTTCGACTCTTCGACCACCTCCCGAAGCAAATCGATATCGAGCCTCTTGCCTGTGACCCCCTCCAGGAATGGGATGAGCTGCTCTTTCAACTGGCCGGCATAGTAGCGCACCGCGTCGCGATCATACCGGTAGGGCGCGTCGAGGTAGAGCATGGGGCTTTCAAACATCTTCTGAAGGATCGGGTAAGCGACGTGCGTCCCGTCGCAGGGGGAGGAGGAAGTGACGAAAAAGGAATTGCCGGGAAGCTCCCCCTTTACGGCCGCACCGATGAGGAATCGGTCCGTGGAACAGATTTCGGAAGACACCCCCGCCGATTCAGCAGCCTCGATGAAGTCGTAGACGGTGTCCATGCTGGTCCTCGTAAAAAAGAGGGGATAGGTTTCCAGGCAGAGGGCCGCGCAGCCGAAGGCGAGGAAGGGCTGAGGGACCAGTCCGAACTCGAACAATGCGACCTTTCGGCGGCTGTCGACCATGGCAGCGGCGATGTCTTGGTACCGTGCCACATTTTCCGCTGTAGCGGCCGCGTAGAGATGGCCGAACTCTTCGAAGGGGGGAGGCATTTCCTCCCTGAAGGCATCGACCATCGGCTTGAGAAACCCTTCGGTGATCTCCATCGTCCTCTGAAAGGCCGTTTCCATCATGCATCCCTCCCGGCGCACAAGATACCAGGCCGCCCGATTTTCTCAAAATGATAAGCCTTCTCAGTCCGGCCCCTGCATTTTGAGAAAAGGCGATGGGGGCGAGGAACGTCTCTTCGAAGGGGCTCTTGGAAAAGGTATTCAGTATTCATGGGTTATCTTGGTATCAATCCCCTTCGTAGGGGTTGGTAATGATCTTGCAACAGACAGCTCCCACGAGGATTCTCCAGGAATGAAGAGCAGAGGCGCCGGAGGCGGAGAGGGATGAAAAAGAGCAGGGTCGAGATTCGCAAAGAGGGCTTTGGGGCCACGGAGGACTCAGGCATGTTGCAAACGCAATCCGCGCAAAGCAAAGTGGATACACGGACGGCAATCGCAGTGCTCGTGATCGGCGTCCTTACAGTCCTTGCCTTGACCTTCGCGCCGCGGGTCGCGAAAGGGGACACGGAGACGATGGCGGACTACGCGGCTTTTCCGCCCTTCATGTCCGCCACCGTCCAGCCGAATGTGCTCGTAATCCTCGACAACTCCGGGAGCATGAACGAATTCGCGTACAAGGAATCGGTCGGACATATTTGCGCGAACGCCAGTGCCTACACGGGATACGAGGCGGGAACCAAATACTATGGCTATTTCGATTCGGACACCTGCTACAAGTACGACAACACCGGCCACTTCTTCTACCCTGCGGGGGCGACGGTCGACGACCCGGCCACGCCCGGGATTCTCGAGCGGTCCGCCGGGTTCGACGGCGATCCGAGGCGCTTTTCCGGCAATTGGCTCAACTGGTGGACCATGCGCCGCTTCGACGTAGCCAAGCGGGTCCTGACGGGCGGGCGGCCGGCGTCGGACGCCGGGAACTACGTCCTGCTGGCCACGCCCACGGAGAGGGACAACCGGCGGATTTTCGACGACTACACGGCAGGTACGGACCCTTACGGCATCGTCACCAAGAACGTCTACTACACGCCTTTTCGGCAGGGAATCTACTCCTACTTTTTCAACGTACGGCGGAACGGCGAGTTCACGATCATGTTCAATATCGTAGAAGCCGTATTCGACGATCCCGCGGACCTGGGAAGCGGGGGATGCGCGGATACGGACCCGGATATGGACGGAATCGACCATTACCTGGGCGACGACCCGACATATGGGAATCTGAGCGAGCCTTCCCCTCCCTATTCCTCTCCCGCCTATTTCGTCGCCGTGAAGACGGGAACGGTCGGTGCGGACCGGGCCCCCGAAGGGATCATCCAGACCATGGCGGACCGGGTCCGCTTCGGTTACATGCAGTTCAACCTCGGACCGGGGCCCGGAGAGGGTTACTCCGGGCACTATGGCTCGTGGGACATCGACGGGGACGGGACCGGGGACATCGACTGGGGATTCGCGGACGGCGGCCGAGTCCGCAATTATGTGGGCGACACGACTACGGTGGTTACCCCGCAAGGGGACACCATCCTTCAGACCGTGGACAACATCAACAAGCAGATGATCAAGATGTGGACCCCCCTGGAAGAGGTGCTGAACGAGGCGGTCCGGTATTTCCGGCAGGAGCCGCCCTGCTATACGCCCGACTACCCGGATACCCCCCCGAACAACAACGTGGATTACGAGGTGAACGCGGACTGGGACCCTTACTATTTCAATGATTACTACGGGCCGGGGCAGGGCGAGTGGGTGCCCTGCGCGAAGTCCTTCGTGATCCTGATCACGGACGGAGAGCCGAACCAGAACGGCGGCGCCCAGTCGTGCGGCGGGTTCGACGACTCCTTCGACGGGGACGGAAGCGGTCTGCTGGACGATCTCGGGTTCCTGATGAACACCACCGATCAGCGGACGGACCTGGAAGGGATGCAGAATGTCTCTCTTTATACGATCTTCACCTTCGAGGCGCCCAACCAGACAGCCACGGCCACGAACTACCTGAAGCGCGCCTCCAGGGCCGGCGCCTTCACCGACATGGACGGAAACGGCGAGCCCTACTGCGAAACGAACTGCGGCGACTGGGGCACCGGTTTCTACAAGGGATCCTGCGGCTCCAGAGACGGGAACGGCGTCTGTACGGCCGACCCGCTGTGCAACGAGTGGGACCGGAACTGCGACGGGGACCCCGACACCTTCTTCTGGGCCCCGAACGGGGACGAGATTGCGTACAACCTGCTCCTGGCCCTGACGGACATCCTCCGGAGGAGCGCCTCCGGGACCGCCGTATCCATCCTGTCAACGAGCGCTCACGGTGAGGGCTCCCTGTTCCAGGCCTATTTCAAGCCCCAGGAGATCACCTCGATGGGCGGCAATACGGCGGAGGCCCGGTGGCTCGGTTTTCTGCACGGCCTCTGGGTGGACGACCGGGGCAACCTCCGGGAGGACAACGGGGATTTCAAGCTGGTCTTCGAAGAGGACAACATCATTCAGTTCTACTTCGACGAGACGAACGGGACGCGGATTCAGCGGGATTACGTATCGGCCGCAGAGCCTTATGGAGACGGCACCTGGGACGAGACGAACATCGCCATGAGCGATCTCCGCTCCATGTGGGAGGCGGGCAAGAAGCTGGCGGTCCGCGACCTGGCATCCAAGCCGAGAAAGGTCTTTTCGACGCTGAACGAACAGGACCTGGTCGAATTCGATCCGAGCAACGCCGACAGCTTTAAGGACTACCTGCGCAAGCCGAGCGCGGCCGAGGCAGGGGACCTCATGCGGTACATCCTCGGCGAGGACCTCCCCGGAACGCGGTCGAGGACTGTGTTTGTGGATACCAACGGCGACACCAAGGCGGACCAGGAAGGGACCTGGCGTCTCGGGGACATCATCTACTCGACACCGGCGGTGGTCGCCCGGCCGATGGAGAACTTCGACGACATCTACAGCGATCCGACCTATGAGGACTTCGAGAGGCTCTATACACGCGGTTCGGGGCCCACCGTCCGGCCCAGGCCCACGGTCGTCTATGTGGGCGGAAACGACGGCATGCTCCACGCCATCAACGCGGGCTGCTACCAGGCGGGAGACGACAGGACGACGGGCGAAACGGAGCACGGCCGATACACCACGGACTACCCGTCCTATTTCACGAGCGCCCTTGGGTACGCGCCCGAGCGGGGCGAGGAGATCTGGAGCTACATCCCGCACAATCTTCTGCCCCAGCTCCAGTGGTTGGCCGATCCGAACTATACGCATGTTTACTACGTGGACCTGAAGCCGAAGGTCGTGGACGCTCGGATCTTTTCAGAAGACGCGACCCACCCCCACGGATGGGGAACGGTCTTGATCGGGGGGCTCCGTTACGGCGGAAAGACCTACGAAGTCGACGACCTGAACCAGGATGGGATTGCGGATGATCCGGCGGTCTTTTCGTCCTGCTACTTCGCGCTGGACATCACCAACCCGGGCGCGCCGGCCCTCCTCTGGGAGTTCAACGATCCGGACCACCTGGGCCTGACCGCCTCCTATCCGGCGGTGGCGCGCGTAGGTCGCGGGGACGAGCCGGGCGATTGGTATGTCGTCTTCGGGTCCGGACCGACCGACTACGACGGGACCAGCGACCAGATGGCTTCCGGCTTCGTACTCAACCTGAAGACCGGCGATCTGGAGAGGCGCTTCGGCGCGAATCCGGGTGGGGACGGTTTCCCGGCAAACCCGGCCCTGGAGTTTCATGGATGGGTCGGCGGACTCGCGTCCATGGACATGAACCTGGACTACCAGACAAACGCCATATACGCGGGAACGAGCTATGAGGTGGCAGGGGTCGTAACCTTCGGTAAGATGTACCGGATCCTGATCGGAACGCCGGACATGGATGTGTACCCGTCGCCGGCCAACTGGGAGATTTCGGTGCTGGCCAGCACCAAAGTGGAACAGCCGATCGTGGCGCCGCCCGCCATCGCCTCGGACGGCAAAAACACTCCGTGGGTCTACTGGGGCACGGGCCGCTTCTTCAACGATACGGACAAGGCCTCCCTGACGACCCAGAGCTTTTATGGGGTGAAGGATCGCACCCTGGCGGCCGGGGACCCGGCCGAGGGAAAGAACGCGAGCCAGCTTATCGACGTGACCAACGTGGAGGTGAGCTACGGGGCGCCGAGTACGGTCAGCGGGTCCACCGTTGTCGGGGACGACAGCAGCTGGGACCAGATGCTGGCCGCCATGCGGGGCGACGAGAACACGCCCACCTACGGCTGGGTCCTGGACCTGGTCGACCTGGCGGGAGCGGGCGCGGGTGAACGGGTCCTGGAGAAGCCGAGCGTCCTTGGAGGCCTGGTTATGTTCAGCACCTTCAAGCCGAACACGGATATCTGCCAGTACGGCGGGGATGGCAGGATTTACGGCCTCTACTATGAGACCGGCACCGCATACAAGCGGGACGTCTTCAGCCTTTCCGACCCGGGATTCGGCAGCAAGCTGGACCGTTCGTTGGACCTGGGGCAGGGAAGGCCCTCGGGCCTGGCCATCCACCTGGGCCAGCAGAAGGGGGGCAAGCTGTACATACAGCAGAGCACCGGGACGATCGAGGAACTCGTGATGAAGGCCCCCTTCGGCCCCAAGAGCGGGACCGTTCTCTGGTATGAAGAATAGGGCGAAGGAGAGCGAGGATGGGGAACAAAAGGCGCGCGAATGATACGAGATCGTTGCTTGTGGCGGTGGGAGCCTGTTTGATGCTGTTTATGGCATCGAGTGTCGTAGGCCTGGGCGCACACGAGAAAGGAGGCATGCCGAGCGAACTCGATGCGCGTTGGCCGCTGAACAGGGGAGAGGGGCTCCACGAAGAGGAGGTGATCGTCAAGTCCCTCAAGGCCGAGGAAAACCATCTGTACATCAACAGTGAGCCGTTTGTGCTGGATCATCGGACTACGTTCGTGGATGAGCGGGGACGGAGGCTCCGACCCGGGAGCCTCTGGGTGGGCTGGCTCGTGGAGCTGCGCTACCGGACCGGTCAGAGGTCGGAGGCCCGTGCGTATGGTCCCGACGAAAAGATCCTCGTGCGGATGCGGGTTTTGAGACGGCTCGAGAATTCTTCCGAGGAAGTCTGGTGACCCCTTTATTGCCGAGCCCTTGATTCCGAAGGTCCTGTCGCCTTTTCCGGCGGCAACCCAGACGCCCTTTATTCCCACTCCTTGTAAAGGCTCATGCGGTCCCGCACCTTCTTGATGTAATCCCGTGTTTCCCGGTGCGGCAGATTCTTCCTCAGATACGCGTAGAGTTCATCGGGGGCCATCCTATTCACGCGCTCGATAGCGGGCTGGAGGCGGGCTTTGCCGACCAGGGCCCTGCTGAGATTGCCCGCGCCCGTGTTGTAGGACGCCACCGCGCAGTACAGGGCGCTCTCGGGATCCTTGACCTTTCCGAAGTAGCGGTTTTTCAACAGTCCCAGATAAGCGCATCCGAGTTCGACGTTGTTGCCGGGTATGTAAAGATAGTCCGGCGGGAGGATGCGGTCTCTGCCGTAAACGAAGCGATAGGCGTCCCGGGCCCCTGAGCGGGGTACAAGTTGCATGAGCCCGTAGGCAGGTGCGGGGCTCGTGGCCTTCGGGTTGAAGTACGACTCCGTGTGCATGACGGCAAAGGCCAGGGGAACGGAGATGCCGAAGCGCCCGGACTCCTTCCGGACCGACGCCAGGTATTTCTCCGCCCGAATCCGCAGATGGTCCGGAACCAGGGAGAAAGAGACCCGCGCCTTGACCATCTCTCCCTTTTTCGTGTGGAGGAGGCTTTGCTCGACAGGTTTCGATGCGACGATTTCCCTGGCGAATTCCTGCCGGTTTTCCGGGGTGACAGGCCTTCCCGACGGCGTTTGCAACTGTCCCTCCAGAACCGGCTCGGGGAGGAGGGGCTTGGGCGGTACGGTCTTCGCCGGTGGTGCAACACCGGCCCCGGGCCCGCCGGCTTCGGTGGCTGAGGGCAGGGGGTAGTCCCGGACCTTTCCACGGTCTTCTACCAGGTGTTCGATCTCCTGCTCGAGCTTCTTCCGTACCGCCTTTGAATCCCGCTCCGCCCGCTGTCTGGGAACAAGGACTTCGACATCGACCTCGCCGCTCTGGAAGTCCACGCGGCTTCGAGCTGTCAAGTCCCCGGTGTACTCCACCCAGTCTTTCTTCGTGGAGATCTTGAAATCCTGCCACATGGCCTCGACGGAGAGTCGAAACTCCTCGTAGGCCGATTGTTCGAAATCCCTGAACTCCTTCTCCATCGCCCCCGCACTGTCAAAGAAGGAGCGCTCCATATCCTCCTCCTGCCCCCGGGCGATACCGTGCCAGGTGAAGAAGAGAAGGAAGGGTAGCAAAAACTTGATATGTCCGGGACGTACTCTTCGGCTCACGGCGGGCATCCCCATTCATACGTTCCGAAATCCCGGCGGTTGCAGGGAGGGGTCATTTGTGTTTTGCCTCCTCCGCGGCAAGATCCTCGAAGGCCTTTTCGGCTCGTTCGACAACCCGTTGGCGGACCTCTTCGCTGAGTTCGCTTCCCTTTTGGAGGTAATCCTCGAAGGTGCTCAAGTCCATGCGGGCCAGGGCGAAGAGCTCTTCGCTCTCCGGATCTTTCCAGTGATCGATGATCTGTACACCGGAGAGTTCCGCCTTGGTGAATGTTTTGATCGTCTGTTCGACGTGCTGTTCCTCGCTCGTCTCCTCCGGGTTCCCCGCCATCGTGGATGCCTGGTAATCCTTCATCAGCGCCGCGGTGTACGTCTTGAAGATTCTTGCGACCTCGGCCCGAGCCCGGTTGTCCGCAGTGGTTCGAAGCAGGGAGGGGTTCTGAATCCCCCACGCGGATCCGACTCCATAGAACCCTTTGTTCAATTCTCCTCCGAAGGCCCCGCTTCCCTTCTCCACCCAGTCAGGCTTCTGTGCCTTCGCTGCTTCGGACGAAGGAATTTCCTTGGCCTTTCCCCCGCAACCGGCCAACAGGAGGAATCCGATCGTGGGGAGAAAAAACAGCGCGTATTTTTTCAATGCCTTCATCTGGTGGTCCTCCTCTCGTGCGAAAAGGTTGTCTCGACAAGCCGTTTCCTCGGGTCGGCGGCACACCCAACTATAGCGTTTCCCGCCGGAAAAAGTAAAGAAGAGAAGGCGCGTGCCGGTGGCGGACGGCCCGCTTGTTTTGATGTTTCCGTTTGCCCATAATAAAGCTTGGCGGATCGGCGGCGAACGATCGCTCTGTTTCCCTGGGCGATTTCGACCTGTTGGTCTTTTCCCGGGTTCCGTCGGAGATTTGTGCAGGGCGATCCCCGCCTTCGCGGGGACAGGCTTTGTCGGGGAGGGAGAGACGGAGCCCAAGCAAATCGGAGATGGAACCGGGGACAGAACCCCGCCGTAAAACTCACCTGGAATATAGCGACATTTATGTGTTGAGCCGTTAGAGGAGAGGAATGGGGATATGAGAAGACGGCCTGCCTTGGTTGTATTTTCAACTTTGTGCTTGCTTGCCCTTTTGTCCGGCCCGGCTCGGCCGGAGTCCGTTCCTGCGGTGGAACGGAGGCACGTGGCCCTGTTGCGTTTGGATCTGCCGCGGGGCTTTTCCTCGGATGAGCGGACGATCCTTGCCGATGTTCTCTTGAGCGCCTTGAGTGGCACCGGCAGGTTTGACGTCGTGGACCGGGAGGATATGGATGCCATCCTGCAGGAGCAGCGGTTTCAGGCGTCGGACCTCGCAGACGAGAAGGAGGTCGTGGAACTCGGAGCGCTGGTGGGCGTGGATCTGTTTGCGGTCTGTACGGTGCGATCCTTTGAGGGTCTCTATTATATCACGGCCCGCTTGATCAGCGTCGAGACGGGAAGGGTGGAGAAGACCGTTTCGAGGCGGTGCGAGGCAAACGTTGATTTCCTGCCGTCCATGTTCAAGGAGGTGGCCTACGAACTCGCCGGCCGGGAGGAAGGAAAAGGCCGGGTGAAGGTTGTGACGAGGCCGGACAGGGCCGAGGTCCTCCTGTTTGGGGTCCCCGCCGGCGAAAGTCCGGTCAGTCTCGTACTCGCCCCCGGCACCTACCTGCTTTCTGTTCGAAAACGGGGCTATGTGGAACGGAGAAAGACCGTCCGCGTTTTGCCGGGCGAGGAAACCCCCTGGCAGGTCAAGCTCGTCAAGAAGAAGTTCCGGCTCGGCGACTATATCGGCGGGCGGGGTTTCTGGAACAGGCACTGACCGCCTTTTCCGGAAGTGACGCCTCCTACCAGACTCCCGCACCCACTTCGACGACGAAGGCCAGTTCGTCGACCGCAGCAAACCCGAGGTACTTGAGGCCGACGCGCAGTCCCCAGAAATCGGTCAGAAAGGTCATGAACTTGGCCGGTGTGTGCGCCAGGTTCGCGCGGAATTTGACGCCGGTTTCAAAGGCAAAATGAGGGGTCGTTTCGGTTCGGCCCTGCACCCTGTCGTTCTCGATCTCAACCCCAACCGAAAAATACGGATCCATCCATCGAGACGCGGATCGGGTGTACAGGATGTTCCAGCCGTAGTCGTCCCAGTGTTGCTTGGCTCGAATGTAGATTCGATTGACCAGCCAGCCGCCGGTCAGGGGTTCTTCCACGTTTTTGACGAGGAGAAGGGGAAACACGAAGGATACACCGTTGCGCCCGTCGTAGCGGTAGGCCACGCCGAAGGACTTGGTGAAGGACTCGTTCAGAAGGATGTCTTTTACCTTGAGAATGTCCCGGTCGGGCTCCACTTCGGGCCAGTGGGGATCGCCCTTGTCGGCGATGAGGCTGAAGAGCTTGGGGTCGCCCCGGGCAGGCTCCGCACTCGGGAAAGGCCTCAGGACGTAGGATGGCTTGTGCAACAGGTCGCGGTGGTCGTGAATGAAATCATCGTACAGCAGACTGTCTTTGGGGAGAGGGGGCACCACGAGGGTGCCCGGCCTCCTGACCTTTGTCATCCATCCCTGGTAGGAGGATGTAAACAAGGAGCCGGTGCGAATGACATCTCGGCAGCCCCAGGCATCGTTGATGCGCCTGTTCACATCATAACCGGGGGAGTAGTACCCGTCGCCGTTGCGATCCGTACAGGTGGCATGCTTGCCCTCTTCGACCAGAAGGGTGAGCGGAAGGGATGTCAATTCGTGGATGTCCAGTGTGTTGTCATACCAGTCGAGGCCATGGGCCTTGGCGGTAACGCGTTGGATCGAGACGGCGTACTCGCAGCCGGGGCATTCCGGGTTGTTGATGACTTCGAGCATGAACTCGGCCGATTCCACGTCGTGTGGATGGCGACCGAGGCCTTCTTCGCTGGAATAGTAGAAAAAATAGTCGAGTAGAATGCCGCCGATTCGATCCAGATGCAGGACAGAGGCGTTTTTGTCGGTCGGGTCGGGATCAAAGGCCCCCTTGGATACTGCTTCTCGCAACAGAAGCTTCGTGACCCGATAGTAGACGACGGGGGTGTCGGACGGCGGCTCAAAAGGCACGGGTTCCGGGATGCGAAGCCGCGCGTTCCGGGTGAGGTCCAGCAACGGCTCATCCGGAGAAAACCAGAGTATGGGGCCGCAATAGGCGGCCAGTTCTTCAAAGGTCATACGCGGATTCGAGCCGTGCCATACGATTCCGTTGGGCGCGGAACCGCAACAGAGGCGGCGGGTCTTTTGCCGGGTGTCCTCGGCTGAACAACATGCTGTCCGGACCAGGAGGCAAAGAACGACCAGGAGGACCGGCAGGAGGAAGGTGTTTAGACGCTTCGTAAGGTGGTTCATAGGAATGGACCCGCCTTTCGTTACCAGCCGACGAGAGGCCTTTTTCGATCCTTTCGAATCTCCTTTTCTTCCGCCCAGTCGATCAGACCTGTTTCGAGGTTGACGAGGTTCATCGTGATCTTGTAGTAAACGTCCTTCAACCTGTCACGCTCTTTGGTGATCGAGGTGATCTCTCCGGTAAGAAGAAAATCGGCGCCGACCTGCCTGCCCGCCTCCTTCCGCGTCGCCTGGTCCACGTAACCGGAATCACGCTGATAGGCAAGCTCGTCCGCGATCTCGGGGCGGGTTTCGGCTGCGGTGAATTGTACCTTGCCGGACTGGATCAGGGTGGTGCGGATCTTATCCGTGATGGCCTTTGTATCGATGTGTTCGGCCGTCTTGTTTTTGATGGAAGAAACCAGGAGAACCGGCCGGTGGCTCTGCCGGATAGCGGGCGAAGTGAGAAGGGAATCCACCATCTTCTTGGCGATCATCTGCAGGTCCGTCGAGCCAAAGTCCTCGGTTACGGTTTCCACGGCCGTTGCGTCTCCGTATCGTACCTTGCTCCGGCAGCCGCAGGTACAACACGCAAGAACGAGAACGAGGACCAGGGCCGGTGCGTTGGTGCCAGGTTTCATCGAAATCCTCCCCTTTTTTTCGTTTGCGGGCAATGCAGCCGTTGCGTCTCCGCCGCTCCAGGGCTTACCTCTCGATGGGGTGAGGTGCGCGAATCATGACCTTGAACCCGGTGGCCCCCGGTTTGGGACAAAGCGCCCGGATCCACCTGGATTCCTTCCCGTACAGCCGATCCGGGGTCCAATGGGAGACGTTCGATTCCACGGGAAATCCGGAGTCATCGAACCAGGCAAACTTGTACTCAAAGTCGACCGTCCGCTTCTTGCGGTTGTGCACCATGGCAAGGCCTTCGAGGAACTTCCCCGTAAGCCTCGCCTTCACGTCCAGGACGTCGATTCGTCCGGCCAGGGCCTTGTCCTTGATGATGTAATCTTTCTCCAGGCCTTGGCCTTCTTCCCCGTCCGTGATCTGTCCGACCGCTACATTGGAGGTCGTGGTGGGAGCGCAGGCCGGGGACAGAAGCCCCATGAGAGCGAGCAAGAGCATAGAGACCGCCTTCAGGCCTATACCGGTTTTGATTCGCATCGTTCTCGCCTCCCCGGAATTCGATGGTGGGTTGTGCCGACCCTATTGTACCTCGTTGCCGGCGCTCTGGCCAGACGGAAACACGTTGAAGCCGATGAGGTCCCACGGTCCGGTCCGTGCATTGACGAAGATCATCTGCCCAGGACGGACCTCTACGTGAAAGGCCCTTTGGGCGACCCTTTCGCCCGATCTGCCGTGAAGAGCAAACACCAGTTCATGACTGCCTGCCTGCAGCGGAATTCTGGCCACCTGGATATTTTGCGGAAGGGTCTGCCAGCACCGTAGATCCGCCTGTTCGCTGAAGCTGGCAAACAGGTTCGCCATCAGCTCCGCAGCCCATCCACCTTCATCCTTCGCCGTTTTCACCAGTGCGCCCTTGAGGGCCGCCCGAAGGACCTGTTTCAAGGCGAGTGCGGGCATGCGGTCGAGCAGGTTTCGGATCGCCGTCGCCTCCAGGTCCGTTAAGACGAAGGTCCTGCCGTAGTAGCGCCCCCGGCGGTCGTAGAGGGCCCCGTAGCGAATCGGATTCGGGACCGGCTCGTACTTGGGGAAGGCGAGGGCAATGATCCCCACGTCGGGAATGGACATGGAAATGCTGACCTGCGTCTTCCGCGGCGCCATTCCACAACCGAAGAAGATCAGAATTTCGCCTTCTTGTTGCCTGTTCAGCAGGCGGGGCCTTTTCCCCAGCCGGTTTTCCCACATTTCCAGGCTGTCGCTGAGCCCCGAAAGACGGGCCATCCGCAGAAGATCGTTTTCCACATACGGAACCCCGGGCTGGAGGGCCTGTACCTTCGTCAGGTCGATATAGGCATCGTTATACTCGTGGTTCCTTTCGTAGACGATTGCCGAGAGGTAATACGCAAAGGTGTTCTCATAGAGCCTTTTCAGACGGCGGACCTGGGCCTCCTGGTCCTGGTAGGCGGATTCTACCGCCAGAGCGATGCGTCGGGACGAGAGCCCCCTTCTTCTCGTCTCTTCTTGAAGGAGCCGAACCTCTTTCCGGTACAGCCTCTGGTTTTCCCTCTGGCGGGCATAACTCCTGCGTATTTCCACGCGGGCCCCTTCGTCGTCGCCCATGAAAAGGTAGTTTTCCGCCTTGTAGGCGTTCACGAGCACCCTTTCGAAGGGTTCGCCCCGGTAGGGGAGGGCCTTTTCGTTGACCACCAGGCTGGCTAGCTCCGAGGATCCCTGCGACAAGCTGATGACGGCCTTTTCTTCGTAATGGCGGATGACCGAC
>WFRX01000213.1 GCA_015486285.1 bacterium
GATCCGGGGCGTGGGCGTATCGAGCGACGGAAAGGGGGCGGGCCTGCTCGCTCCCCGGAAAGAAGGCGCCCTGCTGGCCCTTCGCCGGGCCTATGAAGATGCCGGGGTGGACCCGGCGACCGTAGAGCTGATGGAGGCGCACGGCACCGGAACAAAGGTGGGTGACGAGACCGAGATTCAGGCCATACAGGAGATGTTCGGCCGGAGGCCGGGCCTGTTCGCCCCCTGCGCCCTGGGATCGGTGAAGTCCATGGTGGGACACCTCCTGCCCGCCGCCGGTGCGGCCGGCCTCATCAAGGCCGCGCTCGCCCTGTACCACAAGGTGCTGCCCCCCACGATCAACTGTAAGGCGCCGAACCCTTCCTTCGACCTGGAACGGGGATTCTTCTACGTGAATACGGCGGCCCGCCCGTGGATTCACGGCTCCGGGGAATTTCCGCGAAGGGCCGGCGTGAGCGCCTTCGGGTTCGGAGGCATCAACGCCCACGTGATCCTGGAAGAACACCCCGTGCCGCAAGCGCCCAAGAAAGAACACCTCCTCGAATGGGATTCCGAACTGATCCTGATCGAGGGGGAGGGACGGCGGGAACTGATCGAAAAATGTGAGGCGCTGACCGACTACCTCCAGGAGTTTCCCGGGAGCGGGCTGAGGCACCTTGCATACACCCTTTTCCGACGGACCACCTTCCGGCATCCCTGCCTATCCCTGGTGGTCCGCTCCAGGGACGACCTTCTCCAGAAGCTCGCCCGGGCCCGGGAGCGGCTCGCGGATGCGAATCGGACCCAGATCAAAGACCGGAAAGGCATCTACTATTTCGATGCGCCCCTGGACGAAAGGGGCCGGCTGGTCTTCCTCTTCCCGGGCGAAGGCGCCCAGTACCCGAACATGCTGACCGACCTGTGCGTGCACTTCCCGGGCGTACGGGCCTGTTTCGACCGGGCCGACGCCTCTTTCCTCCGGCAGGGGAAGCCCTACCTCCCGAGCGACGCCGTGTTCCCCCGCCCCGCCTTCCGAAAACAGGACGAGGAAGCGGCCGACAGGCTACTCTGGCGGCTCGACGTGGCGGTGGAAGCGGTCCTCACCGCCAACCAGGCCCTTTACGGGCTCCTGACCGAACTCGGCATCGAGCCTGCCGTGATGCTCGGTCACAGCTCGGGCGAGTACTCGAGCATGCTCGCCTCGGGGATTCTGGAGGGGATCTCGGAAGAGCTGGTGATGGAAACGAACCGGGTCATCGAGTCCATGGAAGGGGACGGGAAGATCCCGGAGGCCGTGATGATTGCCGCGGGAACGGACCGGGCTTTCGTGGAGAAGATCCTCGAAGAGGAAAAGATCGCTCCCCTCTATATCGCCATGGACAACTGTCCCCACCAAGTCGTTCTCGTGGGCACCGAGGGCCCCGCCGAGAGGATGACGGCCGCCCTCAAGGAACACCGCATCCTGTGCGAGCCCCTTTCGTTCCGGCGCGGCTACCACACCCCCCTGTTCGAACCGGTGACCGAAAGGCTGCGGGAGGTATTCCAGCGGTTTCCCATCTCGAGGCCCCGCGTCCCCGTCTGGTCCTGCACCCTGAAGGGACCCTACCCGGAAGATCCGGAAGCGGTCCGGGACCTCCTCGCGGACCACTGGATCGAGCCGGTCGCCTTCCGGGAAACGGTAGACAACCTTTACGAGGCGGGGTACCGGACCTTTGTGGAAGTGGGTCCCCGTGGAAATCTCACCGCCTTTGTGGAAGACGTCCTGCGGGGCCGACCCTTCCTGGCCGTCCCTTCCAACCTGCCGCGAAGGACCGGGCTCGATCAGCTTCACCACCTGCTCGCCATCCTGGCGGCACAGAGAATTCCCCTGAATCTTCTGCCCCTTTACGAAACAAGGGGCGTCCGGGCGCTCAGCCTGGACGCCAAGGCAGACCAGGAGTTGCTGGGGCTCGATAAAGACCGGGGGCTTACCCTCTCGATGGGCCTGCCCCGGATGGATGTCCACCCTACCGAGGCCCTTCGGGCCGGAGCGGAGGCAGGACCGGCCGAAGGGCTCCGCATGGAGGCCCCTTCTGCCGCGGACAGGGCCGCAACCGGAGGACCCGGGATCCCCCCTGCCGCTGCGTCTCCGAGCCCAGGAGGCATGCCGTGGATGCCGGAGGGGATCCCCTTTCCGAAAGACGGCCTTCCGGTCGGGGACGACGTGCTGGATGGCTATTTCCAGAACATGGAGGCCTTCCTTCAACTTCAGCAGGAGGTCATGGAGGCATACCTGCAGGGGCCCCCTGCAGGACAGTCCGCCGGCGGCGCGTCCTCGTCAACCGGATCCGGGCCGGCCGGACCGCCGGATTCCCCGACGCCTCCTTCGGCGCCCTCCGAGCCTTCTCCGGCGGCTCCCGAGACATCCGCCTCACAAGACGCGGCCGTGCCGGCCGGGGGAACGGGAAAGGGCCCGGACGATGTCGCTCAACGGATCCTCGAACTGGTGAGCAGGAAAACAGGCTATCCCATCGAGATGCTGGGACTGGACCTGGACATGGAAGCGGAACTGGGCATCGACTCGATCAAGCGGGTCGAGATCCTCGGCATCTATCAGGCCCAATACGCCGGAGGGCGGGACCTCGACCTGGAACAGGCCGGTCGGCAAAAAACCCTTGGCTCTCTGATCGAATACCTGGAGGGGGAGGCCGGAAAATCGAGGCCGGACAACACGCCGGCGCAAGACCGGCCAATGGATATCCCCACAGACGAAAGCCTCCCTCTGGCCGGAAAGGTCGTTTTCCGGGATCAAGATACCCTCCGGTGCCGCCGAACCTTTTCCTTCGCCGAAGATCCGTACCTCAACGACCACGTTCTGTCCGGTCCGATTTCCTCCCTGGACCCGGAACGTAGGGGTTTGGCCGTGGTCCCCTTCACCGTGAGCATGGAAATGATGGCCGAGGCGGCCTCCCTGCTCGTCCCTCAACGACTCGTCGTGGGCTTGCGCGATATCCGTACCCATCGATGGATTCCGGTGGACGAAAAGGGGTTCACCCTGGAGGTGGAAGCGCGGAGAATTGCGCTGAACAGCGATACGCCGGAGGTGGAGATACAGGTCCGGGAGGCCGCGGACGCACCGCTGAGCAAACCGATTCCCGGCGCGCCCATCATGACCGCCGTGGTTCGCTTCGCCGAACAGTATCCTCTCCCTCCTGAACCAAGCGCCTTTCGCCTCAAGGAAGAACGGCCCTCCCGATGGGACCCGGAACGCCTGTACCCGGAGGGCATGTTCCATGGGCCCGCCTTCCAGGCCGTCAAGTCCGTGGACCGGTGCGGAGAGGACGGCGCAACGGCCACCTTCGAGGTCCTCTCTTTCGACCGCCTCCTTCGGGACCGGCCGGCTCCCGCCTTCCGGATGGACCCGCTGGTCCTGGACGCGGCAGGGCAACTGGTGGGATTCTGGACCGCGGAGCGGCTGGAGACCGGCTTCATCGTCTTCCCGTACCGATGCGACACACTGACCTTGTACGGACCGCTGCAGGAGACCGGGGCCAGGATCGCATGCCGGGCCAGGATCGAACTCTTCGGGCACCTTCAGGTAAGGTCGGATATCGAACTCTTCACAGCGGAGGGGAAGCCCTGGATGACCGTCAAGGGCTGGGAGGACAAGCGCTTCGATCTACCCGCCTCTTTCCACCGCTTCTGGAAGGATCCGATCCGGGAGGCCCTGAGCGAGGACTGGGGGGCGGTGATGCGCGCATCCGACCCCCCCGGGCCCTTTGCCTGCCGCTCGCTCCGGAATCCGCTGGGACGGGCGGAGGGAATCTGGAAGAAGGTCTGGGCTCACATCGTTCTCGGCCCGGAGGAGCGGGATGCTTACGATGCCCTGGAGGGAAGCGAGGAGCAACAGAGCGCATGGCTCCTCGGCCGCACGGCGGCGAAAGACGCCTTCCGGGATCTCGTCCGAATCGAGACCGGGATCCGGTTGGGCCCCGGAGATATCGTGTTGGTTCAAGACCCGTCGGGCCGGCTGCGGATCGAGGGGCCCTGGAGACGCCATCCGCGCCTGGCGGGCCTGCGGCCCGTTCTGTCCCTGTCGTTCCACAGCGGCAGGGCTCTGGCGTTCGCCCAGGATCTGAAGGGCGACACTCGCCGGATCGGTGTCGATCTGGCCGGGCTGCCCGATGCCGGGGACGGTCGGGACGCCGGCGGCCTGTCCGCGGGCGAGGCGCGACTTATCGAAGAACGGCCGCCGCCGGAACGGGAAGAATGGCGTGCCCGGTTCGCCTGTGCCAGGAAAAGCCTGGCCGGGGCGCTCGATGGCGGGACGCCGTCCGGGCCGTGCACCATTGAGATCGTCGGGTGGGGAAGACAGCCGGGAACGCTTCTCGCCTCCTGGTCATCCGAGAAGGAAGAGGGGCCATCGGCCCGCCCCTCGAAGCCGGCAGTCGTACACACGCGGCGGGAGAAGGACTGGATCGTGGCCTGGACATGGCTTGCAACACAGGAGATTCGAGATGTCGACACTGTCCAAAGAACAGCTCTTCAATGACCTTATCGGCCTCCTCAATTCCTTGTCCGAGGACTGGGAATACAGCGACCCGATATCGGGGTCGACCTACCTCATTGAAGACCTCGGTTTCGAATCGATCGACATCGTCATTCTCTGCACGAACGTGGAACAACACTATGGACGCCCCCTGCCCTTTGCAGAGTTTCTTGCCGAAATCGGGCAGAGAGAGGTCAGGGACATTCGGATAGATGAACTCGTGGATTTCTTCCACGGACACCTCCAATGAGCTTTGGAGGCGAACACATCTCGAGAGTGCAGGAGAACGAACCGTGGCTTTAGAACTGATGCTCATCGGATGGGACGGGGCCACCTTTTCCCTGCTGGATCCGCTCATGCGGGAAGGGATCATGCCGAACCTTGCAAAGGCGATCGGGCGCGGTGTTCGCGCCGATCTCACGTCGATCATCCCCCCCCTCACGCCGCCGGCCTGGACCTCCCTGGCGACGGGCCGCACCCCCGGCCATCACGGCGTCTTTGATTTCTTCCAGAAGGAATCCGCCGACTCCCTTCATCTTCGCCTTGCCTTGTCCAGCCACATACAGGCGGAGACCCTCTGGTCCATCGCGAACCGCCAGGGCAAAAGGGCCACGGTCCTGAACTTCCCGGTAACCTTCCCCCCCCTACCGATCCAGGGTGCGATGATCAGCGGGGGATGGCTCACATGGCGGCAGTTTAAGCTCGCCTGCCATCCCCGGGGCCTGTACGACGAGGTACGGAACATAAAGGACCTGGACTTGAAGGCCCTCGTCCTGGATATGTCGCACGAGGAAAAGGCGGTCGAGGGATGCCCGGCCGAGGAGAAGCTTGCCTTTGTGGAAAGCCACACCCGGCGGGAACGCCACTGGTTCAGGATCCTCTCGTATCTCATGGACGAAGCCCCCACCGAAATCGTGTCGATCCTGTTCGACGGAACGGACAAGATCCAGCATCTCTGCTGGCCCATCCTTTCCGCCTGGGCCGAGGCCCCGCAGGAAGCCGGGCAGGGGGATCCGATCCTCGCAGCCTGCCTCGAGTACTACGGCGAACTCGATCGAACCCTGGGATGGCTGCTGGACCGGATGGAAACGGATACACATCTCCTGATCGTCTCAGACCACGGATTCGGGGAGAGCCGGGACATCTTTTTCGTCAACCAATGGCTGCATGACACCGGTTTGCTCGCCTGGAAAACGGATCAAATCCCGCAGGCGACGGACCGGCGGCACCTGGGCATGGCCCGGATTTCCCGGCACACCTTCGAGATGGACTGGGACCGGACCCGCGCCTTTGCCGCCACCCCGTCGAGCAACGGGATCCATGTGCTGCCTGTCGGGGCCGCAGAAGGCCGAACCTCGGGTACAGAGGAGAAAGGACGTCTTGTGGAGGAAATCATAGCCGGGCTTTCCGAGATCCGCAGCCCTACCACCGGCGGGCCTCTGGTCGAACGCGTGTGGAGGCGGGAGGAGGCCTTCCCCGGCCCCCATGGGCCCCTGGCGCCGGATCTCACCCTGTCGCTGTGGGACGGAGGGCTGGTCTCGATTCTCGCCTCCGACGCGACCACCCGCAGAAGACCCGAACCGGTCGGAGTCCATCGACCGGAGGGCGTCTTTGTGGGCGTGGGCCCCGCCTTCGTCGAAGGCCGGCGCCTGGAGGCGATGTCCCTCCTCGATGTGGCCCCCCTCGCGACCCATCTCCTGGGGCTCCCGGTGCCCGCGGTCATGGAAGGGAGCCCTCCTCTGGAC
>WFRX01000214.1 GCA_015486285.1 bacterium
CCCCCGATCTCATTTATGACCGGGGAGACATCGGGAAGGAGCCGATGATCCGGATCCTCGGCACCGACCCGGACGATGTGCTCCGCAAGGCCCTCCTCCTCCTTTGACGGACATGAGGCGGCGCAAAGAGACGACTCCACCCCGGACAGGCGAACCATGAGGGGACGGACCGATCAGCGATAAGGGGAGGTTCCGAACATCTTGAAAGCAGGAACCCTGAGAATGAAGAAGGAAAAGAATGAGGAAATCTAAATAGGAAGAGGCAAGAAAGGAGATTCGAAATGAACGTACTCGATGCCATCCGGGCACGCCGCAGCGTGCGGAGGTTCACGGAAGAGGCGGTTTCCGGGGAAGCCCTGACCAAGGTGCTGGAAGCGGCAAGATGGGCGCCTTCCTGGACGAATGTCCAACCGTGGAAGATCATCATCGTAACGGATACCGCGGAAAAACAGGCCCTGAAAGAAACCTTGATGCCGAAAAACCCCGCGGCGAAGGGCTTTGACCAGGCACCCGTCCTTCTCGTGCTCATCGGAGAGCGGGGCAAGTCGGGCCAGTACGGCGACAGCTTCGCCACGGACAAAGGGGACTGGTACATGTTCGACTTGGGGATTGCCGCCCAGAACATCGCCTTGGCCGCCCATTCGCTCGGCTTGGGGACCGTCCACGTAGGCGCGATCGACCACAAGAAGGCCGGGACGATCCTGGGAGTGCCCGAAGGCTTCGAAGTCGTGGAGATCCTCCCGCTGGGCCACCCCGCTTTCGATCCCAAGGCCCCGCCCAGGAAAGAATTGAAGGAATTCGTAACCTACGAGACCTTTTCGGGCAAGACCTGGGGGGAAGGCGCCTGATTCCAGGGCCCCCTGGAAGACTGCGGCGCCGCCGCGGCCGGCATCGGCTCTATCCACAAAATCGCATCGTTGGGAACGGCCACAAGCCTTCAAGGGATACATGGCTCTTTCGACAGGGGCCCGGGATCGGCCTGGCTTCCGGGAGGGGCTGTTACCGCTCCTCGGCGACTCGCCAAACGATGGCCCCATGTTTGCAGTCCTTCCGCATACCGGCGGCGGCCTGCGCCTCTGGAAATGGGGAAGGATGGAACAATCGCCATGCTTCCCCACATCCAAGGAAGGCGGCTTGGGGCATCAAGGCGGGCGACTGATTACAATTTCTGTATTACGCGAGACGGTTTCCGCACCATCTGCGATCGGGCGGCCCCTGCGAGGCATTCGCCGAATTTGCGGCTTCCTGACGGCCGGGGTCCGCGGGAGCCGGCTTACGAAAGGGAATATCCCGACACGATCGAAGCCCTGAAATTCGGTTGACGGGTGCTTACGTTATACCGTATAATTGCTATTATAACTGCCTGTAACAGTTGGTTTTTTTGAGGAAACCATGGCCCGTGGGGATTCGACGCCACAAGGCCGCCCTCGAGGAGGCCATAGGCGCCGGGAGCCAGAGGGCCCCGTGGTGAACACAGTACAGTCCGATCGGATCATGTATGCATGCCGCAAAAGGCGTTTTTGATGCCTTGGAACTGAAATAGCAACCTGAGAGAAACCTGTGAGAAGGATCGGAATGACGGCGAAAAGCATCCTGGTGTTCACACCTTCCGGACTTGCCGACCCGGCACTGGCCGTCGCGGCCTCCCGTGCCGGGGCCGTCGGCATTCTTGACCTCGAACAATCGACGCAACCCTCTCCCGGCCTCGAGGCCCTCGAGCGGCTCGGCCGGGAGAGGGCAGCGGCCTGCGGCGTCTTTTTGCCGTCCAGCCCCAATCTTTTCGTGGAGTGGACCCGCGCGGAGCTGCCGAAAAACGTCACAATCGCAATTATTTCAGGTTCGCTGGATCGCGATGAGATCCGGTCCGCGATGCAACGGTTCCACCGCCGGGGCCTGGAAGTGCTGGTAGAGGCCGTGAGCATCCGGGAAGCGCGCAAGGCGGCGGATCTGGGCCCGGACGGCTTCGTATTGAAGGGGAATGAGGCCGGCGGCCGGATCGGTACGGACGGCACCTTTATCCTTTTGCAGCGGTTCCAGCGGGAGTTCCGACTTCCCTGCTGGCCTCGGGGAGGCATCGGGAGGTACACCCAATCCGCGTGCTATACGGCCGGGGCGGCCGGGATCTGCCTGGACGCGGCCGTCTGGCTGCTCCCTGAATCGGGCCTGCCGGATTCCGTCAGGCAGCGGATCCGTGCAATGGACGGAAGCGAAACGATCGTGGTCGGCCGATCCCTCGGGGCCCCGGTGCGGGTCTACTTCCGGCCCGACACCCGTGCCGCGGAACGCCTGAAAGAACGAGAGGCGCTCATCCATGCCGATCCGACCCTTTCCTATGAAGAAAAGCGGGACCATTGGATGAAAGAGATCTCGGCCGCAGCCGGCTGGAATGATCCGGAGGAAAACCTCCTGCTCCTGGGACAGGACGCCGCCTTCGCTCAAGAGACGGCCCGGGAGTTCGAGGACCTGGATGCGTTCCTCGAAGCCCTGAACACACGCGAATCCGATTCGATCCGCATTGCGGCGGAGGCGCGCCCCCTCGCCCCGGGAGGGGCCCTCGCATCGGCTCACGGGACCCGGTTCCCGATCGTACAGGGGCCCATGGCCAGGGTGAGCGACTCCCCCGAGTTCGCCAAGGCGGTGGCCGAAGCCGGCGCCCTGCCCTTCGTGGCGGCCTCCATGCTTCCCGGAACACATCTCGAACCGATCTTCCAACAAACGAAGGCGCTCCTGGAAAACAGGCCCTGGGGGGTCGGTCTCCTCGGCTTTATCGACGAGTCGCTTCGCTCTTCCCAGATGAAGGCCGTCGAGGCGCATCGCCCCGCCTTTGCCCTCATCGCCGGCGGCAGACCGGACCAGGCGCGCGCCCTCGAGCAACTGGGCATCCAGACCTATCTTCACGTCCCTTCCCCCGGGCTGCTCCGACTCTTCCTGGCGCAGGAGGCGCGAAAATTCATTTTTGAAGGCAGCGAGTGCGGGGGCCACATCGGCCCCCGAAGCGGGTTCACCCTCTGGGAATCCATGTGCAAGGTGCTGGAGGACTATCTGCGGGAAAACCCGGAGGCGGGCCCGGAATGCCGGATCCTCTTTGCCGGGGGAATCCACGACGGCCTTTCCGCCGCCATGATCGCCCGGCTGGCCGCCCCCCTGATTCCGCTGGGAGTCCGTCTGGGCGTCCAGCTCGGCACGGCCTACATGTTCACACGGGAAGCCGTGACGACCGGCGCCATCGCCGAGGAATTCCAGGCCCAGGCCCTTGCCTGCGCGGATACGGCCGTTCTCGAACTCGGACCGGGCCATCTCATCCGGTGTGCGGAAACACCCTTCGTGGAGTCCTTCGAGGCTGCAAAACGGTCTTTCCTCGACCGGAGGATCGCCGGGGCCGAACTCCAGGCCCGCCTGGAAGAAACGATTCAGGGCAGGCTCTGGGTCGCCTCTCGCGGCAGGCTGCAGGAAGGGCCCGATCCGGCGGAATACTCGCTCCTGGGCCCGGAGGAGCAGAGGACACGCGGGCTGTACATGATGGGCCAGCTCGCCTCCATGCACAACCGGGTCTGCACGTTGAGAGAGCTTCATGAAGAAATCTCGCTGGGGGCTACGGAAAGACTCGCGCCTTCGGCGTCGGCACCCAAGCGGCAGCGGCCCTCTGCGTCCGGAAGCGCGCACTCCGACATCGCGATCATCGGCATGGCGTGCCTCCTGCCCGGCGCCGGAGATGTGGATACCTACTGGGAAAATATCCTGCGCAGGGTTTGCGCGATCCGGGAGGTCCCGCCGGAGAGATGGGATTGGAGCATCTGGTACGACCCGGATCCGAAGGCCCCGGACAAGAGTATTTCAAAGTGGGGGGGATTCCTGGAACCGGTCCCCTTCGAACCGATGGAATTCGGCATGCCGCCCAACTCGCTGCCCTCGATCGAACCGCTTCACCTGCTGACCCTGCTCACGGTCCGGGACGCGCTCGAGGATGCGGGCTACAGGGAACGGCCCTTCCCCCGCGATCGAACCGCGGTGATCCTCGGCGCAGGGGGCGGCATCGCGGATCTGGGGCTGGCTTACGCCTTTCGGTCTTTCCTGCCCTACCTGGAGTCCATTCCGGGCATCCCGCTCTCCCCTGAAGCGATCAGGGACAGGATGGGCGAGTTCCTCCCCGAGTGGACCGAGGACTCTTTTGCCGGCATACTCACCAATGTGGCGGCCGGCAGGGTCGCCAACCGCTTCGACCTGGGCGGCATCAACTGCACGGTGGATGCGGCCTGCGGCTCTTCTCTGGCGGCCCTCAACCTGGCGGTACGGGAACTCGAGAGCGGCTCGACCGACATGGCCATCGTCGGCGGCGCAGACACGATGCAGAGCCCTTTCGCGTTTCTCGCCTTCAGCAAGACACAGGCCTTGACACCGACCGGCGTCCCCCGTTGCCTGGATGAAAACGCCGACGGCATCGTCATCAGCGAGGGGTTCGGCGTCCTCATCCTGAAGAGGCTCGAGGATGCGGAGCGGGACGGCGACCGGGTATACGCATTGATCAAATCCGTGGCCGGCTCCAGCGACGGAAAGGCCAAGGGGCTGACCGCGCCCAGGGCCGAGGGCCAGACAAAGGCCCTTCAGAGGGCTTACGACCAGGCCGGTCTGTCTCCGACAACCGTCGAACTCATCGAAGCCCACGCCACCGGGACCGCCGCCGGAGACCGGGAAGAGCTTCAGGCCCTGAATCAGATCCTCCGAGAGGCCCATACGCCCCCCAAACACTGCGCGGTCGGCTCTGTGAAGTCGATGATCGGCCACACGAAATGCACGGCCGGAATCGCAAGCACGATCAAGATCGCCCTCGCCCTGCATCATGGAATCCTCCCGCCGACCCTCGGCGTGGAAACGCCGAATCCGGAGATCGCCTCCGAGGATTCCCCGCTTTACGTAAGCCTCGAGCCCAGGCCCTGGATCCGAACGAACGAGGGGACTCCCCGGCGGGCCGGGGTAAGCGCCATGGGCTTCGGGGGCACCAACTTCCATGCCGTACTCGAGGAATATCGTCGGCCCGGGGAAGAGGGGCCAAGGGATATCCCCGTAACGAATCTGCCCACCGAGCTTTTCCTTTGGAACGAGCCGGACAGGACGGCGCTCCTCAACGGCCTGGACAGGGTGGAGGAATGGGTCGGCCGGAGCGAACCGCCCTCGCTGAAGGACCTTTCCTTTACATGCTGGCAGAGGGCGACCGAAAATGGAGCGAATCCGGAAAACCGGACTCGGCTCGGCATCACGGCCCATTCGCCGGAAGACCTTCGCAAGAAACTTTCCTTGGCGAGGCAGGTTCTCGAGGAAGCCGAGGCGGAACCCCATACTCCGCACGAAGGGGTCTACTACACAGACCGTCCCCTCTGCCCCGAGGGAAAGATCGTGTTTCTGCTTCCGGGCCAGGGTGCCCAGTATCCTGACATGCTGCGAGACCTCGCTCTCCTCTTTTCCGAAGTCCGTGAAGGCATCGAGCGGGCGGACCGCTGCCTCGCCGGGGTCTACTCCAAACCGATCCGTTCGTACATCTACCCCCCTCCTGCCTGGAACCAACTGGAAGAGCGGACGCAGCGGATGTCCCTGATGCAGACGCGGGTCGCACAGCCGGCTATCGCCGCCGCCAGCGTGGGCGCCTTCCGGCTGCTCGCCTCCCTGGGGATCCACCCGGACATCCTGGCGGGACACAGCCTGGGCGAGATTACCGCCTTGTGGGCGGCAGGCTGCCTGGAGGAGGACGACCTTTATCGCCTCTGCGAAGCCAGGGGGAGATTCGTACAGGATGCCCAGGGGGACGCTCCCGGATCGATGGCCGCCGTGCTTTCCCCCCCTGAAGCGCTCGAGGAGATCCTGCAGGGACACGCCGCCTGCTGGATCGTGAACTACAACAGCCCGAACCAGACCGTCCTTTCCGGCTCGACCCCCGTTCTGAAGGAGGTACTCCGGAAAATCGAGTCCCGCGGCATCGCAACCCGCCTGCTCCCTGTGAGCTGCGCATTCCATTCGCCCCTCATCTCATCAGCAGGAGATCGGCTCACCGAGTATCTGCAGGGTGTCGCCTTGAAGCCCCCGGCCAAACCGGTCTTCTCCAACGTGACGGCCGCCGAGATTCCCTCGACCCCTGAAGGCCTCCCTGCCTATCTGGGCGATCACCTCCAGAGGCCCGTTCGGTGGGTAGAAGAACTCAGGTCGATTCATGATGCAGGGGGCAGGATCTTTCTGGAAGTGGGCCCCTCCACGATCCTTACCGGTCTGGCCCGACAGGCCCTGAAAGGACGCCCCTTTGTGGCGTTGAGTACGGACCGCAACGGAAAGCCCGCCTTGCCGCAACTCCTGTCGTCCATCGCGAGCCTGTATGTGAACGGGTACCCCGTGCAAATCGATCGGCTCTACCAGGGCCGCAAGGTCCGGGACCTGGACCGTCAAGAGCCTATCCTTTCGAGGCACAAGGCCACTGACTCCTCCTGGTGGGTGGACGGCGCCCGGAGCCGCCCCCCCGCTTCGTTGCAAAAGCCGGCCTCAACCCCGAAGAAGACCGCGGCCCGGACAACGTCCGCTCCGGGGCCGAGGGACTCGATGCCGTCGAGGGCACATACCGATTCGCCTGGCCGGCCGTCTACCCTTCCCTTGCGACCGTCGCCGGAAGGAGGGCGGGAAATCGCGTCGCAACGAGGGAGCGAAAATGCCTCCGGCGTGATGGAGCGCTTCCAGGGGCTGATGGCCCGGTTCCTCGACACCCAACGGGCCGTCATGCTTGCTTATTTCGGCCGGGGGGCCGCGGAAACCGACCCGGCGCCCGCCCTGAGGGAGGCGGACGAGCAGGCCCTCCGCGACCGTCAGAAGGATGCGGAACATCCCCTGCCCGATGCCGGGGAAAAAGCGCCCCCCATCGAGACACGAACCCCGGAAAAGGAGCGGCCCGAAAAAGAGGCCGCACCCGACACGGGCGGCTCCGTGCCGGCGAGAACGATGGAAGAACGGGCCAGGGCAAGGCTGTTACGCCTGATCAGCGAGCGCACAGGGTATCCGGAGGAAATCATCGGCCCGGAGGTGGACCTGGAGGCCGAACTCGGGATCGACTCGATCAAGCGGGTGGAGATCCTCGGGGACCTCAGGCAGTGGCTGCTCTCCGAAGGGCGGCCGGACCTGGAAGGGGCCATGGATGGGCTCTCGCGGCAGAAAACCGTCCAGGGGATCCTCGAACAGCTCTGTCTGCCGTCCGAACCGGAAACGGCGGCAGCGCCTCGCAACGCAAACAGCGGGCAAGGGGAAGAGCCGGGCGCGATCGCGGAACGCGAACAGGTGGAGGGCGAGGCCCCGAGCGACAGGCAAGGAGAAGAGTCCGCAAAACGGTACCGGCTCGAGCCGGTGCAGGTATCGCTCAACGGCGCTCCGCTCCTCCTGCCGATCCCCGGGGTGCTGCTGATCACCGAAGATGCCAGAGGGGTTGCCGCGATCCTGTCCGACCGTCTCGCATCCTACGGACAGCGCCTGGTGCGGATACGGCCGGCCGAAAAGACCCGACGCCTCGAAAACGACATTTACGAGCTCGACCTGTCGAGCGATGAAGAGGTTTCCGGGATGGTACAAGAAATCCGGGAAACCGCCGGTCCCATAGGAGGGATCGTGCATCTCCTTCCCCTCTCTCCGGAAAACGAGGCCATGGAGGGAAATGGGAACGGGCTGTGGAAGAAACGCATACACCAGGAGGTAAAATCCCTCTTCTACCTGATTCGATCCGCGGGCAAGGATCTCCTGGCCCGGAAGGGGAGCCGACCCGGATGCGTGCTGGCCGTCACGGCCATGGGCGGGCGGTTCGCCAGGAAGAACGGCTCGAGGCTGTCGTACTTCCCGGGACAGGCCGGGATCGAAGGCCTTATGAAAACCTTGTCCCGGGAATGGCCCGAGATCCAGACGCGGGTCGTCGATTTCTCGCTCCATTTATCTCCCGAGCAGATCGCGGAGCAGATCCTCCTGGAGATCGGAACGAAGGAAGGCCCTGTGGAAGTAGGTTTCGACGGGTCCCGACGCATCGCCCTGCAGCCTGTCCGGGCCCCCCTGGACGTCCGGGGCGAGCCCGTGTCCCGGATCGACTCCGAATCCGTGATTCTGGTCACCGGCGGAGGCCGGGGAATCAGCTTCGAGGTCGCCTACGAGCTGGCGGAGCGGTACAGGCCCCGCCTGATCCTGGTCGGCCGCACCCCGGCGCCCGCCCGCGAGGAGGAGCCGGACACGAGCCGTCTCCACTCTAAGGCGGAAATCAAGGCGGCCCTGATCGACCGCTGCAAACGGGAAGGGCGCGAGCCCCGGTTGCAGGAAATCGAAGGCCTCTTTCGCCGTCTCATCAAGGAAAGGGAAATCCGCAGGAACCTGCAGGCCCTGGCCGACACGGGCGCCGACGCGGAATATTGTTCCGTGGACGTTCGAGACGACGAGGCCTTCGGCCGCTTCCTGGACGGCTGTTATGAGCGTTTCGGCAGGATCGACGGCGTGATTCACGGCGCCGGCATCATCGACGATCGGATGATACTGGACAAATCGCCCGGGTCGTTCGACAACGTGTTCGACACAAAGGTGTACAGCGCCTTCACCCTCGTCCGCAAGCTCAGGCCGGAGTCCCTGCGCTTTGTCGTCTTCTTCTCCTCGGTTGCCGGCAGCTTCGGCAACACGGGCCAATGCGACTATGCGGCCGCCAACGAGGTCCTGAACAAACTGGCCCTCTATCTGGACGCCAAGTGGCCGGCGCGCGTGGTCTCGATCAACTGGGGGCCATGGGAAACGGGCATGGTCGGCCCGGAACTGAAACGGCAATTCGCAAAAAGAGGGCTCACGCTCATTCCCCCCGAAGTCGGCAAGAAGAGGCTCGTTGAGGAACTCGCATACGGCGTAAAGGGCGAAGGCGAAGTGATCATCACCGATATCGAGGGCTGGAGCGATCCGGCCCGGTAGCGATTCGACCCCCCTCTCCCCGCCAGAGGCCGTCGGGAAACACGCGCCTCGCAGGCGGTGGCTGCAGTCTCCTCAGAGGAAAAGAAATGGCGTCATCGGAAGACAGATCACGAGACATCGCCATCATCGGCATGGCGTGCATATTCCCCAAGGCGCCCGACCTGAATGCATACTGGCGAAACATCCTCAGAGGCGTGTGCGCCATCACCGAGGCCCGGCCGGAGCACTGGGACACCTCCCTGTACTACGATCCCGAGTCGACCGATACCGACCGGGTCATCTGCAAACACGGCGGGTTCCTGACGGAGGAGGAACGGAGGTTTCAGCCCCTCGACTACGGCGTGATGCCCCGGAGCGTGGAAGGCGGGGAACCGGACCACTTCCTGGCGCTTCGCACGGCTCACGAAGCGCTCGCCGACGCAGGCCATCTCCAGGACGAAGCCGCCCGCAGCCGGACCGGTCTCATCCTTGGAAAGGGCAGTTACATCAATGCCGGGAACATGTCCCTGATCCAGCACGGCTGGGTGGTGGAGCAGACGCTCAAGATCCTGAAGAAGCTCCATCCAGGCTACACCGACGAAACGCTGGCGGAGGTGAAGAAGGCGCTCAAGGCGAGCCTTCCCCCCTTTCACACCGAAGTGGTCCCCTCCCTCATCCCGAACGTGATGACCGGGCGGATCGCAAACCGCCTCGACATTCAGGGGCCGAACTTTACGGTAGACGCCGCATGTGCATCCTCCCTGGTGGCCGTCGATCTGTCTTTGCGGGAACTGGCGAGCGGACGGTGCGACCTGGCCCTGGTGGGCGGCGTCCAGGGGGGCAACACCCTTCTCTCCTACCTTCTCTTCTCGCCCCTGAAGGCGTTGAGCACCTCCGGGAGGCTTTGCGCCTTCGACGAGGCCGCCGACGGCACAATCCTCGGGGAAGGCATCGGA
>WFRX01000215.1 GCA_015486285.1 bacterium
GCCCCCTCCCCGCCGCCCCGGTCCCCAGGCCCGCGCCCAGCCGCTCGGCGCGCATCCGCAGCGCGGCCATCAGCGCCATGACGATATGGCCGCTGCTGGCGCTCTGCTTCGCCATGGGCTGGACCAGCTACTTGGACGTGACCATTTACGCCGCCGTCCTGACCATCAGCGCCGATCTGAAGATGGGGTTCAAGAAGGGGCTGGCCATCGTCGTGGCCAACATCGGCGGTGCGCTGGTCAGCTTGGCGATGTTCAACCTACTGGTGGCCCTGCCCGAATTGTGGTTCTTCTCGCTGCTGATGCTGCTGGTCACCCTGTCCCTGGGCCAGGGCAAGTTCTCGGAGGCCCCAACCGCCGGGCTATACGGCACGGCCCTGTCGGGGATCCTGATCGTCATGGGCGAGTCCACAGGCTACACCATGCTTGCCGGCATCAAGATCTACACGCGCCTGTTCCAGATCATCGTGGCGGTCACCTACATCGTGGTCATGTTCGGGCTGCTGGAGAGCCTGTGGAAACGGAAGGAAGGGTGATGCGGCGGGCGATGTTTCTCTTGTTTGCGCTGCTCCTGTCGTCTGCGGGGTGTACCGTGGGCCCCGACTACGTGCGGCCGCCGGTTCCGGACTACCCGGCGTACCGCAGCCAGACCCCGCCGGGCCGCTCCATCGCCGATCTCGAGTGGTGGAAGATCTTCAACGACCCGATCCTGGTGGGACTCATCGACACCGCCCTGGCGAACAACCTCGACCTGCGCGTGGCGATGGCACGCATCGAAGAGGCCCGGGCACAGCTGGGTATTTCCCGAGCCGACCTGTATCCTGGCGTCGTATACGGCGCCAACGCCGATCACACGGCTCAGTCCGGGCGAAAGGATATCTCCACGGCAACCGGGTCTGTGAACATATCCTACATCGTCGATCTCTGGGGACAGGTACGGCGCGCCAACGAAGCCTCCCTGCATCAGTTGCTGGCCACCGAGGAGGCCTATCGAACGGTCACCATCGCGCTGGTGGCCCAGGTCGCCGGCGCCTACTTCCAGTTGCGCAGCATCGACAAACGCCTGGACATCTCGGAGAGCACCGTCGAAACCCGCCGCAAGTCCCTGGATATCGTCAAAACGCGCTACGAGGCCGGGATGGTGTCCGAGGTGGACTTCCAGCAGGCCCGCATCCAGCTGACCAACGCCGAGGGCAGCGCGGTGAGTTTCAGACTCGCCCGTGCCAGAACCGAGCACGCCATCGGCCTGCTGCTGGGCGGACCGCCGGTCTCGATTCCCCGCGGACGATCCATCGATGCCCAGGCGCTCCCTGCGGAGGTGCCGGCAGGCGTGCCGTCCGACCTGGTGGAACGACGGCCGGACGTGCGCCAGGCCGAGCAGCTGCTGGCGGCACAGACCGCCCGCATCGGCGTGGCCGAGGCGGGCCGCCTTCCCTCCCTGACCCTCTCGGCCGACCTGGGCGGCAGCGTGACCAACACCATCAATAAGGCCTTCGCGACCATCGGCGCCGGCCTCCTGGGCCCCCTGTTCGACGCCGGAAGAAGCAAGCTGCGGGTGGAGGTGGAGGCGGCCCGCACCAAACAGCTCCTGGCCCAGTACAAGCAGACCATCCTGTCCGCCTTCCGCGAGGTGGAGGACGCCCTGGCGGCGGTCCAGCTGAACAAATCCATGTACGAGATTCTGCAGCGGCAGGTGGCGGCGGCGCAGGCGGCCACGGATCTCACCTGGATCCGCTACCAGGAGGGCATGACGAGCTTTCTGGAGGTGCTGGACATCGAGCGATCCCTCTTCTCCTCGGAGCTGGGCGCCACCGACGCCCAGGAACAGTACGTGACCGCCATCGTCCAGCTCTACACCGCCCTGGGCGGTGGCTGGAACCCGAAACAGGCACCGGCGGGCACGCCGCCGGTCAAGTAGTCGTTCGGGTCCGGGCGGCGCGCTCTTCCTCTCTTCGACCAAAACCACGGGCCCAGGGGTTGGCGGTTATCCCGTGTAGGAGTATGCTGAAAATGATAGTCACCGCGGCGACGTAGACCACAAGCTTGCCGTGGGGAAGCCCTGCATTGAGAACGATCACCGCAAAGACCACGCTGGCCAGGCCTCGGGGACCGAACCAGCCCGTAAACAGTTTTGCTTCGGTACTCATGGGATACCCGGTCAGGGAAAGGAAGACCGGCAACATCCGCACGACCGTCAGGCTGAGCAAGGCATAAATGAGGATCTGCCAGTTGAGATGCGCCAGGGCGGGGCCCGCGACCAAGGCGCCAAAGGAGGTCCAGGTGATCAGGGACAACAGGTTGCCAAAGCTTTCCGTGTATCCCAGAAATTCCTCCTTTTCCTCCTTGTCGACAATCCGATTTAAGGTCAAGCCGCCGACGAAAGATGCAATGAAGCCGCTTCCGCCCAGTGCCTGTGCCAGGCTGAAGCACCCCAGTGCCAGCATGGCCAAGGTGACCTCGGACCACACGGAATCGCGCCATCCCCGCGTCCCGGCGAAACGTCCCAGCCAGGCCGCTACCCGCACCAGCCCGAACCCGACCACCAGGCCGATACCGATTTCCTCGACGAACAAGTGCAGCATCAGATTGCCGGTACTTTGCCCTCCCATGTCCCGGCCCGTGGCCAGGGTCAGAAACAACAGCAGGACGGGGACGGAAATGCCGTCGTTGAGCCCGCTCTCCACATTCAGCCCTTCCCGGTAAGCAGCGGGCACCGATGGATTGGTGATCACCGGCTCGCCCAACGCCGCATCTGTCGGTGCCAATAGGGTGGCCAGCAAGGCGATCTCCAGCGCAGGAACATGATTGAATACGATCAAGCCCGCCAGATATCCCGCGCCAATGGTGAGAGGCAGCCCTACCAGCAGCAACCGGATGGGGAGCGCTCTTACGCGCCTGAGAACATCGATATCGGCGCTTCCTGCGTCCGTGAAGAGTACCAGCGCCAGGGTCAGTTCAGCCAGGGTTTTGATGGTTTCCCGGTCTGCCGCCAGGGGCAATATGTTGAGTCCGCTGGGACCGGCCATCAACCCGAACAGCGAGAAAACAAGGGCCGCGCTGAGCCAGGTGCGCTGAATGCCCCCGGCAAACAGGCTGTAAAGAAAGGCGAACAAGGCCAGAACCGTCAGTGTTTGATACATTGTCATCCCTCGTTTTCGCTCAGGCATGCAGTCCAGGGGCCGATTCTAGAGGGTGGGAAGGGTCCGGTCAAGATGTGTGTGAACCTCGTGAGAGGAGAAGGAAGCGACGGAGGCGGCCCGGAAGGCTCCGTTCCGGGGCCGGGGACGATAGTTTTGCCGACAAAATTCCGATGTTCAGGACGTGGAGGGTACGCACAACATGGCGCACATGATCCCCGATGCTCCCCCTGAGTACGGTCCCGGCATGGGAGCCGAGACGGCCCTGTACGAGGCCTTGCGGGCCGAACTCCCGGACGATTTTTTTGTGTACCACGGACTTCGCTATCTCGAGGTGGAAAGGGCCTCCGAGGGGGAGGCGGATTTTCTCATCCTCCACCGGGAGCACGGCCTCCTTTGCGTGGAGTGCAAGGGGAAGGGGGTCCGGCGGACAGGGTCGGGGCAATGGTTCCGCATGTGCACCGACGGCAAGGAATGGCCCCTGAAAGAAGATCCCTTCCGCCAGGCCCAAAGAACGGTCAAGGACCTCGTCCGGGAACTCAGAGACCGGCTCCCGTCGGTGCTGCCCCATCTCAAGGGCCGTTTCCCCTTTGTGCACGGCCACGCCGTGGCGTTTCCGGCCGCCTTTGTGGACGATCTGCACCTGCCCCTGGACGCGCCGCGCCGGATCGTCATCGACGCAAGCGACATGGGTCGGCTCGGGGCGAAGATTCGGGACCTCTTCGATTTGTGGAAGGGCGATCGACCGGCTCCCGGCCCCCTGGAAAAATGGGAGTTCGACAAATTCCGGAAACAGGTCCTGCACCCGAGACTGCACCTGGTTGAATCCCTGGGCGCGCAGCTTGCGTTGAATGCCCAGAGGATGGTTCGCCTGACAAACGAGCAGGTCGGCACCCTGAAAGGGATCGTCAGCAGCCCGAGGCTCAAGGTTTCAGGAGGCGCGGGCACCGGCAAAACCGTTCTGGCCTTGGAAGCGGCCAGGATGCTCGCCGGCCAGGGGAAGCGCGTGCTTCTCATGTGCTACAACAAGGGGCTGGCCAGGCACCTGGCAAGGGCGGTAAGCGGCTGGGATGGAGGAGGAGAGGGCGGGGAATCCCAGGCGGTCGAGGTCCATACCTTTCACGGCCTTTGCAGGAGGGCCTGCGAAAGCCTCGGCAGGCCCTTTGATGTCCCGATCGGCAGCGACCGCCAGGCGGCCGTGCGCTTCTGGAACGAGAGCGCTCCCATGATGCTGCTGGAGGCACTGGGTGCGGGAAAGCTCGGCCCCTGGGACGGGATCGTGATCGACGAGGGCCAGGACTTTGCCGGCGACTGGTGGGCCGTCATCGAGGAATCCCTGAAGGACAAGGACGCGGGCAGGCTGGTCGTGTTCTACGATCCGAGGCAGGAGATCTTCGACCGAGGCTGCAGCATCCCGGATTTCGGGCCCTCCTTTCCGCTGAACTGCAACTTCCGCAATACCCGCATCATCTTCCAGGCGATACGCGAAGTCGTGGACGTGGATATGGAACTCCACCCCCGCTGCCCCGAGGGCATCGCGGTCGATCGCCACCTCCAGAAAAGCAGGAGAAAGGCGTTGGAGACCATCGAGGCCCTGCTGCGAAAATACATCGAGGCGGAGCAGATCCGTCCCGAACAGATCACGATCCTCACGCCCCACACGAAGGCGAACTCCCTCCTGGCAGGGATCGATGAGATTGCCGGCCTGCCGATCGCGCAAGACCCCTCCGATCGCCGGGGAGCCGTCCTCCACACCACGATCGGGAAATTCAAGGGCCTGGAATCGGACGTGGTGGTCTTCGCGGACATCGATCCCGAAGACGAACGCTGCAACGTCAACGCCCGGTATGTGGCCATGTCCAGGGCCCGCCAAGTGCTTCACGAGTTCTGGAAGAGGGCGTGGTGAAAGGATTCCCGTCGGATGATGCGCGGCCCGCATTCCGGACGCTCGAAGAGATGATCTAGGACCGGGGATACACCACGGATTTCAAGGGCGGGGAACCGCCCCGGTTCGGGCGCGGCCGGCGGTCTGCCGGAAATCAATAGTGTGCCCATGCAAATCGAATCCCGCTGATGATCCGATCCAGGTAAATTTTTTTGTTGACATTGCCGAAACTATTGTGTAGTGTATACTAAACAATATACAGAGAGGGCCGAGGCTGTGGCGCAAAGCAAGTTCGGGAAAAGGGTAAGGGCGCTCCGGGAGAAACGTCTCAAGGAGGATCGAGCGTACTCCCTGCGCCGTTTTGCGGCACGGGTGGGCATGAGCCCCACCTATCTCAGCAAGGTGGAGAGGGGGGATCTGCCCCCGCCCGGGGAGGAGAAGATCAAGACCATCGCGAAAGAGCTCGGCCAGGATCCGGATGAGCTGCTCGCACTGGCCGGAAAGGTCGCCTCGGATATCCCTGCGATCATACGGCAGAAGCCCGCCCAGATGGCCAGGCTGATCCGCCGAATGAGGGGCATGAAGGAAGAGCAGCTCGAAAAGATCTTTCGCATCGTCGAAGACGGGGACTGGTAACAAGCAAAGGAGGAAAGCCATGCTAGAGGTCAGCACGGACGGACGGTCCATACGAATCGGGGAACGTTTTTCGGTTTCCTTCCAGCGAACACTCAGGATTCCGGATGACGGGAGCACCTACCCATTGCCCCCCGGCCTGGGGCACTTCCCGATTTTCCACGTTGCGGACTACAGGGACCGGGTTCCGGCCGCCTGGGCAGAGCGCGGCGGCCTGTTCATTCCCATGTACCAACGAGAGGCGCTCTGGCTGAATTTCGATGCGGCGGGCTGGAAGCCCAACGCGGTGAAAATCGCGGTGGGCAAGATCAACGCGGTCTCCGGCAAGAAATGGGACCAGGCGCTCAAGAAGACGAAGCAGGATTACATTGTCTGCCCCGACCAGCCCTGGCTGGACGGCATCAACGCGGGGGACGGGTACATCAAGCAGTTCGTGGCCATGCCCCTGGGTATGGGCTACACGGTCGAGGGGCAGATCACCGGGGAGGAAGTCTTCGGCGGCATCCAGATGATCGTGTACGAACCCAGGCCCGGCAGGTTTCCGGACGAGCCGCCCGAGAGGCTCTTTGAGCGTTGCATGCCATTCGTCGCAGAGCCGCGTCCCGTTTACTGTGCATCCATGGGCCTCGCCGCGGGAGGAAGGATGAAACAAGAGATCTACCCGGACCCCCACGGGATCGACACCTGGGACCCGGACCATTACGGCCGTGTCTACGTACACATCGTCAACAGCCTGGATTTCCGGGAAATTACGGGACTCGAGCCCCCTGGCACCCCCGTATCGGCGAGGATGTACACGGAATACGGATACCCGTGGTTCGATCTCTATGATGAAGACAAGGGGGACGTGAAGGCCGCATCGAAACTCAAAAAGGTGAAGTCCGTCAAGGAGATGGACAAGGAGAAGGGCTTCGAGTCTCAGCAGGACGATGCTCCGGTCAACGTTTCCCCGGACAAAGTGGTGACGCTGCGCGGTTCAAGGAGAAAGGTCGACGGCGGCACCTGGTAGGCCCCCCCCCGGAGCCGAAGGATTGGGGGCAAGGATCTATCGAAGATAGCCAACACGCACGCACGGCAGGGGAGGCGAAGGTTATGGGACGGAGCATCAACTACCGGACACGGCTCCTATTGGGCCGGGAGGATCTCTGCAGACTCAGGATCGCGCAACTTACCGCCCTGGCGTACTACCTTGGGTACGAGGTGACGCTGAGCACCCGACCTCATCCACGGTGGGCGGGACGGATCCGACTCGGACAGGGAATCGGGGTCTGGTCGCAAGGCCCCGAAGAGCAGCTCTCCACCCTTGCTCACGAAATCTGTCATGCCGGCCTGTGGGAAATGAGAATCCCCGCTTCCTTTATTGAACGCAACCCGGGAGGAAGGGTTGAAGAGGGCCTCTGCTATGCGTTCGAGAGCTTCATGCTCGGTGTTCTCCTGGATCAATGGCCCTCCCACTTCCGCGGCAGCGATGTCTGTGTCGTGCAGCACTTCCTGCCCAGATTCGTGGAATATCTCAGGCTTCGATTGCTGCATCGCTGTTTGAATATTACCGGCAAGAAGAGAAAACACGCGGAGGCCGTCCGGTTGGCGAACGGCATCCGGGACGGCCTCCTTGCCTTTGAAGCGAAGTGGGGTGCGCGGCGGTACGAAGGGCTCCGGGACGCTGCAACGGACGTCTTCGAAAATCTCTTCGATCTGGTGGACCTGTGCAACGGCTTGATCGCGGAAAAGAAGGCCCAGGCCGCCCCGAGCGAGGGAAGGCAGGAGATGCTGTTTTAGGGGGTTGGGTTCAGAACTGCCGACAGGGAACGGCGCCCAAGGGCATCGGGTCGTGAGTCGCTCGTCATGATTCAGCTGATGCTTCGGGAGGGCCGTGCGAGATACTCGGCGAGACGCCATTCCACGATTTCCTCAACCAAGTCCTGAAACACTTTTCGTTGCTCCTCGGGCACATCAAAGGAGGTCCTGAATGTTCCCTGCTCGTAGGTGAAATAGTAAGTGCCCCGTCGGTTTCCCCTGCCCCCGGTCCACGCGTCGATCGGATTCCTCTCGAGATATCTGCGAAGAGCAAGGGCGTCGCCAAGATCCGTCTCCACTTCGGCGCGCAGGCCGGCGGATCGCCGTGCTATCCGCGCGAAGCCTCTTGTCAGCTCTTCGATGTCCATCTCTCCCGGAAGGCAATCGGCGCTCAGCATCGCTTGAAGGGTCAGCATCTTGAAGCTCTTGCTCATTCGGGTCGTTTCGAGTTCGTCGAGAAAGGTTCCGGCGATAGGATTTTGAAGGAGGGATTTTGCCGGTGTTGGCAGATCCCCCATCTCGCCTGCAAAACGAAGCCAGGATCCGTACGTGCTCCTCGCTGAGCGCGGGGAATGGCCGTCATGGAATGCCTCGACCGCATGGGGACGTTCTCCCTGATGATTCCTGAAGTCCTCGTACCAGCCCCGGAGCGCTTGCTCCGGGCGCACGCGAAGAAGGGCACGGAGAATGTTTATGCTTTCAAGCTCGTAGGTGACTTCGCAGCCTGGCGGCAGGTCCCAATTCCCGTGCTGGAGCTGATCCAGGGCCTGCGCGAGAGCTGCGTCGCCGGAAGGCAGCCCGAGCAGCGTCAGGGGCTTCAGGAGAAAGGTGCGGTGGTTTCCGATATAGTCGATGACCGTGAGACGTTGCTTCCCCTCGGCGACGCGGAGACCTCGACCGAACTGCTGGATCCAGAGAATCCGCGATTCGGTGGGCCGGAGCATGAGGATGGTATCAACGTTGGGAAGATCCACCCCTTCATTGAAGATGTCTACCGCGAAGATGGCGTCCAGCTCGCCGTCCCTGAGCTGCTCCAGGGATCGAGCCCTGGGGGAGGATTCTGCTCCGGTGTGGACGGCCGCCGCGCGGATGCCGTGTTGGACAAAGTAGTGGGCCATGAAGTCGGCGTGGGCTTGGGAGCAGCAGAAGGCGAGGGTCCGGGTCCCCGCGCGTTTCCGGTATTGTTCGAGGGCGTTCTGAGCCCGCTGCCGGGTGGCCACCTCCCGGGTCAGGATGGTCTCGTCGAAGCGACCGCTGCGCCACGGGATATTGCTGTAATCCACATCATCGGGCACGCCGAAATAGTGAAACGGGCAAAGCAGCCCGTCCCGGATTCCTTCAACGAGGCCGCAGCGATACACGAGGTTCTCGCCGCAGAGGGCCAGCAGATTGCCCCCGTCGGTGCGTTCCGGTGTGGCGGTAAGGCCAAGGAGAAACCTCGGCTCGAAATAGTTGATGAGCTTCCGGTAGCTGCGGGCCGCGGCATGGTGAAATTCGTCTACTACGATGTAGTCGAAAGCAAGCGGATCAAAGCGCCGGAGATGATTCACGCGGCTGAGGGTCTGGATGGAGGCAAAAATCACCTCGGCCTCCGGCGCCTTGTCCTGTCCCGTGTAGAACCCGAGTGAAGCCTGCGGGCGGATTCTCCGGAAGGTGTCCCGGGCCTGTCGCAGAATTTCCTCGCGATGAGCCACAAAGAGGAGACGCCCGGCGCCGAAACGTACGGAATCGAAGGCCGCGAGCCAGGTTTTACCCAGGCCGGTGGCAAGGACCACGAGCCCTGCCTGATTGCCCTCCGCCCGTGTTCGCTCCAGGGCATCCAGGGCCAGCCTTTGCACCTTGTGCGGTTCCGGTACGGGCAGGGGCTCTTCAGGAGGGACTGCGACCGGGATGGGAACCGTAACCTCGGGCCGCTTGTCTCGGTATTGCTCGATCCAGCCGCGCGTAAGAGATGTCGTATGCGGATGGCGGAACAGGCTCTCGAAGGCGCTCGCCACTGCCCGGAATCCGGCCCAGTCTGCTTGGGTCCATGCGGGCCCGGGCCGTTCGGCATATACCCGATAGTTCCACTCGACGCCTTCCTGGAGGGCCGGGGCGCTCATGTTGGAACTGCCTACGTATGCGATGCCGTTGCCCGGAACACCCATCGCGCCGTGGAATATGTAGGCCTTGGGATGGAAATGGGAACCCCGGCACTGGAAGATCCGGAGTTCCACATGATCCGGACTCTGCTCTTTGAGGTCGAGCAGGCACATCAGTGCGTAGGGATCGGTAATGCCCAGGTAATCGCTCGTAAGCAGTCGAAGACGTCCCCCCCGGCCAAGAAGATCGTCCAGGTGGGGCAGAAGCAGGCGGGTGCCGCTTTCGAGAACGAAGGACACGGCGAAATCCGCCCGGTCCGCACTGTCAAGATGCGTTACCAGATGCGGCAGTATCGGGTCTGTCTCGCCGCAGATGAGCGGCTCTCTATGAGGAGGCGAGAGGCGGCTCTTCATCCAATAGACACGCTGGCTCTCGGCCACAGGATCGGCGCCGTCGAAGGGGCCGGCCAGATAATTCCCGCGCTGAGGGACAACATTTCGCACGCCGCCGGTCGGGTCCTCGACGTCGCCGCTGTACCTGGGGATAACGTGGAGATGGAGATGAAAAACGGTCTGTCCCGCTGCCGCATCGACGTTCACGCCTATGTTGAAGCCGTCGGGTCTGTGCTGAG
>WFRX01000216.1 GCA_015486285.1 bacterium
CTCCCCTGTAGGCTGTTTTTCAACGGCCTGCTATGGGAAGGCCGCCTTCAGGTTCTCCACATTCCGGTGCATCGTGCTCAGGAAGTCGTCCTGTTTCGGTACATTTCCGCAGGGGTTGAAAACGAGGCTGCCGACCCCGGCGGATCGGAGTTTGTTCACGGATGCCTGAGTCGGTTCGGCCGTCCAAAGCATCCACTTGGCCGGGTGTTTTGCGAGGATGGCCTTCAGGCCCGTCCACTGCGCCGCAGTGGGCGCCTGATCCGGTTTCCAGTCCACATTCTGAATGTTCAGCCCGTAGCGCCTTGCGAAATAGGCGTACACAGCCTGGGACGCGATCAGCGGCACCGAAGGATCCCGCGAGACGATTGCCCGGATAGACTTGTCGATGCCTTTCAGATCCTTCGCGAGCATTACGTAATTTCTTTGCAATTCATCCGCCAGGTCCGGTCTCATTCGGGCAAATGCGTTGGCGATCCTCCCGGCCTGTTTGGCGGCGAGATCGAAGTCGATCCAGGTCGTAGAGGCGGAGGGGATGTACTGGTCCTCGAATTCGGCCGAGGTATCGACCACGTTCACCGCGGGCAAGGAGGCCTTGGCCACCCACCCGGCGTATCCGGCCCCGTTGAGCAGGATCAGATCCGCCTCCTGAAAGGCCTGGATCGTATCCCGGGACGGGGTCCAGAATGCCGGGTCCTCACCGGCGGGGCACGGAAACACCGCCTTGCCTCTGGATCCCAGAATCCTCTGGGCGAAGTATTGAAGCGGGTAGTTGACCACGTATACGGTCAGCGAGGGAGCATCCTTCTCGTCGGCCCGGCCGGCCGGTGACGTTGCGAACAGCGCGCACAGCAACCAGGCGACGGATGCGAGCAGAACATCCTTGCCGGTACGGTGCGTTCCCTCCGTTCGCATCACATCTCCTCTCGTGGGCCGGGCGCTGTCCGCCGTGCCGCATCATCGCGGGAAAGCGGCTGATTCCCGTCGGCTCTCCGGCCTCCCGGGGCGAGGCAACGCGGACAAAGGCGATTCCTCGGACGGGCGCGCGCCGCGAGAGGGATCACTTGTCGGGAACCATGCAGGCACCGAAGGCGACGAAACCCACCATGTCGCCCGACGCGGTCAGGACCATCTCCCCGGTGTCCTCCATAACGGCCACGGTCCAGCCGACACCGTCCCGCACACCCTTCCGGCCGTCCTCGGCTCCCTGCAGGATGAGCTTCTCATCCATGTGCTGAACGCTCTGGATTCGGGTCTCGGATGTCCTGCCGCCCGGCCGGATACCCGTAATATGCTTCTTCTTGATGTCGACCTTGATAAACTGCGGCAGGTTGATCTCTTTGGCGGAGGTCTCTTCGCAGCCCGAGTCGGGCTCGCACTCGAACGCCTTCGTGACCGAACAGACCAAGCGGTTCGCCTTCCCGAAGTCTTCCGCGGAGGCGGGAGAAAAGATCGCCAGTACAAGCAAAGCAACACCCAGGTACTTGAATACGCTCATGGGAACCTCCTCGAGCAGGATATCTCTGCCTATTTCACCGTATAGCCTCTGCCTTCCAGGCATGCGCCGTATGCCCGATTGTATTCGTTCCTCTTGGCCTCGTATTGAGCCGCCTGCTGCTGCTCCCATCGTGCCCGATCTTCTTCAGCCTGCCTGTAAGTCGAGCGTCTTCTCATACCCCCCAGGGCCCCGCCTGTGGCGGCGCCGATGGCCGCTCCCTTGCCCGCGTCACCGGCAATCGCTCCGCCGATGGCACCGAGGGCCGCGCCCCGTGCGGCTCCGCCCACGACGCTTCCCGAGACCTGGCCCTCCGGCGGCGGACTGCTCGCCGTGGGCGGCTTCATGGGGTCGAAGCCGGTCTGCTGCTTCGCCCACAGGTAACAGTCATGCTTGTCTTTCTCCATTTGTTTCTGGTCCTGGCCCTTTTCCGGATAGACGTAAAGGTCGTTCGCAGCGACCGGCCCGATGAGAAGGCCCATACAGGTCGCGAAGATCAAGATTGAAATTCCTCTTTTCATCCGCCCTCTCCTTTCCTTTCGATTGACGTTGGGCCCGTCAGGGCCTGCTGGTCCCGCCAGCCCTTTCTATTAGCACGATGTGGTCCTGGTTTTCAAGGGGAAAGCGCGTGTCCTCCTCTTCCGTTGTTGACATTTGGGCGAAGGCTGATAAGCTGTTCAGGATGGGTTATTTATTAGAATCCACCTCATAATGCGGGAGAGCAAGCGTCCGATCCGCTGCGTGACGATCAGGTATTGCCCTTTCTGGCCACCGGTCTGGAGATGCCTGCCGGCGGCCTTTCTTTTTTGATCGGAGGATGACGCACGATGCACAAATCACTGATTTTCGGTTTCTGTCTAGCGGGAATGGTCCTTGTCGCCCTCGGCTGCCAGAAGAGCGGGGACGGGAAGACGCCGGACACCCCCCAGGCCGCAACACAGAGGGAACTCGGGGACTCCGGCCAGAACAGCCCGGCCCCGGCCTCGAACAGGACAAAGGAGCACTCCATGGTAGTCAGCGTAGACGGCAAGGTGATCGACGGTTCGGATGTGGAGCGAGCTACGGAAATCCTCCTTGCACAGTACAGGGACCAGATTCCCCCGGACCGGCTCGCCCAGGCGCGGACGGTCCTCCAGAAGCAGGCGGTGGAAAACCTGATCAGCCAGAGCCTCCTCCTCGCGGAGGCCGAGCGGCAGGGGACCCGACCCGAGCAGAAGCAGGTGGACGCCCGCTTCACCGAGACCGCCGGACGTTTTTCTTCGCCGGAGGAATTCCAGGGCGCGCTGCAGTCGATGGGCCTCACCAAGGAGGCCTTCCAGGAGGAAATCAGGGACGACCTGATGATCGAAGCCCTTCTGGACAAACAGCTCAAGGACGTAAAAAAGGCGAGCGCGGAAGAGGTGAGCGCCTTCTATCGGGACCATCCGGACAGCTTCCGGTCGCCGGAACAGGTCCGCGCGAGCCACATCCTCATCAAGGTCGACCCGAATGCCACGGAAGCGGAGCGCGCCCGGAAACGGGAGGAGCTGGAGAAAATCCGGGGGGAAATCGAGAAGGGGGCCGATTTCGGCAAGCTGGCCGCTGAGCACTCGGACTGTCCGAGCAAGGCCCGGGGCGGCGATCTGGGCTACTTCCCGCGGGGCAAGATGGTGAAGCCCTTCGAGGAAGCGGCCTTTGCCCTGAAGAAAGGCGAGGTCAGCGGTATCGTGGAGACCCAGTTCGGGTATCACCTGATCAAGGTGACCGACCACCAGGACCCCAAGACGGCCACGCTGGACGAGGTCAAGGGCCAGATCGACAACCTGCTGAACCGCCAGGCCAAGGACAAGGCGATCGGAGAGTATGTGGCAGGCCTGCGCAAGGACGCGAAGATCGAGTATGCCGAAGGCTACGCACCTTCGGAGCCCGCGAAAAAATAATTTCACATGTCGCGAGTCCTGAGTGCTCCGGTACATCCGTACGGGGACGCATCCAAGATCGAATGAACGCGGGATATTGCGAGGAGCGAAGCGACGTGGCAATCTCCCGGCTTTACTCGGAGAGAGTGCCATTGAGCATGGAGGGTTGCTTCGTCACTCTGTTCGTCGCAATCTTCGCTTCGCTACGACTTCGGTCGCCTGCGGCTCCTCGCAATGTCCGTATAGTACGTGACCGTATTGGTGTGTATGCGGTACTTAGCCGGCGGGCCTGCCAACCTTCGTAAGCCTCTTCGAAGCTTCTCGTTCGGGCACCTCCGTGGCCCCATGGATAGCCCGGACAGTTTACGTGTTCGTAAGATCCGGGAAGCGGGCATTTGCCATGCGGGCCGGGTCCTGCTATATTTTAATAGACAGAAGGATTCTTGCGATCCGTTTCCGATTTGATTGAAAAGAGCCGTTTTCTCTCGAACCGCCAAGACCGCAAGCCGGGTTTGGCGGTTTTTGCTTTTCGGATCCGGGGCCGTTACCCGGAAGGAGGTGTGCCATCGCCCGGAAAAGAAGGCCTGGAACAGGCCGAAGAGGAGGCCACAAAAAAAGGACTCCCCAGCATAAGGTGATCTGCAGTGTCTGTGGCCAGGAGATCGTGACCTCCGTGCGGCCTCCGGCGGGTCAGGCGCTTACGTGCCTGGACTGCGTATACGCGGACAAAAAGGCCTCCGAAGCAGGCACCTCTTCAGCCTGAACGGAACCCGATCGATCTCCAAGCCGCTCGGCAGACCGTCCTTCCATCATCCCTCAGGTGCCGTTCGCCGCATACTGCCGCTGCTGTGCATGCCCGTTGTCCCCGTTGGCGAGAGTGACCTTGTCCAGGCTCAATGGCACTCTCGCCGAGTAAAGCCGGGAGATTGCCACGTCGCTTCGCTCCTCGCAATAGCCGACGTTCATCCGATCTTGGATACGTCACCGTATGGATGTGCCGCAGCACGAAGCGAGGCAGAGACGACACGGATGTTTGTGTTTTCCCCTTGCAGCTTGATAGACTCTCCTGCCGACCTCTTCGCCTTGGCCATGCAGTGCAAACCGAATCAGGGAGGGCGCCTTGGAACAGGATCGCAATGCCCAAGACCGTTTCGAGAACCGTGAACACGGGTTTCTCCTGATTTGTCTCATCCTTGTACTGCTGTTCGGCTACCTCGTCCTCCGGCCGTTCCTGAACATCTTTCTGATGGCCCTCGTGCTCGGCACGATCACCTACCCCGTGTACCGGCGCATCCTCGGCTGGTCCCGGGACCGAAAGAATCTTTCCGCCTTCCTGAGCTGCCTCTTTGTGGTCTTCGTCATCATCGTGCCGTGCATCGTGCTCGTCGGTCTGCTGGCCAAGGAGTCCGTACAGATCTACGGTTGGGTCAACGAGAAGGCCCAGAGCGGCGCCCTGCAGGAAGGGCTGGTTGAACGGCTCCTCGCCCTGCAGCAACGATTCCTGCCGAAACTCGACCTGGGACACATGGATGTGGGGAAGGCCCTCACCGGCCTTGCGGGCACCTTGAGCGGGCTCTTGGTGAAATGGAGCGCAAGCGGCGTCAAGCTGGTCACCAGCACGATCTGGCAGTTCTTCCTGATGCTTTTCGCGCTGTTCTACTGCTACAAGGACGGCGCGACCTTCCTGCGCTGGATCATGCACCTCACACCCCTGCCTGGGAGCCTGGAGCGGGAGATCGGCGGGAAATTCAAGGAGGTGAGCGAATCGGCCTTCCTGGGCACCTTCCTGACAGCGGCGGCCCAGGGCTTCCTGGGCGGAATCGCCTTCCTGATCGTCGGGTTGCCCGCTCTGGTCTGGGGCGTATTGATGGCGCTCATGAGCCTGATCCCGCTGGTGGGCACGTTTCTCATCTGGGGTCCCGCCGCCGTATACCTGCTCGCCAACGGCCGTGTCGGCGCGGGGATCTTCCTCATTGTCTGGGGGGTGGTCGTGGTAGGTATGAGCGACAATGTACTCCGTCCCCTGCTCATGCAGGGGAAAAGCCGGCTTCATCCGCTCCTGATCTTCTTTTCCCTCATCGGCGGCATCATGGCCTTCGGCCCGCTGGGCATCCTCCTCGGCCCGCTGGCGATCGTTCTGGTCATCGCCATGCTCAAGGCCTACGAAGAAGCGGCCCGTCCCTTCCTCGAGTACATGGATCAACGCTAGCAGGCCGTCCCTAAATGCCCATCTGCTGCGTTGCACTCATCCTGCGTCACTGCGGGCGTACGGTGTACGCCTCGTTCCACAGGCTTTCGTGCGCCTTGCATATGGGCATTTATGAACGGCCTGCGCATAAGATCTTGTCGAGAGGCTGTTCAGGCAGAGCTCAAACGGCTCGGTCCTGTCCCGGGTTCCCTCGGAGATTTGCGCCGGGCGACTTCGGGGGAGGGCGAGACGGAGCCCAAGCAAATCGGAGAGGGAACCCGGGACAGGACCGGAGTAGAGCGCTCTCCTGGGCTATACATTTTCCATGGCGCCGAAGGCGCCCTGGATTCGGTCTCGAAGGAGAAAGCAGAGCCTTTCCAGGACCTTGAAACCCAGTTCAGGATCCCCGAGCATCATCTGCCGCAAGGCCATCCCCTGGATCACCACCGCCTTCGTCGGTTTTCTGCAGACGGCGGAAGACATCAGCGTATGCGGTTCCCCCAGGAGAGAGGACCAGCACCCCAGGGCCCTTCCCTTGCCCAAAAAGCCGATCACCGCTCTTCCCCTGCGCTTGCCCAGATCGATCGCCCTTTCGAGTACCACCGTCCCCTCTATGATGATGTAGAGGTTCTCCCCGAAGTCCCCCTGGCTGAGAATGTTCTCCCCCGCGCGATAGCTTTCCAGATGACCGATGCTCGCGATGTGCTCGATTTCGCGCTTGTTCAATTGGCGGAACAGCTCGCATTCATGCAGGTAGTCCGAAAGGTTGGGTTTTGTCATGGGCTCCTCCGCGGTTCCGTACCGACCCTCTTTTGCCTGTACCCTACGAACAATGGGAACGCAATGTCAATCGGGGCACAATTCGACGCGGTTTCGCCCGTTTTTCTTCGCCTGGTAGAGGGCCGCGTCCACACGTTCGATAAGCGTCTCCGGCGTGTCCCTCGCCGCATCGACCTGGCCGACCCCGGCGCTTATGGTGACCTTGATCTTCTCGCCGGCATGCAGGAAAGACGTGTTTTCCACGGCTTGCCGGATCTTGTCCGCCACATAGCGTCCCTGCCCGGCGGTTGATTCGGGCAACAAAACGGCGAATTCCTCGCCACCGTAACGGCTCACGAAATCGTTGAACCGGGTCTGCTCTTCCAGCACCTGTGCGACGACCCGCAGCACCTGGTCCCCCGCGATGTGGCCGTACCTGTCGTTTACCTTCTTGAAGTAATCAATGTCGATCATGATCAGGGCAAAAACGCTCCTGTACCGCTTCGTACGCTGGAATTCCTCTTCCAGCCGCCTTTCGAAGGCCCGGCGGTTGGCTATCTTGGTGAGGAAATCCATCTTTGCGTCGATCCTGAACCGCTCCATAACCTCCTGCTGGTCCCGGATCGTCATGTTCGCATGCTCGAGCTGACGACGGTAATCCTCGGCGGTCGACTGCATTTCCTCGATTTCCTGAACCAGGAGGCGCTTGATCTCCTCCAGACCGGCCATGGTCATGGCCTGGTCGATGGAGGCCTTGTGATCCGTCATCTTGGTGTTGTACGCCATGTTGTTTTCCATCAGGCCGGAGACGAAATCCGAATTCGGATTTCGTCTCCGGCCTGATGGAAAACAACATGGCGTACAACACCAAGATGACGGATCACAAGGCCTCCATC
>WFRX01000217.1 GCA_015486285.1 bacterium
TCTTTACCCAGTCCATGTACCTCGGACCGTACCGGGAAGAAGAGGAGCAGGGCGAATAAGGCCGGGGAAACATGTGGAGGGGGAGGGCAAAGACATAGGCGATAGTGCCATAGGCGATAGTGCCAGGTATCACAATCTGACAAGAGCCGACGGAAGTTGCTCCACCGCAGGAGTCGGCTCGAAGGTGGGATTGTGATACCTGGCACCCAATGGCATGGCACCCAATGGTGTAGAAGAGGCGCTCTGCTGATCCGGGACGGCCGGGACCGCCGGAGCCGCCCTCGAGGATTCTCGCTCGAAATGGCCGACGCCATGCAGAAGCCGGTAAAGATTGCCTCTTGACAGCCGATCCTGTCAGGTATACAAAGTTAACAAAAATGTTAACTTCGTGTGCCTGATGAAAGTCCTGGATCTCACCAGAATCCGCAAGCCCTACTTCGGGTACGAGGACCTCGCCAGGGTCCTCGGTATCACTCCCGCCTCTGCAAGGGTGGCTGCCAGCCGCTACGCGCGGCAGGGGGTGCTCATACGGGTAAGACGGAACTTGTACGTCCTGCGCGAGGCGTGGAACGCTGGAGGCATGGAGCAAAGATTCCAGCTTGCAAACATCGCGCAGGCCCCCTCGTACATCTCCCTATCCACCGCGCTTGCTTACTACGAGGTCACAACGCAAATCCAGAGAGACTTCTTCGAGTCGGTTGCGATCAAGAGGACAAGGGAGATCCATATAAACGGAACAATCTTCCGGTACGCAAAGATCAATCCTGCCCTGTACTGGGGGTTCAGGAAGGAAAGGCAGTTCTTCATTGCAACCCCCGAAAAGGCCCTCCTAGACGCCTTTTACCTGATGTCCTACGGTCGCTATGGGCTGGACGTTCCGGCCCTGGATGCGGACAAGCTCGACCGGGCCGAGATCAAGCGCCTCATCTCAAGATTCCCACTCAAGACTCGAAGCCTGCTGGAGAGATATGGATATCTATAGACAGCATGAGGTATTTCAGATCGAGGTCCTGGACAGGATGAAGACAGCCAGGGTCATTGACTCCCTTGTCTTTGGCGGGGGATCGATGTTGCGGCTCTGCCACGAGCTGAACCGATATTCTGTGGATCTCGACTTCTGGTTCCTAAAACAAAGCTCTCAGAGGGAGCTGTTCGATAGGATTCGACATGCCCTGTCCAAGGAATACGAGATCACGGATTCCCATAGGAAGCGCCGCACCATGCTGCTGGAACTACGTTCTCCTTCATATCCCAGACGGCTGAAGATCGAGATCCGCCGGGAAACCAAGGACTGGGATTACCAGGAAAAGATCGCTTTCTCCAGGTTCAGTACGAGGCAAGTCGTGGTCAAGGCACACACCCTGGAGCAGACGATGAAGAACAAGATCGAGGCCTTCCTTGACCGGGGGGAGATCAGGGACGGCTTCGATATCGAGTTCTTGCTCCGAAGGGGTATCGAACTGCCCACCTTGTCCGCCCGACGACTGGCTGAGTTCCAGAAAAGGTTGGCCCGCTTCAAGGAGAGGGACTTCAAGGTCAAGCTGGGCTCGATCCTGGAAGGCGATATCCGTAAATATTATGCAGCGCACGGGTTCAGCTACCTGGCGGAGATGATCTCCGCCAGGGGTCAACAAGAGTAGGGTGCCAGGTATCACAATCTCATTTCACTCCGCAGCCACAAGGTCCTCAGGAGCGAGGTCGAGGCCCAGCGTCCCGCCCGGGTTCATGATGTCCTTCGGGTCGAAGTGCCTCTTCAGGGCGCGGAGGACGTCCATCTGCACCGTCCCGAGGTGCCTTTCCATCCAGGGGGCGATCATCCTGCCCACCCCGTGGTGGTGACTCAATGAGCCGCCGTGCTTCTCCATCCGGTCGATGATGCCGGCCTGGAAGGCCCTATACTCCTCCACGTCGTTCATGCGCGCAATGAAGATGAAATACAGGTTCGTTCCCTGGGGATAGAAGTGAGACGCGTGGGTCATGCAGATGGTCCGGGGCCGGGCCTTGATGAAGTCCCGCACGCCCTGATGCAGCCGGTGCAGGTTGTCCCACGTGACGCCTGACTCGAGGGTATCGATCATGATCCCGTAATCGTTCAGGTCTTCCCGCATGTACGGGTCCGTGTACCTGCCGTGCTCCCACCGCTTGGCCGGGTAACCGGTCAGCGACATGGCCCCGTGGGCCTTGCAGACCCTCCTCACGTTTTTCGCCACATTCTTCGAAAAGCCCCTTTCCCCCTCGGTGGTCCCGACGTAGAGGCACCGCTGCATCGGCTTGTAGCCCCGGAACCGTATGATCCGATCCAGGACGGTCCCCTCGACGCCGTAGAGCTTCAAGGCCACATCGGTTTCCTCCGGGTCCGAGATCCGGAACACGGCGGGCATGCCGAATTCCCCCTGTGAAATCTCCCGGGCCGCGTCCACGGCCGCCTCCCAGGTGGGGAACAGGTAGCTGAAGCGCCGCCGGTTTTCCGGCATGTACCGGAACACCTTCATCGTGGCGCTCACCAGCACGCCGAAGGTCCCTTCGCTTCCTTTCATCATGTCGTTGACCTTCGGGCCGGTCGCCGTCCCGGGATAATCCAGGGTCTTGAAGGACCCGGCGGGCGTGACGTATTCCTGGCTGAGCACGATGTCGTACGCGTCCCCGTAATAGGAGGACTGCTGGCCCGACCCGAGGGCCGCGATCCAGCCGCCCACCGAGGAGTACTCGAAGGACTGCGGGAAATGGCCGGCCGTATACCGCCGCTTCGCCTGGAACCGCTCAGGCGCGTTGTTCAGCATCTCCTCGTACGCCGGCCCCAGGATGCCGGGTTCCACGGTGATCGTCTGGTTCGTCTCGTTGAAGTCCAACACGCGGTGCATGTGGGTGTGCATCACCAGCGAGACCCCGCCCCGGGCGCACTGCAGCCCGAGGGTCACGGAAGAGCCCCCTCCGTACGGATAGATCGGGATCCCCTGCTCGTTCGCGTAGGCGACGATCTTCCGCACATCCTCCTTGTCCCGGGGGTGCAGGACCAGGTCGGCCGGGTGCTCGACGATCCCCTTCCGGAGCTTCAGGGCCTCTTCCATCGTCTTGCCGACCCCGTACTTCACGCGGGAGTAGGCATCGGTGCCCACGTTCTCCTTGCCGACGATCCCCTCGAAGCATCGGATCTGCTCGTCGGAAAGCCGGATCGGCTGCCCGCACACGACCGCTTCGTTTCCTTCCTCCCGAGGCTGCGCGAAGTCGGCGTCGGTCATCTCGAAGACGTCTTTGATCATCCGGTAAAGACCGCGATTCGGATGCTTGAATGCGGCCGGGTCCCCCCACTTGAAGATGGACCGATAGGTTCCCTGCCCGGGGGCTTCCTCTGTCCACGCCGGGGTAAAGGATTCCTTCTTGCTCATGTCAGCTCCTCGGATTCGAAGATTCGGTTTTCCGCCTTGGGATCCAGGGCCAGGCGAACCAGGGCCGCGGCGAGCCGGACGTTCGTCGTCGAGGCGTAACGGGCCCTGAGTCTATGGGCGCCGATCTTGCCTGCCGCCGCAAGCAGCCGATCCCCCACCGTTGCACCCAACTGCTCCATGCGACGGCGGTCGTCCCTGCCCGGGCCGCTGATGATCGACGGCCTGGCGATGGTGTAGGCAAGCCCGCTCGACCGCACCAGCGCCTCGACCCGGGACCGGGCCCTGTAATAGGCGGAGCGGGACGTCTCCTTCACGCCGGCCGCTGAGAGATAAATGAATCGCAGAGACAGGCCGGTCTCCCGCAAGGCCTCGATGAGAAGGGCGGTCAAGCCGTAGTCGACCGCCTCGTAGCTCCGCGACGCAGGGTCCTCGCCCGCACGGCGGGCCGCCTTCATGCGGGCGCGGGTGGTGCCGAGGAGGGCGAAGACCAGTCCGGGGCGAACCCGGACCAGGGTATCCCTCATCGCCGTCTTGTCCCAGGCCGTCGCGTCGACCTCCGCACCCACAGCGGAAAAGCGTTCGCGCCACTCCTCCAGGCGCGGGGAATCGGGCCGCACGTGAGCAACCGTCCGCACACCTTTTTCCACGAGCAGGCGCACCACCTCCCGGCCCGTAAACCCGGTCGCCCCGGCTACAAAGGCGCGGCCCGTCCCCGTCACATCATGGCCCGGCGGCCTTTCCTTTGCCGTCATGGCTTCCTCTGCTTGGAATACTTGAATGAAAAGGATGCGGGATTGCTTCGCTGACGCTCGCAATATCCAAAATGGGGCCTTCTTCTTCGGGGCGAGGTGGTACGGCCTGATCCCCATCCCCTGATCCCTGGGCTTGATGTAGCATATCAGGCCCGATACGACCCCACAAGGCGCCCTCCAGCCGGATGACAAGGCCGGCGCGAAGAGGTATTTTGTACACGAAGGCAAGCGAGCTGCGCAAAATATCCACAACAGGGGGGCGGGCCATGGACACCTTTGAGAATCGAAACGCGTACATCACGGGCGGCTCGAGCGGGATCGGGCTGTCGACGGCCAGGCTCCTGGCGGGCGCAGGCGCGAACATCCTCATCCTCGCCCGAAACCGGCATCGCATCGACCAGGCCGTCCGGGAGATCGAGGGAGCGCGCAAGTCCGAAGGGCAACGGGTCGCCGGCATGCAGTTGGACGTGTCACAGCACGAGGAAGTGGACCGGGTCATGGCCCAGGCGGTAGACCGGTTCGGCGCGCCCGACCTGCTGATCAACTCGGCGGGCAAGGCCGTTCCACGGCCTTTCGAGGAGATCTCTTACGAGCAGTTCGATGACATCATGAAAACGAACTTCTACGGTACATGGAACATGATCCATGCCCTCCTTCCCCACATGAAAGAAAGGGGCGGCCACATCGCCAATGTCTCCTCCATGGCCGGCTTTCTCGGCGTCTTCGGCTATGCCGACTACAGCGCCTCCAAGTTCGCGATGATCGGCCTTTCCGAAACCCTGCGAAGCGAACTGAAGCAGTACAACATCCGCATTTCCGTCCTGTGTCCCCCGGACACGAACACGCCCGGATTCGAACTCGAAAACCGGACCAAGCCCCCGGAAACCAGGGCCATCGGGGGCACGGCAAAGCTGCTGGAGCCGGAAGTCGTGGCACGGGCCTTCATCGAGGGAATCCGGAGAAACCGGTTCATGATCCTCGTCAATGCGGAGGGACGGTTCATCTATCTCGTGAAACGGTGCGCTCCTTGGCTCCTGGACTGGGTCGTGGACCGGGCCGTCAAGAAGGCGCAGAAGCAGTAAGCCAGGGATCCGGAATGAAACGCGAAATCATTCATCTCGACATGGACGCGTTCTATGCGTCCGTCGAGGTGCTCGACGACCCCTCCCTTGCCGGCAGACCGGTCATCGTGGGCGGCAGCAGGGAGCGGGGGGTCGTCACCTCCGCATCTTACGAGGCGAGACGCTTCGGCATACACTCCGCTCAGCCCGTGGCCGCCGCCATGCGGCTCTGTCCCCACGGCGTCTTCCTGCCCGTAAGGATGGCCCGGTACCAGGAGGTCTCGGAGATCATTTTCGAAATCTTCCGCCGGTTCACGCCCCTCGTGGAGCCCCTGTCCATCGACGAAGGGTTCCTGGACGTAACCGGGTCCCGCCGCCTGTTCGGTGACGCCGAAACGATCGCCCGCGAGATCAAGCGGCTGGTCCGGGAAGAGGTGAGGCTCACCGTTTCGGCCGGCATCGCCTCCACCAAATTCGTGGCGAAGATCGCATCCGACCTGGAAAAGCCGGACGGTCTGGTTCGCGTGCCCCACGAAAAGACAAGGGAATTCCTCGCCCCCCTTCCGATCACACGGCTCTGGGGCGTCGGCGAGGTGACGTACAAGGCCTTGAAACGGCTTGGTGTTGTCACGATCGGGGACCTGAGCCGCATCCCGGGCGAAAGGCTTCGCAAAGAGTTCGGCAAACACGGGGAGCAGCTTCATCTCCTCTCCCGGGGGATCGATCCGAGGCCGGTCGAGGTCCACCGGCCGGTGAAAAGCATCGGCCGGGAAGAGACCTTCGCGGAAGACCTGGCGGACAGAGAAGACCTGAACAGGGAGATCCTCGCCCTCGCAACGAAGGTGGCCCGTCGGGTCCGGCGACACGGCCTGAGCGGAAAAACCGTCACCCTGAAGGTGAAGTACAGCGATTTCAAGCTCGTCACCCGTTCCGTAACCCTCGATGCCGCCACGAGCGATTCCGCCGGGATCTACACGACCTGCCTCGGGCTCCTGAAAAAAACGGAGGCGGGCAGGCGGCCCGTCAGGCTCCTGGGCATCTATCTGTCCGGCCTTGCCCCGGGTCGGCCGGCAGGGCAGATGTCGCTCCTGGAAGATGAAGAGGGCCGTCGAAGGCGGGAGCAGCTTCATGACGCCCTCGACGCACTGGCCGACCGCTTCGGCGAGGATGTGGTCGTTCCGGCCATGCTCCTGGACAAGCCGGAAGGGTAGCCGGATCCGCCTTTCGGGGGGCAAGTTCTGTGCTACCGTTTACGGAACAGGGCGCCCGGCCCGTGTGAGGGAGGCGCCGAAGGGAGGGAAGGGATGAAGGCTGAGGAGGTCAAGCGCGTAGTCATCGTCGGGGCCGGCGTGATGGGCCACTCCATCGCCCAGGTGTTTGCCCGGGCCGGCGTGGAGGTCGATCTTGTGGATATCCGGGAAGACCTCCTGACCCGGGCGATGGAGCGGGTGCAGGGGAACCTGAAGACCCTCGTCGATACGGGGCGCATCCGCTGGGACGAAGCCCCGGCGATCGTCGACAGGATTCATCCGGGTACGGATCTCGCGGCAGCGGGCAGGCGGGCGGATTTCGCCCTGGAGGCGGTGGCCGAACTGCCGGACGTGAAGAAACAGGTGTTTCAGGAGCTGGAGGAGTCCTGCCCGGAAGGGACGGTCCTGGCCAGCAATACCTCTTCGCTGGATATCTTCGACATCATAGAGGTCCGAGACCCGACCCGCCTGGTCTGTGCACACTGGTTCGCCCCGCCCCACATCATTCCCCTCGTGGAGGTGGCGCCCGGCCCGCGGACCGCCCCGGAAACGGTCGCCTTCACCGCGGAATTAATCGAACGAATCGGCAGGCGGCCCCTCGTGATGAAAACCTTCGTCCCGGGGTACATCGTCAACCGCATCCAGCACGTGATCATCTCCGCGGTTCTGGAGATGCTCGTCAACGGGTGGGCGAGCCCGGAGGAGATCGACCTGGCCGTGAAGCTGAGCCTCGGCATCCGGCTGCCCATCGTCGGTGTCGCCCAGTCGCTGGATTTCACCGGCCTGGAACTCGTACACGAAATTACGAGCGGCATGGGACTAACCGTCCCGTTGATCGCGGACAAGGTGAAACAAGGCCATCTCGGGGCCAGCACCTCCAGGGGAATCTATGATTACGGGGGCAGGAGCGAGCAAGAGATCCTGCGGGACAGGGATTCCCGTTACCTGGAACTCCTGGACCAGCTGGAACGGATCGGCGCATTCAAGCCGGTATAAACGCGCAGGCCGCGGCTCACTCCACCAGGATGAGCTTCACGTTGTCGAAGTAGCCTTCGAAATCCCATCCCGAACCGCCCACCTTCACCTCAGTGATCAGGGTCGGGGGACCGCTCTCGATCGGGGCGTTGTGCGGCCCCGTCTCGGTGGTCTGGACCTCCTTCAGATTGGGCGACCGGTAGTGGTACCAGGCCCCCAACTCCACCTTGGTATAGTTGCTGCGTTCATAGGTATCATCGAAATCGGCGAACCCGTGGTGCCACTCGTAGCTCTCATCCCCGCTGTTCACAAACCGGATCTCGGCCGGCCACTCGCCGTGGCCTCCGTTGTAATAGCTCCACGAGCCGCTACTCGCGAGCGTGCGGTCAACGAGCTTCACGTCGCATTCCAGGTAGACCTCGGAGTAATGAGAGAGGTCTACACCCTCGAACGTCTGGTGGGCGTACATCTCGCCCCCACTGCTCCCTGAGTCCGAGCGCAGGTAGTGGAGTCGCCGGGAACCGTCGGCGGACACCACCTCGATCGTCAGAGTTCCCGTGACCCCGGGCTCGTAGGACACCCACGGGTCCAGACCGTCTTCGAACCCTCCGTTCTCCACGGGGTCGGCCGATGTTCCGGTCACGGTAATGACGAAGGAGGTCTCGTCCGCCAGGGGCGGATCGCCCTCATCCTCCACGGAGACATTCACCGTGTACCGGCCGGCATCGCCGCTCCCGGGGGAACATGTGAGCGTGGCGGTTCCATCGCCATGATCCTCGAGAGAACAGAACGCCGGCGACTCGATGTCAAAGGCCAGGGCATCGCCGTCCGGATCGGACGCCGACAGATCCACGGAGAGGGTGTCCCCCTCGTTCACGCTCCGATCGGGGACCGGCTCCAGTTCGGGAGCGTCGTTGACCGCGGCGACCGTCACCCGCACCGTGGCGGTGTCCGTGGCCTTCCCGTCCGTGACGGAATAGGTGAAGGTATCCGCACCGTGAAAATCGGCCTCGGGCATATAGGCGAAGCCCCCGTCCGGCGAGAATTCGAGGGTCCCGTGGTCCGGACCGCGCAGCCCTTCAGCCGTCAGGGCGTCGCCGTCGGGATCGGTGTCGTTGGCGAGAACGCCGGGAGCCGCCACCTCGAGCGCCGTGTCCTCCGCCGTCGTATACGCGTCGTCCCGGGCCACGGGAGGATCGTCCACGGGCTGGACGCTGATGCGCACCTCCACGGGAGCCGACGAGGTTGATCCGTCCGATACCCGGTACGTGAATACGTCGGTGCCGTGGAAGTCGGCCTCGGGCATATAGGTGAAGCCCCCGTCCGGCGAGAGATCGAGGGCCCCGTGATCCGGATCACGCACCCGTTCCGCCGTCAGGGCGTCGCCGTTGGGGTCGGTATCGTTGGCGAGAACACCGGGAGCCGCCACCTCGAGCGCCGTGTCCTCCGCCGTCGTATACGCATCGTCCCGGGCCGAAGGGGAACCCTGGACTCCGAACCGGAAGGGATCGGACCAGGGGCTTTCAAAATCGCCGGCCCGCTGGCGCACCCGGAAATAGTAGAGCCCTGGCTCCAGGGTAACGACGAGGCGCTCCATGAAGGTCCCCGCCGCCAGGGTACTGGAGAACTCGGGATCGGGCCCGATCTGGTATGACATCACCCCGGCAGGCTGTTGCAAGCAGTCGTACAGCCCGGGTTCCACGGCGATCCGCAACTCCACCGTCTCCCCTTCCGGAGGTCCGAAGGTTCCCGGGGTAGCGGCCGTGTCCACGGTGGGCGCGGGCAGGGTCACGATGGCGGAGAAACAGCGGGGCTCGCTCCACGGACCGGGCTCGTCCGAATACCGGTCCGCGGCCCGCACCCGCCAGAAGTAGGTGCCGGACTTCAGTTCCTCGAGCGGGAGCGTGCCCTCCCCTACCTTCTCTTCGATCCAGATTTTGTTGAACTCCGGATCGGACGAGAGCTGGAACTCGTACCAGGCCACCGGGTCCCCGTCGGGGTCGGTCGCCGAGGCCTCGAGGCGGCCTGGAGCGGCCGCACTCACCATCGCGCCGGCCTCCGGAGCCACCGTGACGGCCACAGGCGGGCGATTCAACTTCAGGGTGAACTCGCGTTCCTTGCTGAAATCCCCTTGCGTCGTGCCCGAGGCGGCCAGGGCTCGGGCCTTCCAGAGGTAGGTGTCACGGGCCAGGCCCGTCAAAGTGAGCGAGGGGCCCTCCGAGGGATACGTCTGCCAGGCGTCCGCGCCCCGTCGGAGTACATGGAACTCGTATCCCTGGATCGGATCGCCGTCGAAGTCGGCGGCCGGGCCCACCTGGAGTGTAACGGTTCCGCTCTCCAGCAAGGTCCCGTCTTCCGGGGATACGGCCACGGGCGCATCCGGCGGGGAGTTGAGTACATCGAAACCCCAGGGGGCGAAAGACATGCCCGTCACCCCGCCTCTGCCGTCGCTCACCTCGATCGACAGGAACACCACCTCGCCGGGGGCGAACCGGCCGGGCTCGATCACGAAAGTGCCTGTGGTGCTGGTAAGGGTCATCTCCGGCTGCGAGAGCTCGATCGTGTAGGTAATGGGATCGCCGTCCGGGTCCGCCGCCTCGAAGGCGAACGTGATGGTGTCACGGGTGTAGTATGACGCCGCCGGGGGCTGGACAAGCTGAGGCACGGCGGGCTTGTGGTTGTCCACCACATGGAAAGGCCGCACCTCGCTCCAAGGACTCGGCGTACCGGTGACGGGCGCCACCCGGACCCTCCAGAAGTACTGGCCCGCATCGAGGCTCCCGCCCTCGGGCAGGCTGGATGGGCAGATCTCGGAGCTGCTTCCCTCGAACCATTCCGAGTACTCGGGATCCTCGAAGTCCGCAGACGCCGCAATCTGGAGCTGCGAACTCTCCTCGTCGGTATTCCACTCGAACACGACACAGTCTTCGTACCAGAGGGAGGCCCACTCGGCCGGGCTCACCAGGGTCGGCGCTCCCGGCACGACCGAGACCGACAGCGGATCGCTCCAGGGGCCGGGCTCGCCGGCCCCCACGGCACGGATCCGCACCTCGTAATCCCCGGTAGGCAGACCGTGGAATACAATCCTGTGAGTCTCGGCCTCCAAGGTGAAATAGTCGCTGGAGACGGCTACGTGCCCGGGAACCTGGAGGACCTCCACCTCGTAGGAGACCGGATCGCCCTCGGGATCGGCCACCGGCCCGAAGGGGATGCTCCCGTCCGGCGAGAGTTGGGGTTCCTCCAGGTGCAGCACCGGCGCGGGCGGAGGCTGGTTGGGCACGTTCACCCGGAGGGTGCGCACCGTCGCGGCCCCGTCCGACTGGGTCACCGTGAGGGTGACCACGTGGAGGCCGGTCGTTTCGAACGAACGGGTCAGGGCGGAACCCGCGCCTGCCTCGGTTCCGTCCACGGCCCATGCATATCCGGCGATAGAGGCGCCGGGCCGGGCCTCGGCAGCGGCCGTGAAGGTGACCGGCTCGTCCACAAGCGGCTCCGGCGTCGTCCGAGTCACCACCACGGCCGGAAATCCCGAGACCGTGGCCGTCCCGGAAACGGCGCCATCGGTGGTACGGTAAGGGTCGCCCTGGAGCGAAACCGCTCCGCTCAGCCAGACCGCCTGTGCACCCGCCTTGACCTCCACCTTGATCCCCTCGTCCAGCCCGGCCGATATTTCGGCCTGCAGGGGGAGTGCCGAGAATGCGATCTCGGGAAACACCGCGGGCTGGTCGAATATCTTGATCCGTTGGTATAACTGGGCCTCGTCCAGCCCGGCCAGGGATCCGGCCATGCGCAGGGACTCGAGGAGGCCGTTCAGGATCAACTCGCCGTTGGCCGAGATCGCCATGCTGGTGTCCAAGTCCACCCCCCCGCTCACCACCTCCTCTCCCTCGGCGTCGGCACCCACGGAGACCGACAGGGTCACCGACATGCCGGTGGCCAGGGTGTGGATGAAATCGTCGAGTTCATAGGGGCTCACCTCCTCCACGAGTTCCTCCAGCCCATCCCGGAACAGCCCGGGGATGGAATCTACGTCGAAGACGGCATCCAGGCCGGCGGCGGCGTTCTGGTACCGGGCCACCTGGTCGGTGATACCGGAAAAGAGGAGGGCACTGCCGTGGTCCACACAGAACGATGCGATCCGATAGAGATCGGCCGCGCTGGCACCAACCTCCACGCCCATCTGGCCGGCCAGGTCCCCTCCGGCGCCCCCGGTTCCCGTACCCCCGGCACCCAGGCCAAGGCCCACCTTGGCAGAGGCGGCGACGGCCACCTGGAGATCATCGAAGACGTCGGGCGCCTGCTGTTTGACCCGCCCCAGGAAATCCTTCAAGAAGGCCATCAAGGCGTCCTCGTCGGGAAAGGATACCATGGGCACACCGCCGTCCCGGGCCGAGACCTCCAGGCCCAGATTCCGGCGGGCCGCGTCGAAGGCATTCTTCAGCAGGGTTTTCAGCGAGTCCAGGGCGTCACCCGCATCCATGGAGGCCGAAACACCGATGCTCCCGGCCACCCTGCCTCCTATGGCCACATAGTAGTCGAGTTCGAACCCCATGCTCAGCCCCACGCCGAACGAGATCTGGGGGCGGGTGCTGGCCCGAACCGTGGCCAGCATCTTCCGGTACCGGGCCCGGATCTCCGCGGTCAGTTCGGGAAAAACAGTGGATTGAGCGTAGACAGAATCCAGCAGGTCCCCGGCCGGGCCCGGGGGCAGGGGATCCACGGAGACGCCCGGGAGGGCTCCCTGCACCGTGATTCCCGTGTCCGGATGAAGGGGATCATTCACCTGGATCTCGATCCCGGCACCTTCTCTATCCGAAAGAAACGCCTCAAACCCGTATAACTCGGTCGAGCCCGAGATCGTCCGGTAGCGGACGCTGAATCGCCGGGAGCCCGCGTCGTAGACCAGCCCTATCTCCATCTGAAGCCCCGATACCGCTGTCTCGGCCAGGTCCGTCAGGTCCGTGATCAGATCCGCCAGGGGAAAGTCCGGCAGAACATCCGCGAAGTCGTCCACCCGCCAGGCATCGATCTCCCCCAGGGTAAAGGTTCGGCTCGTACTCCCCTTCTGTATCTTCAAGGACGTGGAGGACCCCACACTCAGCACCGCCTCCGCGTCTTCGCCGTCAGACAAATCCCCGAGGAGATCTTCCAAGCGGCTTCCGGCGGCCAGTAGATCCGCCATGGCCTGAAAGGGGTTGGTACCCAAGCTGTCCACGGAACCGTTGAGCCGGTCCACTACCCGGCGAAAGAGGCTCGCAAGGTCGTTCCCTCCGTTTCCATCCACGAACCGCCCGAGATCTTCCACGAGGGCCGAGGGATCGGTGTAGGTGGAAATCAGACCCCCGGGATCCTCCGAAAACGACCCGCGCAGGGTCTGGAAGGCATCGTACACCTGGCCCAGCGCATCGCCCACGCCCTTGGCCCGCTCCACCGGATCCAGCCCGACCAGGTCCGAGGCCAGGCCGGCCAGGCTGCCCAAGAGATCGATCTCGTCGCCGGCCAGGAAGTCCCAGATGGACTGGGCCATCTCCGCTCCCGCCTCCACGGCATCCCCCACGGCCTGGCCTACGCTGGAGGCCGCCCCCGTCACGGTGCCCACCACCGTGTCCACAAAACCGCTCCCCCACGAGGCGGCCATCAGCCCCGTCCGTCTTCTGGCCGACTGGGGCACTGCCAGGCGGAGCGTGTTGTCCGCCTCCAGGCTCAGCCGACACAACGGCTCGGTGATCACGTCAGGCAGGCTCGCCCGAAGGTTGTCGATGGTTTCGCGGGTCACCACCAGAGACAATGCATAGACGGCCGGAACCGCGCTCAAGGCGGGCTCGTCCACCCGCACGTCCCGGTCGCCCAGCCTGCCTTCGAGCTGGAAGGCCCCCTCGTCAAGGAGAAGGTCCAGGGTGCAACTGTCGCCATCGCAACCGCCGGCGAGTACGGCCGGGATTCCTAAGAACCGGACCACGCCCAGGAACCGGCCTGCCTCGGCCGCCCGTTCGGCGAACGTCCGTCGAAGCTGCGGGATGGCGAGCGGACGGACTTCGACCTTCACAACGGGCACGCCGCCCGATTCCCCCTCCGGTCCGATCCGGGCCACGGCCATGGACACCACGCCCCCGGCACTCTGCGCCAGGGCCTCCTCCAGCGATGTCCGGTCCGCCAGGTCATCGGTCGAAAGAACCTCGACCTCCTGGACCAGTGGGTTCCCGGAAAGTTCGCGTTCCAGGTCGGGGAGGACGGTGATTTGGGCCCCCCCGGTGAATACGCGGCCGAATGAATCCGTGACCTCCACCCCGGCCCGGTAGGCGCCCTCGGACTCGTAGGCGTACTCCACCTCGGCCCCCTCGGCAGTCTTCTTGCCGGGCGAGGCCTCATCGAAGTCCCAGAGCACCCGGGCCGCCCCGGAGGCGCACTGGGCGGAAAATCGAACGGGCGATCCCTGAACCGCCACGTCGGTAGACGGAACCACCCGCACGGCCACACCGTCCTCCACGGTCGTCACGGGAAACGAAAGATCCTGTCCAACGGTCCGGCCCGACACACCGGCGATGTCCGAGGAGAGAACCACCCGGTATTCCGCCCCCGGTTCCAGGGCCGCCGAAGGCACATACACCAGCCGGCCGCCGTCGCGGGCCGCGTAAACAGTGCCGGGAACGGCCTCCAGGGGATCCTCGCGGTACAGCCGGATCCAGCCGCTCTCCTCCAGGACCGCCAGGCCCGGCGCGCCGGCTGCGTCGCGGTCGGAAACCCCGGCCACGTCCAATGGTTCATCGAAAGACACCTCGATCACAGCCGTCAAATCCACGTCAGCGTACCGGTCCGCCAGGGCGTCCAGGTCCACGACAAGGGGACCGGCATCCTTCTCCTCCCCCTGCCCTCCAGACCCGCCATCCCCGGAACACGCGGGAACGAGCAACAGGACCAGCACCAGAACGAGACGGAAGAACAGGAACGCCATCACCATACCCTCCTTGTTGGCCTTCTTTATTCTACCAGGTAGATCGGCACAGCATATATTTCAGTTTAGAAACTCGAAAAAAACCGGTCAAGGCCTCCTGCGGGCCCGGACGTACCGGCAAAACTCCAGGGCAGGAGAAGCTTGCGGGTTCCCTTCAGGGCAAGCCGGTGTAAGCGCGGATGAAAACAGAAAAAGGGGGCGGTTTCGGTGGTAAGGGACCGGCGGTCAGGAAGACTCTGTAAAGCGCAGGACGATTGCAGCCGTGGCGAGCCTTTCCGCAGACGGGTTCTCGGACCAGACCTCGCACTCCAGCCTCTTCACGTTCGCTTCAACCCATCTCCTCGTCACCCTGCCTCGATAGGTCACCGTTTCATTGAGATAGGCCGGGGCCGCGAACCTGACCTCCATCCTCTCGATGCGCGTCTGTGCTCCCAGCCAGTCGGTGATGAGCTTGGGGAACAGGGATGCGGTAAAGATGCCGGCGATGACGATCTCCCTGTACCCGAGCGCCCGGGCGTATTCCCGGTCGAAATGGAGGGGATTGATCTCGTTGACGAGATCGCAGTAGTCCTTGTTTCGCTCCGCGGAGAAATCGATCTCAAGGGGAGGAATTTCCGCCTGCTCCCGGATCTCTTCAAAGCCGGCCGCGTGAGGCATCCGCCGCTATCCCTTCTGCACGGTTCGCATGAAAAAAACGTGCCTGTCCAGGGCCATCAGTCCGTCGTCGGCATCGAAGGCCTTGTGTGGAAAGGTCCCCACAACGTATTCTCCCATCTTCCCCTTCTTCCGCACCAGTTCCGAGAGCCCCAGTGTAAGGCGGTAGGGGGTGTCGCAGAAGAGGGGACGGTGAAACTCGATCACGGAGGAGGCATGGACGACCCCCTGGATCACGGGTCCGAGCAGATGACCGATCCCGGTCGTGAAGAGTTCGTACGACAGAGGCGTGAACAGCGTGAGGAGGTAGGATTCGGGAATCGGGATCTTTTCGAAACCGGAGCGCCTCGCCTCTTGGAGATCAAGATAAACGGCCCCCGTCTCCTGCACGATCCCGCAGAAGGCCTGGATCGTTTCCGGACGGACCACGATCTCCTTCGGGACCATCCGTGAAATCGCTTCGTCTATTTTCGCTCTCAGGTCATCCAGCGCCGGATCGCCGGCCATTTCGGAGCCTCCATTCGCCGCACACCCGTACCGGTCAAGCCCGTGGTCAGAATCGGACGAACACGGCGCCCGTGACCTCGCCCTGATGCACGAAATCTCCTTCCGTTGCCACTGCGCACGCGCCCGGCAGATGGCAGGCAACCGTAGTGGAGGAACTCAGGTAAGTGGGAGCGTAGCGCCCCTGGAGCCGGACCCCCAGGTGTCTTCCCAGGTAGAACTTGACCCCGCCCCCAAGGCTGAAAGAGAAGTTGACCGAACCGGACACATCGCCTCTCGGGTTGAGGTAGCTCAAACCGAGGCCGACGAGCAGGAAGGGCCGGAACCAGTCGCCCTCGCTCCTGAAGTGGATGAGTCCGTTGAACTGGTACTGGTCGAAGTAGGCGTCCGTGAGGTGGGTCTCCTCGGTGAGGAGGCCCCCACTGCCCTTGAGCTCCGTGTCCTGGCGGCTCCACATGATCTCGAGCTCATAGGTGTCGTCGAAGATGTAGCCGACGGTGATCCCGTACGCCAGGGAGGGATCCGCGGTGACCTCGCTGCAGTCGGAGGAATCGATATCGAAGGTCCCCGCGAAACGATATCCGACAAAGGGAGCGACCTCGAACATCAGCGCCATGGCCTCCGACGGCACGAACAGGAGCAGCCCGACCACCAGAAGGCCGACGGACGAACCGATCCGGTGGCGCGCCGTCCTTCTTGCGGTAGATACACCCATACGCTTCTCTCCATCCCGGTGTCGATCCGCGCAATATACGATAGAGGGCGGCCGCGTGTAAAGGGGCGTATGTATCTTCATTGTTTTGACACGAAATCACAATGGATGGTAGTTGTAAAAGTTCCGCTTTCGTTAACGCATACGGACAGGGGAGGCCCCCCTTGAGGAGCGGTATGGATACATACGAAGCATTGCGACAGTTGCTGGACAAGGACGCCACCGGCTGCCCTCCTGCACCGGAAATTTACGAAATCCTGCGCATCCTGTTCGACGAGGAAGAGGCGGGCGTGGCCCTCGGCCTCTCGTTCCGGCCCCTGCCGGTGTCCCTGGTGGCCGGCCGTGCCGGCGTGAATCCCCGCAGGGCCGAAGAACTCCTGGACCGGATGTCCTCCAGGGGCATCGTGTTTGTAAAAGAGAAGGCCGGCGAGAAGCGTTACGCCTTGCAGCCCGTTATGCCGGGCCTCTTCGAGTTTCCGTTCATGGGCGGTAGCCGCAACGACGCCACGGATCGCCTGGCCCCTCTTTGGAACAAGTACATGGAGAAGTTCGGAAAAGGGTTTGGCTCCCCGTCCATGCCCTTCGCCCGCGTGATCCCTGTCCAGGAAGAGCTGGAGCACGATCCCGGCGTGCTCCCTTTCCAGAAAATCGATGAGATGATCGACCATGCGCGGGTGGTTGGGATCGGCCACTGTGCCTGCCGCAGCACCATGCAGCGGTGCGACGCCCCCCGGGAGGCGTGCATGATGTTCGACGACACCTGCGACTTCCTGGTAGAGCGGGGACATGGGAGGATCATCACCAAGGAGGAGATGAAGCGGAAGCTCCGGGAGTTTGACGAGCTGGGCCTTGTGCACCAGGTGAACAACTCTCAGGAGAAACTTTCTTTCATCTGCAATTGCTGTTCCTGTTGCTGCGAGCTGCTCCGCGCGCGGATTCAACTGAAAACCCCCACGTCATAAGCCCATCCGGCTTCTTTCCGGAAGTGGCCCCGGATCTGTGTACGGGTTGCGGGATTTGCGCGGACGAGCGGTGCCCCACCAGGGCCCTCGAGATCCGCGACGGGATCGTCGTTCTCGAGGAAGAACGCTGCATCGGCTGCGGGCTCTGCGTAACCGGCTGCCCGGAAAAGGCGCTCCGCCTCCGGCAGAGGGACGCGATGCCGGAACCCGCTCCTACCTTGCGGGAGATGAACTTCACCATCCTGAAGGAAAAAGGAAAACTGGAAGAGTTCCTGCCCCTGGT
>WFRX01000218.1 GCA_015486285.1 bacterium
ATGAAAGGCCTCCCTTGTCCGAGGTCGTTTCCCCGGACGTGGCCTCCCGGTTTGTCCCGTCCGGGGACGGGAGCGATTCCCTCGAGCACGAGAGCGGACATCGCATTCTTTTTCGAGAAACCACCCTGCTGGACATAGCGGCCACCCGCCTCCGCGCGTGGATGCGGTCTGGGCGTTCGGTGCGGTACCTGATACCGGAGCGTGTCCGGGAATACATACGTGAAAAGGGATTGTACGCGGAACCGAGGAAGGACTGAAATGACCAATGCCGAGAACCGGAGCGATGGCGGGACCCCTTTCCCCGGGACGAATGCAAGGGACAAGGCCCTGCGTTGCGCACACTGGGCCCTGGAAAAAAAGGCCCGCGAAGTCATGGTGCTTCATGTAGGGGCCCTCACTCCGATTGCGGAGTATTTCCTGATCTGTTCGGGGCGGTCGGTTCGCCAGACGCAGGCGATCGCCCGGCACATACGCACGCGGATCAAGCAGGAACTCGAGGACGTACCTCTCGGGGTGGAGGGCGAAAGGGAAGGAAACTGGATTCTCCTGGACTGTGACGATGTGGTCGTCCACGTGTTCGATGAGCCCACGCGGGAGGTCTACCGCCTGGAGAGGCTCTGGTCCGAGGCACCCCGCGTGGAGGATCCGAAGCTCCTCGAGGAGGAAGAGAAGGCCGCGGGACAGTGGGAGGAGGAGGAAGATTGGGAGGATTGAGCCTCACCATCGTTCATGTGGGCAAACCGAAGATCCCTTTCGTACTCGCCGGAATCGAGCATTTTCGGAAAAAGATCCGGCCCCTCGCCGACCTCCGGTTCCAGGCGGTCCGTGAAGAGCCGCTTCGCAAGTCCCTTTCCGTCAAGGAAGTGCACAGGCGGGAGACGGAGCGGCTTCGGAAGACCCGGGACGCCCGGACCGCGTGGGTGGTCCTGGATGAGGGCAGCAAACCCCTCGGCTCCGAGGCGTTTGCCGCATGGATCGAAAAACGGATGGTGCAGGGGGACTCCCGCCTCGCCTTCGTGGTCGGGGGACCGTGCGGGCTCGCGCCGGAAGTCCGGGAAGAGGCGGACCTGGTTCTCTCCCTGTCGCCCATGACCCTTTCCCACGAGCTGGCCCTGCTTGTCCTGATGGAGCAGCTCTATCGCGCCCTTGCCATCCTGAATCGGCTCCCTTATCCGAAATAGCGCCCTTTCCGGAGAGGCTCCTGCGGAGGCATTGCGGAGGCCATGAAGAATCTCCTCGAAGGATTCCTGTCCACCCTGTTTCCGCGCTCGTGTCCCCTGTGCCGTTCCGTGATCCTGGACAGGGGGGCCTGCTTCTGTCCCTCCTGCCTCGAAGGATTCGAAACGATCCGGGAGCCCTTCTGCCGTAGATGTGGAAGCCCTCTGCCGCACGGGATGCCCGACCGGGAGGACGCGCTCTGCGGGGTCTGTCTTTCGAGGGGCCCGGGTTTTCCCGTTCCCTTTACGGTGCGTTCCATCGCCCTCTACGCGGGAAACGTCCGGACGGCGATCCTCCGCCTGAAATTCGGAAGAGAGAGGCCCGTGGGCCGGTCCTTGAGCCTCTTCGTGAAAGAGCATTACGGGCGGTTCTTTCCGGCAGAGGCCTTCCACAGTATCCTCCCGGTCCCCCTTCACCCGAGACGGCTCCGTGAAAGGGAATTCAATCAATGCGTTCTCCTGGCCCGGCCGCTGGCGGCCCATCTCGGTATTTCCCTGGACCTCCATACGGTCGAACGGGTTCGCCACACCTCGCCCCAGAGCGCCTCCACCGAGGCGGAGCGGCGAAAGAACCTGCGGGGCGCCTTCCGGGTCCGCAGGCCGGAGCGTATCCGGGGGCGGTCGATACTCCTGTTCGATGACGTGTACACGACCGGAGCCACCCTGGAAGAGCTGGCAAGGTCCGTCCTGTCCGCCGGACCGCGGCGCCTCTGCGGCCTTACCCTGGCCCGGTCCCCCAGCCCCGGGATTCATCCATAGCCCGCTCCCTTACGTCCAAGCGGAAATCTGCCGATTACCTGTGAGGGTGTCCCGGGGCGGCCCCGAACAGGAGGGATCAGGAAGCGAATGCGAAGGGCGACTGCGGAAAACAGGACGCATCCTCATGCCCCGGCGGGCGCCTCGCGGGCCGCACAGAGGCGCTACAGCCTGGAGCCTGACTACCGGAAGCCCCTGCTGAAGATTCCGCAGGGGGCCCGGGCACGCATCTTTCAGCGGCTGTGCTTTCTGTACGGCACGGAGGCCGCGGAACGGTCCCTCCTCGATCTGGAGCGCGTTCTACAGGTTCACGAGGCGCACAAACCGTGCGCGAGGGCCGCCATGGAGAAGGGATTCGACCCGGAGGAGCGGTTCACCGAAAAGGATGTGATCCTCATCACATACGGGGACCTTCTCAAGGGCGATGACGCCTCTCCCCTCGCCACGCTGGCCCGATTCTGCGATACCTACCTCGAGGGAACGATCAACACCCTTCACATCCTCCCCTTCTTCCCCTACTCGTCGGACAGGGGGTTCTCGGTCGTCGACTTCGAGGCCGTGGACCCGAAGCTGGGAACTTGGGAAGAGATCGAGGCCCTCGAAGAACATTACCAGCTCATGTTCGACGGAGTCTTCAACCACGTCTCGTCAAAGAGCCGGTGGTTTCACGAGTTCCTGAACGGGCACCCATACTACGGGAAGTTCTTTATCGCTTATGCATCCCGGGACGAACTGACCGAGGAACAGCGAAAGATGATCTTCCGGCCGCGGACCTCCGACATCCTCACCGAGTTCCATACGATCCATGGCCCGCGTTATGTATGGACAACCTTCTCCGAGGACCAAATCGATCTGAACTACAAGGATCCGGATGTCCTGATCCGCGTCATCGAGATCCTGCTCTATTATGTTCGGAGGGGAGCAAACATCCTCCGCCTGGATGCCGTCACGTACCTGTGGGCCGAGCCGGGTACCCGCTGTATCCACCTGGAGCAAACCCATCAGATCGTCCGACTGTTTCGGGACGTTCTGAATCTCGCCGCCCCGGACGTCGCCCTGATCACGGAAACGAATGTTCCCCACGAGGAGAACATTTCCTATTTCGGGGGTGGGGACGACGAGGCGCAGATGGTATACAATTTCGCCCTTCCCCCCCTCGTCCTGTACACCTTCTACACGCAGGACGCCACGGCGATTTCCGGGTGGGCGGCAAACTTGAAAACACCTTCGAAGCGGACGACCTTCTTCAATTTCCTGGATTCCCATGACGGAATCGGGCTGATGGGCGTCAAGGGGATCCTGCCGGAAAGGGAGATTGATTTCATCGTGAAGACCGCCCGGGAGTATGGCGGGTTCATCTCCTGCAAAACGGCCGAGAACGGTACGGAGGTCCCCTACGAAATCAACATCACCTGGTTCAGCGCCCTCAACCGGGAGGACAGGGGCGAGGATATTGCGTTCCAGGTCAAGCGGTTCGTTGCGTCACGGGTGATCGGCCTGGTTCTCCAGGGCGTTCCCGGGATCTATCTGCACAGCCTGATCGGCACCCAGAATGATATCGACGCGGTTCTGGCTACCGAGTCGAAGCGGGACATCAACCGTACCGTGATCGACGACAGAGCGATCACCGAGGCGCTTCATGACCCCCTTTCCAAGCTTTCAAGGATCAGCCGTGAATTCGGCAGGCTGATCCGGATCCGTACGCGCCGCCGTGCCTTTCACCCGAACGGAGCGCAGCACGTTCTGAGGCTTTCGCCCCGCGTTTTCTCGGTTCTGCGGATATCTCCCGAGGGAAACCGGCGTATCCTTACCCTTGTCAACGTTTCGGACCGTGCGTGCCGGGTCGAGGTTTCCCTGGCGGAGATCGGCACCGACGTGGTTCGGTGGTACGATCTCGTGAGCGGCGTCGAGTGGATGGCGGAAAAGGGGACCCTCCACATCAGCCTGGAGCCGTACGGCGTCGTCTGGCTCGAGCCCTTTTTCAATGGGCGCCCAGCTTCGTGAAGAAGCCCTCGATCGCCTCCCGCGACGCCTCCAGATGGTCCTTCACGCTCTGCAATTCCTTGTCTCCGATCCGGAGGATCTTCCTCTCCTCAACGGGTAGGGGGACAGGAGCCGGGCTTCCCCCCTCGCCCAGATCGAGGCCCTGACAAAGGGCATCGCTGACCCGGAGGAGGGCCACGTCCGTATCCTCTATTCCCTCGGGGAATCCCCGCCCATGATGTACGCCGATGGGCCCGATGATCACAGGGGGGATTTTCCAGCGGGTGAGAAGCATTGCGCCCACCTCTCCGTGGTCGAAGCCGAAGATCCGGCGCTCGGCGACGTGGAGCAGGGCTGTCTCCGGCCGTTGCGCCTCTTCCAGTGCTTGAAGAAAGGATTCCCGGAAGAACTCGATGAGGACCACCTTTCCGATGTCGTGGAGCAAGCCGACCAGGAAAATGTGATCCCGTGATTTCCCGGGTCCGGCCCCTCTTGCCAGGCATTCCATCGCCCCGGCAACGGCCAGGCTGTGGGTCCATAATCCTTCTTCAGAGAAGTGCGAACAAGGGGGCACGGACGGCAGGCTGTGCATGATGCCGATGGACATGGCCAGAGAGCGGACCATGTTGAACCCCAGGAGGGCGATGGCCCGGTCCAGGGTGTCGATCTGCTGGGGGAACCCATAATAGGCCGAGTTGGCCGCCTTGAGGATTTTCGACGTGAGGGACGGATCGCCGGCGATGATGTCGGCCACCCGGGCGGCGCTTACCGTGTCGTCTTCCATCAGACGCATGAGCCTGGGCAGGGCCGAAGGAAGGGTCGGCAGTTCCTCGATCCTGGAGTAGATGGTCGTCCGAAGTTCCTCTTTGTGCATGAGAGCCTTTCAGCCTTTTTGTGGCAGGGGGCCTGCTTTTCTATATCGGCAACCTTTTCGGGAAAATGGAACCGGTTTCCGGAATGGGTGAGGAGCGACCCCGTGGCGCGAGGGAGGGAGAGCCGGGACGTTGACAGGCGGTCGTTCCTACATTAGCCTGCTGGGAGGCTCGAAAAAAGGTCCCGTCTGCGGCGTTCGGCATCGTCCCTCGGGATTTTTCCAGCTGCTTCACGTGTTTTGTGATACAGACTGCCGGAGAACGACTCGACAGGGGGCGGAGGGAAAGGTGAAACGGTCCCGGGTAAAACGGAAGAAAGCGGGCTGCGCGCCATGGAGGTCCTGCCTGCTTCTCGGCTTGATCCTGCTTC
>WFRX01000219.1 GCA_015486285.1 bacterium
CTTCACCTCCATCCTCGAAAAGCGCGCCAACCCCCACAAGGATCCGAAAAGGTGGAAAGTCGTCGACAAGGGGCGTGAACGCCACTGCGGCGAGTGCCACACCAGCTGCGGCGGCTGCCACGTGAGCCGGCCCGACAGCGTGGGCAGCGGCTTCATCAGCGGGCACGCCTTCAACAAGCGCCCCGATTTTCTCAACCAGTGCCTGGCCTGCCACGGCAGCCGGCTGGCCAACGAGTATATCGGGCTGCGCGGCCAGGGCGATGTGCACGCCCTCAAGGGCAATATGCACTGCGTGTCCTGCCACGGGGCGGACGAACTGCACGCCGCGGCCCCCAAGGGCATCAAGGACCGCTACCATCTGAAACAGCTGCCACACTGCACGGACTGCCACAAGGACCTCAAGTACGACTCCGTGCGGGACCACAACATCCACATCGGCAAGGTCCAGTGCCAGGTCTGCCACTCCCAGACCTACACGAACTGCTACAGCTGCCACACCGGCACCGACAAGCAGGGGTTGCCCTTCTACGTCAACCACCGGGACCTGGAGACCATGAAAATCGGCCTCAACTACGAGGCCAAAGCGCCCGGCGCGGACTACGACTTCATGCTGGTGCGCCACGTGCCGGTGGACCCGAAACTTTTCGCGCATTACGTCAAGGATGCCCTGCCCAATTTCGACAAACTTCCCACCTGGAAGCGCACCTCGCCCCACAACATCCTGCGCAAAACATGGCAAACCGCCACCTGCAACCACTGCCACGGGAACCGGGAACTGTATCTCTCCAAAACCGACCTGAAAGACTATGAAATCGACGCCAACCGGGCGGTGGTGGTGCCCGACAGCCGGGTACCGGCGCCCATTGCCAAGGTGCGGGCCCTGGACATCGACACCAGCCGCGTCAAAACCGGCTGGGTGGTGGATCACCAGTGGCTCCAGGACCACCTGGGCGAAAAGCACCTGGTCATCGTCGACGTGCGCCCCAAGGCAGCCTACGAGGGGGGACACATTCCCGGCGCCATCTCCCTGAATCCGCTCGAGGAGCTGCGCTGGCCGTGGGACTCCGACAAGCCCCGGGAACTGCTGGAGCCCGAAAAAATGGCCGAAGTGCTGGGCCGGAAGGGCATTTCCGACAGCGACCACATCGTGGTCTACGACAATGATGCCTCGGTGGCCGCCTTCACGCTATCCGTCCTGGACTACCTCGGCGCCGAAAAGATCTCCTTTCTCAAGGGCGGTATCCAGTCCTGGCGGGTCGCCGGCCACCCCGTCAGCAAGGACGCGCCCGCTGTCCAGGCCCGGACTTTTCAGCCTCATCCCCGACCCCAATTCATCGTGGACAGCGCCTGGGTGGCCGAGAACCTGGACGCGCTGGGTGTCGTAATCGTGGACATCCGCACCCTGGATCAGTCCAAGAAGCTGGCCAAGCACCCCCGCGCGCTACGCAGCGGCCGCATACCGGGTGCGGTCCAGTTCCCGATATACGGGCTGTACATGGATCACGCCCAGCTGAAGCCCCCCGAGGAGCTGCTCTACGCGCTTCGCAACCGCGGCATCACCCCCAACAAAACCGTCGTGCTGACCTGCAACACCGGTGCGTTGGCAGGTGCGGGGTTTTTCATGCTGCGCTACCTGGGGTTCCCCTTCGTGCGCGTGTACGACGCCTCGTGGGTCGGCTGGGAACGCTTTGTCCGCTATCCGGGATGCAACCATTAAACCGAGAGCGCCGGGGTGGAGAGGGACCGTATTGTCCTTTTGCTCGGCCTCAAGCTCTGACAGAAGAAACGGAGTAAGATTAAGATAGGCAATTCGCCCCGCGAGGGATTCCGAGCTTTGACGGATCAAATCAGGCCCTGCTGATCCAAGAATCGAGAACTGACCATTTCTCGCGCATTCATCTATGACAGTTCGAAGGATTGAAAAGAGTTCAGGAGCCCGCTGGATTTCGTCGAGACACACCAGGTCGTCATTGTGCAAACTGAAAAAGGCAAGTGCATCAGAGAGTTTTGCCAGATCACCGGGGTTTTCAAGATCGAGATAGACCGACTTTTTGACTGTCTTGACTATCTGGCCGGCCAATGTTGTCTTGCCGCATTGCCGCGGCCCCGGAATCGCTACGGCCGGATTGTACGGTTACGACCCTGATCGAAGACGGGAACAACGAGATCCTGTCCAGACATGGAGGGCACACCCTGTTCAGACCTCTCCAAGGAGCCGAAGCAGCATCAACCGGCTTGGGTAGCTCGCCTTGATCTATGGAGCTTATTTCAGCTGGGCGCGGGAGTAGCCCAGCAGGTTGCGGGCCACGACGAGCTGCTGGATCTGCTGGGTGCCTTCGTAAATGTCGTTGATCTTGCAGTCCCGGGCCCATTTTTCGACAAGCCACTCCCGGGAATACCCCATAGGCCCCAGGAGCGCCACGCACCTCCGGGTGATCTCGGAGCCCATCCGGCCCGCCTTGGCCTTGGACATAGAGGCCTCCATGGCGTTCGCCCGCCCGTTGTCGCCCATCCAGGCGGCCCTCCAGATCAGGAGCCGCATCGCCTCCAGCTCGGACTCCATGACGAGCACCTCTCGTTCGATGGCGCCGAGCCGGCACTTGTTCAGGCCGTAACGGAACTGGAACCCCTCCTCCTCGAGCTTCTCCTTCGTAAACTCCAGGGCCGCCCGGGCGATCCCCAGGGCCATGGAGCCCACGATGGGGCGGGTGTTGTCAAAGGTCTTCATGACACCCTTGAAGCCCTCGGTCTTGGTCTTCACCTCCGGCGATCCAAGGATATTGTCCTTGGGGATCCGAACATCCTCGAAAACGATGGAGGCCGTATCCGAGGCCCGAATGCCCATCTTGTGCTCGAGCTTGGTCACCGTGACCCCGGGCCGGTCCTTCTCGACCACAAAACTCTTGATCCCGGCCTTTCCGGCGGACTTGTCGACCGTAGCCCACACCACCACGATGTCACACTGCTTTCCGTCCGTAACGAAGATCTTCTCCCCGTTGATGACCCATTCATCCCCGTCCAGGACAGCCGTAGTGGAGATGGAGCCGGAGTCCGAACCGGAGCCCGGCTCGGTAATCGCCATGGCGGCGAACTTGCCTGCAAAGCGCTCCTCCTGCTCCGGCGTAGCCACAGCCGCAATGGCGGCGTTGCCCAGGCCGTTCCCAGGGATGGCCAGCAACAGACCCGCATCGCCCCAGGAAAACTCCTCGCTGCCCACCACGGTCGACATGATCGCACCGATCCGGTCTTCCGTCTCGGCTCTCGGTTTCTTGGGCTCATCCGCATCCTTCTTCGGCTTCTTGCGGCGCTCGCTCGACCTCTGGGCCATGATCGGCCCCATGAAGGCGATCTCTTCCGCCGTGGTGTGCTCCTCTTCGTCATACTTCCGGGCGATCGGCCGGAAGGTGTCACGGGCCACACCGTGGGCGAAATCCTTGACCATCTTCAATGCGGGAGGAAGTTCGAAATCGATCATAAGGATTCTCCTCGTATCGTTGCGTTCAGGTGCGCTTCAAAACAACAAAGGCCTCTCTGGGATCGACCGATCAAACAATGGCCAGTCCATCGATGATCTCGATGCCCCTGCCGTTGCGGAACCACAATTCCACCGGGTGCTCCCGGATATAGCCGTGCCCGCCCAGCACCTGAACCCCGTTGTCCGTGATCCTGGCGGCATACTCACCGGCATAAAGCTTGGCAAGGTAGGCCTCGCGGGTGCAGTCTTCCCGCCGGTCGGCGAGCCAGGCGGCCTTCCATGCCAGGAACCGCATCGCATCGGTCTCGATGGCCATATCCGCCAGCATGAAGGCGATTGCCTGGCGGCTCGCGATCGGCTCACCGAACTGTACGCGTTCCTTCGCGTAGTTCGCCGCATAGTCCTTGGTGGCGTTGCACACGCCCGTGGCCATGGCGGTCCAGGAAATCCGGGAAAGATTCAGGATGCGCTGGAAATCGCATCCCCCGGGCCCGCCCAGACGATTTTCCAACGGCACCTTGCACTCAGCGAGGGCCACTCGGTAGAGCGGCAGGGCATTCAGGCCCATGTATTTCTCCCGCTCGCCGACCTGGAGGCCCTCCGTACCCTTCTCCACTATATAACCTTCGATCCCCGGGGCGCCCGTCCCCGGCGCCGTTGCTGCAAAGACCAGAAACAGGTCCGCACGGTCGGCAAAGGGAACCAGGCATTTTTCGCCATTGAGGACGTACTCCGCCCCCTCCCTTCTCGCCTGGGCCTTCACGTCCGTCGGATCGAAAGTGACCCGCGCCTCCATCAGGGCCGACGTGGCGAATTTGAAGGTCTCCCCGCAGAACCCGGGGAGATATTTCTTTTTCTGTTCCTCCGTGCCCATTTCCAGGATCGGGTAGGCAAAAAGGGTGGGGCTCAGCATGGCCAGGGCCAGAGCGAGGTCCCCATAGGCAAGCTCCTCAGAGATGAGGGCGCCCGTCACGGCGGAACGCTCGAACCCATAGCCGCCGCAGTCTTCCGGAATGGAGTTGGCGATCAGGCCCAGTTCCCAGAACTTGGCCAGCAGATCGTCCGGAATGGCCTTGTCTTCTTCGCAATCGCGAGCGTTCGGCCGGACGATGTCCGCAGCAAAGCGCCGGACCATATCGATGATCTGCCCCTGCTCTTCACTCGGTTGAAAACTGATCATAGGCCTTACTCCTTTCTCAAGGGTTTCCGCTCTTTACCACACATCCGTTCTGGCAGATTCCGGAAAATTCTTGCGTTGGTCAGGCGGGCTCGTTTCCACGGTAACGGGAGGATATTCGCTCCCATCCTCTCAGGTCCGGTCCGGCCGAGGCGAATCGGCTATGTTTCTGTAAAAAATTAAGGCATAGCCGTAACTCTCGCGCCTATTTCTTAATCATACAGTATAGGACCCAACTTGATCAATCAGTACACGTTCCTGTAAACCATCCAGAACCGTCCCCGCTATGGCGTTCGGGAAGGGAACTTTGCCGGGCCCACGGGGTCTAATCCCCCAATACTTTCAAGACCGGCAGGCCCAAGGCCCGAAAGCAGATCGGCCCCGAGGTTGGGAAAATCGGCGGAAATGCAGCCAAACGCTCGCGGAGAATGTTGAAAAACAGGAGTCCGGCATCATGACATGGAATCGATCCGCTTGGGTCTCGTACGCATCTGTGCTTCTAGTCGCCCTCTGCCTCTTCCTGGTCCGTTCCGCTCACGGAGCAGAGATCCGAGTGGATGCCGATACGGTGGTCGAGCGGGCAAGTTCCAAGGTGTTCGGCAACAGCATCATTCTCGGCGGCGACACGATGGGCTTCAACCGCTGGGCGTCCACCCAGGCTCAGTACGAAGAGGCCGAGAGGGAATGGAACGCCACCCTTCCCTACCTGCGCGAACTGGGCCCCACCGTCCTGCGGTATCCTGGAGGGCTGACGGCGAACAATTTCAACTGGAAAGAGGGAATCGGCCCCTTCGAGGAGCGGAACCCGGACTATGGAGGCAAGGGGATCCGCCAGACCTTTGGAACAGACGAATTTCTTCGCTACTGTGAGGAACTCGGTTCGGACGCCCTCTTGGTAGTCAATGTTTCCGTAGCCGGGAAAAGGCCCGGCACCGTCCAGGACGCCGCGGACTGGGTGGAGTACTGCAACGCCCCCGACGACGGATGGAACCGGGGCGGTGGAGTCAACTGGGCTGCCGCAAGGGCCGCGAACGGGCATAAAGAGCCCTATGGGGTTCGGTACTGGGAGTTGGGGAACGAGGACATCTATCCCGGCATGGAAAATTACGCGGATCGAGTCATCGCCTATTCGAAGGCCATGAAGGCGATCGACCCGACCATCCAAGTGGGTGTGATCGGTACAGCGGGCGGGATGGATCCCGTGTACGCTCAGGCGAACTGGCTGCAGTATCGCTCCTCCCTGCTGGAAAGGGCCGGCGATTCCTTTGACTTTTGGGCGCAGCACCTCCATCTCCCCAGTTCCACGGGAGTCGTCAACGGCTTCGCCATGGTCAAGGAAGGCGCATCGGTAGAGGTGAATTTCTCGGTGGACCAGGCAGGCGCCTACTGGTTCGAGGTGCCCGCGGAGGGGAGGTGCAGGATCGGCCAATGCCCGGTTCTTTCCTTGCAAGTGGACGGCAACAAAATAGCCGCATGGAAGGTCCCGCTCCTCGGACTGCTTCGATCCGAGACCATCGACCTGCGCCCCGGCGAGCATTCCCTGCGGCTCGTGGCTGAACAGCTGGCGGACGGCGCCAGAATCACGGTTCGTCAGCAGTTGAACCTCTTCCGCACCGGCCAGGCGGATCCCCAATGGATCGATCTGAAGAAAAGCCGCACTTGGTATCATGCCCTGTTCGGCGGCTGGCCGGTCGGGGAGAAGGTGTACCAGACTGGAGAGCCTTACACCGGGGGGAAACCGGTCTTCTACACGGAAGCGAACACCGTGTATCAGGAAAACACGTCCCTCCCTTACTTCTCGAAGGCCTGCTACCTCCGGGAGATGCTCCACACAGGATGTATCTATCACTTTTTTCTCCGAAACGGGGTGCCCCTGGCCACCTATTGGCTGCTCTTCCAGGAGTCCGCCGGAGTCGGCGTGCTGGAAGGGGTCGCCTACGACAAAGAGACGGATGAGTGGGGCAGGCCGGATCCACACCGGAGGCCGGTTTTTCATCTTCTCAAGGCCTACCGCTGGAACGTCTTCGACCAGATCGTTTCAACAGAAGTGTCGGAATCCCCGAGCTTTCCCGTGGGGGTGCAGACAGGCATCACGGTAGGATATGCGAGCCAGAATTTCGAAATCTCCTCCCTCCAGGCCCTGGCCACGAAAACGGACGCGGGGGACAGGCTCTCCCTCTTCGTCATCAACCTGGACCCGGACCGCGACCTTGAGACGAACGTTTCCCTCCAGGGATTCGGCAGGAAGGACTCCGTCAAGGTTCTTACGATCAGCGGCCCCTCGGAAAATGCGAGCAACGAGCCCGAGGACTGCCCCGCGGGCAACTGCGTGACCACCAGGGAGCAGCGCCTCCAGATCTGGGGAAATCCGTTTTCCTATCGCTTCCCGAGGCACTCGGTGACGGTCTTCGTTTTTGCCCGCACCGGCTCGGATGAGCAGCCTCCAGGCGCCCCGGCCGCGCTCAAGAGGAGTACGGGAAACGAAAAAGTACTGCTCATGTGGGAGCCGAACCGTGCGTCCGATCTCGCGGGATACAACGTGTACCGGTCGCGCCTCCCGGACGGCCCGTATCGAAACCGGATCAACGAAGCGTTGATCGAGGCCCCGGAATATCTCGATCCCGGGCTGGACAATGATGTGCCCTACACATATGCGGTCACTGCCGTGGACCGGTCAGGCAACGAAAGCGGTTTCTCCAACATCGTCACGGCAACCCCTCTGGCCGACCTCGAAGACCCGGATACCGACCCCAGCGAAGGATCCACCTGCACAGCGGAAGGCCCCCTTGGCGATGCCACCTGCAACGACGGCATGGACAACGACTGCGACGGCTTCACGGACGGAGCGGATTGCGACTGCGCCTACACGGGCTGCGCAAACGCCGAGGCATCGACCTTCGGGCCCGGCGGCGCGCCGGTCGGATCGGGGATGCTGAACGAGCTCATCTTCCTCTTGATCCCCGTGGGCGCCGTCCTGCTCCTGAAGAGGCTGCGAAAAAGGTTGTAGTACCCCCTGTCGGCAGGCTTGTTCCGATTGTCGGCAGTCCATCTACCATGCCTGTTTGAGCCCACCTCGTCCTCGATCCTGACCGGAACACCTGGTTCCGTTCCAGGAAGCCGGCGAGCCAGAGGCCGCAAAAAGCCGTCAAGATCGATGGCCGCCGGATCCGGTTCGAACGAATATTCTTGTTGACACTCGGCGAACATTTATAATAATAATCTATATATAAGAAAACGTATCCGAGCTTGAACCCGCGAAGGAGCAGGCCGATGAAAACGTCGAACAAGACATGCTCGTTTTTTCTGATTCTGGCCGCCGCGGCCACCCTGGCCGCATGTAACCTGGCGACCATCGACGAACCCCTGGACGGACAGAGGTATTCCGCCGCCTCGATCGACATCTTCGTGCGCCTCGAGCCGGGCGCTGATGCCGATACGTTCGAGGCATACCTGAACTCGCAGGAAATCACGGACAACTTCCTCTTCGATCCGAACCTGCACGTAATGCGGGCCCAGGTGGACACCGGCGACGGGCTCCTCATCGGCGTGAACGAACTCTCCACCCAGGTCCGGGGCGAATCTCAGGGCATTACGCATACGGATAGGGACGGAAGGCTCTTCCGCGTGGACGAGGGAGGGGTCTCAACGCACCGGGACGACAAGGGCGTCTGGTTCATCTCAGGCCCGGAGGATGCAAGCATCTACGAGATCGCCGAGGCGATGGGCTATGCGGTGGCTACGGACCGGCTGTGGCAGCTCGAGCAATATCGGCGAACGGGCCGCGGAAGACTCTCCGAGATCCTCGGTCCCAGCATGGTGAACACGGACATCTATCTCCGGACGATGGGCTATTCGGACGATGAATTGAACGGCTTCTTCGAAGCCCTCGACCCGGAGGCGAAGGCCCTGGTCCAGGGCTATGTGGACGGCATCAACCGGCGGATTGCCGACCTTCGCGCCAACCCGGAGCACATCCCGCTCGAATTCACCCTCATCGACCTGAACACCCTTCTCAGCGGCGCCTTCACGCCCACCCTCCAGGACTGGACGGTAGCGGACCTCTTCGGCTGGCTCACCGTCCTCCAGAGAAATTTCGACGGGGAAGGCACAAGCAACCGGGAAGTCGACAATGCGGCCCTCTACGAGGACCTGGCGGACCGCTATCCGGAGGATTATCTCGGCATGTTCGAGGATCTTCGGTGGCTGGACGACCCGGACGCCTTGACCTACATTCCCCCGGCCGGCGGGGGGATGGTCGCCCCGATGGAGGCCGCCGTGCATCCTGCATCTCGAGCAACAACCCCGCCCCCCGACCTCCCGGATCTCAGGGAGACCGCCGCCCGGATGGCCGAAACACGCAACCATGTCGTGGAAAGCCTGAAGAGCATCAATGCCTACGTGAAGATGGGAAGCCACGGCTGGGTCCTTTCCGGAGAGAGGACCGCATCCGGAAACCCGATCCTCTACTCAGGGCCGCAGATGGGCTTCGACGTCCCTTCGATTGTCACGGAAGGATCCATCCGGGCCGGCGGGTTGAATGTCTCCGGTATGACCGTGCCGGGGATGCCGGGGTTGATCATCAGCCGAACGCCCCATCACGCCTTCGCGATGATGACCGGGCACGTAAACAGCGCGGACCACTACATCGAAGACCCGGCAGATGTGTTCCTGCACCGTACCGAGACGATCAAGGTCTTGGGCGGAGACGATGTAGTGCTGAATGTGTACCGAACCTCCCACGGGCCGGTCGTCAGCCCCATGCCCTACGATCCCGCCACATACGACGAGGCCTCCGACGGCCCGATCCTCTCCTGGAAATACGCCTACTGGGGGCACGAGTTCGACGGGATGTATGCGCTTCTCCGGTTGCCGCGGGCGACCAACATGGACGAATTCGGAGCGGGCCTGGAGTACTTTCCCGCCTCCTTTCACATCCTGTATGCCGACGTGGACGGCAACATCGCCTACTGGATGACGGGCCGCGACCCGGTGCGCCCCGCAGGAGAATGGCGCCTGCCGCAGGGATTCCTGGGAGCCCCATTGGAATGGGATGCAGATGTGCTTCTACCCCGATCTACGGATCGAAACACGAGCCAAGGATTCTATTGCGGATGGAACAACAGATCCAGCCGTACCTATCCCATTACCTCCGGCCACACGGAGTTCGGCCCTTTCCATCGGGCGCAGGTCCTCTACGATTACCTCGCCGCCCACGACAATCTCACCTTTGACGAGGTCCGGAACATCGCCCTCAACATCGCCACTACGGATTCCTTCGGCAGGGGAGGCAATCCGTGGAAATTCGCGAAGGACTACTTCACGGCCGTGGTCAACGCCAACCCGACGCCGGAGCGCCAGGCGGCCCTCGCCGTCATGGACGGATGGGACGGCCATTTTGTTGCCGGCGGGGAGTCCCAGTGGGCCTTCGGCACGGACCGCGCCGACGCGTGGGTCCTGATGGACGCGTGGCTCCGCGAGACGATACGCTTGACCTTCGAGGACGAATTGGGCCCGGACGAGAGCGATTATGTCCTGTTCAACGTCCTGCTCCACGGCCTGCCCTGGGGAGACTACGGCCTGCCCGGGACGGCGCTGACGAACCATTACGACTGGTTCCGGAACCTTGCCGACCCGTCCGCGCCGCAGACCGCCGACGAGATCATCCTGGCGGCCCTGGACAACACGATCGCCACGCTGGGTCCGCAGCCCTGGGGGATCGGCGCCCGGGGCGAGATCACCTTCAACCACCCCGTACTCGCCGGCATAGGCGCCGGGGTCGTGCATACGATGCCGCGATCATCCCGGTCGACCTATGCGCAGTGCGTGGAAATCGGGCCCGGCGGCCCGGTTCGAATCGAGAGCATGATTCCCCTCGGCGAGTCCGGAATGATCTTCGGCAACCCCATCGCCTGGACCCTCTCCCCCCACTTCCTCAGCATGACGGAGGTGTTCGACGGGTTCGCGCACAGGCCGTTCCCCCTGTTCGAATAGGACTCCGGGGAACAAACAGGAAACGCGGGCAGGCAGACTTTCTGTTGTCTCCGGGACAAGCTCCATTGTACTTTGAGACAACAGACGGGAACTCCCTCTCGGGCGCCCCGGCATTCTCGATACGTGCCCGTATGGTTGACATCGAGCACCAGGCACTCGTGCACACCAATACGCTCACGTAATATCCGACGTCCATCCGATCTCGGATGCGACACCGTCTTGGTGTGCCGAAGCCCTAAGGGCCCGTTGAAAAAGTGGCTGGAGGCTGTTCAAAAAGTTCCAGATGCAAGGCAGGCAACAATTCCGCAGGATAGCGGAATTG
>WFRX01000220.1 GCA_015486285.1 bacterium
CCCGTCGGGTAAGGATTAGCCATCCGCCCCTAACGAGTGTTGCGCCTGTGGAGGAGGAGGGGGTAGATTCCCCGACGGGAAGTCGGCCCTGATGTTGGTAGCCGCACGCCTCCGACATATCGCCGGCACCCGCTGGGGAACCAAGGCCTATCTCAACATGAAGCGGTTGGAAGAAGCTCATATTGCAGTTTGAAAAAAGAGGCAGCGGATCGAGGATCACTCACAGAAGAAAGTGCGAAAAACCTGTTGCACTACCAGCTGTGTTAGTGACCGCCTATATGGAGCCATTCCAGGATCGCCATAATGGAGCCACCCTGTGATCGCCGTAATGGGGCCGGTTCATGATCGGGCTAATGGAGCCACCTCATGATCGTCATAATGGGTCCAGGCCAGGATCGCCGTAATGGAGCCACCCCGGCCGGCTCGAGGGGTCTCGGACTTCCTTTAACCCTTGCTGTATGCTCCTGCAAACTCACAGGCAGGAGGAACAGCGATGAGCAACAGGAGGTTCGAGATGTACCAGTATCGCCAGGTTATTTGTCGCATGCGGTTGGGGGAAACCGACCGCAGGATCGCCAAAGCGGGCCTGATGGGCCGTCGGAAGGCCGCTGCGTTGAGGGAAATCGCCCGGGAGCAGGGATGGCTCCGGGATGGGCCCCTGCCCGAAGACAGCCATCTGGCCGCCTTCTTCCAGCCCAAAAGGAAGATCAACCCCCAGGCTTCCCTGCTTCTGCCCTACGAGAAGCAGGTAAAGGACTGGTGGGAACAGGGGATCCAGGGGACCACGATCCACAAGGCCCTGATCCGCAACCACGGATTCACTGGCAGCTACTCCTCGGTACGCCGGTTTCTGCAAAGACTGGAAAGAGCCCATCCCAAGGCCACAACCGTGCTGGAGTTCGAGCCCGGGGAAGCCGCCCAGGTGGATTTCGGCGCTGGCCCGAGGATCATCGATGTGTTCACCGGGAAGGAGACCTCCACCTGGTTCTTCGTGATGACCCTGGCCTGGAGCCGGCACTTCTATGCCGAGATCGTCACCAACCAGAAGGTGGAGACCTGGCTCGGCTGCCACCGTCGGGCCTTCGAGTTCTTCGGTGGGGTGCCCCGGAAACTCATTATTGATAACCCCAAGTGTGCGATTACAAAGGCCTGTTTCCGGGACCCCGAGGTCCAGCGCTCCTATGGGGAGTGTGCCGAGGGATACGGGTTCCTCATCTCGCCCTGTCCACCCCGGGACCCAAAAAAGAAGGGGCGCGTCGAGTCGGGTGTCAAATACATCAAAAGGGGGTTCCTGCCCCTTCGGGATTTTCGTTCCGTAAGCGACGCCAACCGGCAACTGAGAGCCTGGACCCTTGGCGAGGCCGGTAACCGCATCCATGGAACCACCCAACAGAGACCCTTGAGCCAGTTTGCCGAGACCGAGAAGCTCCTGCTTCAACCCCTGCCAGACGTCCCGCCGGAGCTGGCCGCCTGGGCCAAGGTCAAGCTCCATGGCAACTGCCATGTCCAGTTTGAAAAGGCCTTCTACTCGGCCCCCTTCCGACTCGTCAGAAGGCAGCTCTGGCTCAAGGCCACGGAGACCACTGTGAAGCTGTTCCACGACCTCGAATTGGTGGCCATCCATCCCAGGCTGAGAAGAGCAGGGCTTCGTTCCACCGTGGACGAACATCTTCCCCCTGAGGCGATCGCCTACAAGATGCAGGACCCGCAGTGGTGCCTCAAACGGGCCGGCCGCATCGGAGCCCACTGCAAAGAACTCATTGAGATCCTCTTCGCCGACCGGGTACTCGATAATTTGAGGGCTGCGCAAGGAATCATCTCCCTGGGCAAGCGGTTCGGGGAAAAACGCCTGGAGGCGGCCTGCAAGCGTGCCCTGGACTATGACAACCCCCGGTACCGCACGGTAAAGATCATTCTGAACAAGGGCCTCGACCAGGAACCCACCGAACCCATGCCCGCCGAACCCCTTGGCGAACCCTACCGAGGCAAAGGCCGCTTCAGCCGAGATCTCGGAAACCTGCTCCAATAGCATTGATGAGGAGAGAAACGATGAATCCCATGCCCGAACTGACCCCCATGCTCAAGCAACTGCGCCTGTCCGGCATCCTGGACTCCCTGGAAACCCGAAACCGCCAAGCCATCGAGGAAAAGATGGCCTACACCGACTTCCTGGGCCTCATTGTGCAGGATGAGATCGCCCGCAGGGGTCAAAAACGCCTGGCCCTGGCCTTGCGGAGAGCGAATTTTCGCAACCAGAAGACTTTAGAGAGCTTCGACTTCGACTTTAACCCCTCGATCAACCGGGCCCTGATCATGGATCTGGCCTCCTGCCGGTTCATCGAGGAGAAGGTCGCCGTCTTTATCGTCGGCCCCTGCGGCACCGGGAAAAGCCATATCGCCCAGGCCCTGGGCCACGCCGCGGTCCGTATCGGCCATGACGTCCTGTTTACCACGCAAAGCAAGATGCTCTCTCAACTCAATGCCGCCCGGGCCATCAACACCTATGATCGCTTCTTTCGAAAACTGGCCTCCGTGGATCTTCTGATCATCGACGACTTCGGCCTCAAGCCCCTGCGGCCTTCCCAGGATGAGGACTTCCATGACATCATTGCCGAACGCTACGAACGCCGCTCCACCATCGTGACCAGCAACCTGGATCTGTCCGAATGGGGGGAGGCCTTCCCCAACCGCCTCCTCGGGGCCGCCACCATCGACCGTCTCCGCCACGGAGCCTACAAGGTCATCCTGGAAGGCAAGAGTTACCGCTCTACACGGCCCCCTCCAAAACAACCGAAAAAGGCACTTGTGAAAGGGGGTGAAAAAGGCTAATTTGGGCAGTCTCCGAGACCCCTCAAACGACCACTTCCAAGTGGCTCCATTAACCCGATCTCGGGTGGCTCCATTAGGGCGATCAACAACAAGCACACATTTTCTATGCACGGACCTAATCCGACTGCTCGTCTCCGAATATAAGCATGGGGTGTATGCTCAAAAGCGGCTTGTGCAAAGCCGAAACGCTCAGGGGGCGGTTCCGGCGAATTCTGCCATTGTTTTCGAAGTCATCCCAAATCGTTCACGCAGATCCGAGAAACAATCTAGGCAATACCGAAGATTACCCATGTTCTGTTGCAGATGCGATCCAAAATTGTGCG
>WFRX01000221.1 GCA_015486285.1 bacterium
AAAAGTGCCTGCCGGAGGCTGTTCAAAAAGTTCCAGATGCAAGGCAGGCACCATTCCGCAGGACAGCGGAATGGGACGCGTCACCCAGAGGGATGACGCGCCCGCAGGGCGAGGGCCAGGGAGGGCCCGAGTCAAAATCCCGAGGAATGAGACGTACTTCCTGTACGTTGAATGACGAGGGATGAAGCCGAACGCCGCAGATGGGACTTTTTGGGCAGCCTCCTAGGGCCGGTCGCGCCGGCTGCGTACACGGCTGACCGCCTCTTTCCATCCGCTGTACAATTCGCCCCGCTCCTTTTCGGACATGGAAGGCTCGAAGATCTTGCCCCTCTTGCGCGCCTTCTTGAGCTCTTCGGCCCCTTCCCAGAAGCCGACGCCCATGCCTGCCAGGAAGGCCGCGCCGAGGGCCGTGGTTTCGATCATGGCCGGCCGGTCGACCCGTACCCGGAGAATGTCCGCCTGGAACTGCATCAGGAAGTCGTTTGCGCTGGCCCCTCCGTCCACCCGCATCTCCTTGATCGGTATGCCCGCATCGGCCGACATGACGTCCACCACATCCCGCGTCTGGTAGGCGAGCGCCTCGAGAGTCGCCCGGACGATGTGCGCCCGATTCGCGCCGCGGGTCAGCCCGAGGATGGCTCCTCGTGCCTCCATGTCCCAGTAAGGCGCTCCCAGGCCGACGAAGGCGGGCACCATGTAGACCCCGTGGCTGTCCGGGACGCTGACGGCTATCCGCTCGCTCTCCGCGGCGTCGTCCAGGACGTCGAGTTCGTCCCGCAGCCACTGAACAGCGGCGCCCGCGGTGAAAATGGATCCCTCCAGGGCGTAGGCCGGCCCGCCGGTGGCGGAGCAGGCCAGGGTGGTCAGGAGACCCTGGGTGGATCGGACCGCCTTGTCGCCCGTGTACATCAGGAGAAAGCAACCGGTGCCATACGTGTTCTTGACCATTCCGGGCTCCCAGCCTCCCTGCCCGAACAGGGCGGCCTGCTGGTCGCCGGCGATTCCCGCGATCGGAATTTCCCTGCGAAGGGGGTGGGAAGCGACCGTGTGGCCGTATACACCGCTCGACGGCTTCACCTCGGGAAGAACGCATCCCGGGATGTCCAGCAGCCCGAGGATGTCGGTATCCCACGCCCGGTCATAAATGTTGTAGAGCAGTGTGCGCGAAGCATTCGTATAGTCGGTGACGTGGACCCGTCCGCCGGTCAGTTTCCAGACGAGCCACGTGTCGATCGTCCCGAACAGAAGTTCGCCCTGTTCCGCCCTTTTCCCGGCATCCGGCACGTTTTCCAGGAGCCACATGAGCTTCGTTCCCGAGAAGTAGGCGTCCAGGACGAGCCCCGTCCTTTCGCGGAACCAGTTCTCTCTTCCCTGGTCTCGAAGCTCATTGCAGATGGGCGCTGTTCTTCGGCACTGCCAGACGATCGCGTTGTGGACCGGCTTGCCCGAGGTCCGATCCCACAGGACCGTGGTCTCCCTCTGGTTCGTGATCCCGATGGCCGCGATCCGGTCCGGAGCGATATCGGCCTTGCGCAATGCCTCTTCGATGACGCCGCAGGTGACTTCCCAGATCTCTTCCGGATCGTGTTCGACCCAGCCCGGCCGGGGATAGATCTGTCTGAACTCCGAATAGGCCCGGCTCACCGTCCGCCCGTCGTGATCCAGGAGAAGGATGGTGGTGCCGGTTGTGCCCTGGTCGATCGACAGCACGTAGGAATTCATCGAGCATGCTCCTTCTATGGCCTCACAGGAGGACCCACTTTACTGAAAAGGCCCTGACAGGGCAATGCTTCTCCTTGACATCCCTGCGGAGAACTTCTTACGATCGTCTTTCCAGGGAAAAGGTGGAGTGTGAAGGCATCCTGGGATTGCTCTCTTCCTTTGCCCTTTGACCCGAAAGGCGAGTCCATGACCGACCGCGAAAGGCTTTTCCTCATCGACGGTGCGCACGCCCTGTACCGGTCCTACCACGCGATACGCGGGCTGGCTACTTCCGACGGGTTTCCGAGCAATGCCCTTTACGGGTTCATCCAGACCCTCCAGAAGGTGATCAAGGAGCACGAGCCGGAATACCTGGCCGTGGCCTTCGATCTTCCCGGCCCCACCTTCCGGCACGAACTCTATCCGGAATACAAGGCGAACCGGCCCCCCGCGCCGGAGGACCTGGTCGTGCAAATCCCGTGGATCAAGAAGTTCCTCCAGGCCTACCGGATTCCGTACATCGAAAAGGATGGCTACGAAGGTGACGATATCCTGGCCACCCTGGCATGCCGGGCCCGGGAAGAAGGGCTCGACGTGGTCCTGGTATCGGGGGACAAGGACCTCCACCAGCTTGTGGGGGAGCGGATCCGGATCCTGGAGCCTCGAAAAGGCGTCCTGATCGGGCCGGAGGAGATCGTGGCCCAGTACGGGGTTGGCCCCGAAAAACTCCTGGACCTTTTCGCCTTGACCGGCGACAAGGTCGACAACCTCCCCGGGCTGCCCGGCGTGGGGCCCAAGACGGCCTCCGCCCTGTTGCAGCAGTTCGGATCCCTGGACGCGATCATCCAGAGGGCCGGTGAGATCGAGAAGCCGAAACTCAGGAAGGTGGTGCAGGAAAATACAGAGGCGATCCGGAAGACCCGGGAACTCGTTCAGGTCGCCTGCGGAGTGCCTCTGGATGTAGGGGTCAAGGATCTTCGGAGGGCGGCCCCGGACGTGCCGGCCCTCCGCGAGATGTTCCGCCGGTTCGAGTTTCACCGCTTCCTGGAGGAGTTGCCCGCCGAGAAGAGCCTGCCCGACGACCACTACCGGACCGTCCTGGACGAGAAGGCCCTGGATGAGCTGATCGGCCTTCTTGACGGCAGCCGGGAAGGGTTTGCCCTGGATCTGGAGACCACCTCGAAAAAGGCGATGCTTGCCGAGCCGGTGGGGCTGTCCTTCTGCGTGGACGATGATCGGGCCTTCTACATCCCGGTGGGTCATACCTACCTGAGCGCGCCGTCCCAGCTTCCGCTGTCCCGGGTGCTCGACCGGCTTCAGCCTGTGCTGGCCGATCCTGCGCTTCCGAAATTCGGCCAGAACATCAAATACGACCTGCTTGTTCTCAAGAGGCAGGGGGTGAAGGTGGGCGGCGTGGCCTTCGATACGATGATCGCCTCCTATCTGCTGGACCCCTCTGTGAGGGGGCATGGGTTGGATGATCTTGCATTGACCCATCTGGACCACAAGATGATCTCCTACGAGGAGGTGACGGGGAAGAAGGGGGCCTCGCAACTCGGGTTCGAAGAGGTGGAGGTCGAGAAGGCGACCGAGTATTCGTGCGAGGATGCCCATGCCACCTACCGGCTTACGCGGGTCTTGAGAGAGAAGATCCGCGAAGAGGGTTTCGATCATCTCTTCTATGAGGTGGAGATTCCCCTGATCGAGGTGCTCACCGAGATGGAGTACGTGGGCGTGAAGATCGACGCCGGGCATTTTCACCGCCTTTCTGTCGAGTTCCGGGAGGGCCTTGCGAAGCTCGAAGGCGAAATTCACGAGATGGCCGGCGGCCCGTTCAACATCAATTCGCCGCAGCAGCTGGGAAAGATCCTGTTCGAGAAGCTGAAGCTCTCGAGCCCGAGAAAGACCAAGACCGGATACGCCACGGACGTGAAAGTACTGACCCGGCTGGCAGGGGAGCACCCTCTGCCCCGGCTGATCCTGGAATACCGGAGTCTCTCGAAGCTTCTGTCCACTTACGTGGAGGCCCTGCCGCGCATGATTCATCCGGAGACGGGCAGAATTCACACCTCCTTTAACCAGGCGGTTACGGCTACGGGGAGACTCAGCTCGAGCGACCCGAACCTCCAGAACATCCCGATTCGGACAGCGGACGGGAGGAGAATCCGGCAAGGGTTCATTCCGGAAGAAGGGATGTGGATGCTGAGCGCCGACTACAGCCAGATCGAATTGAGGGTCCTCGCCGAGATATCGGGCGACGCCCGGCTTCGGGAGGCCTTCCAGAAGGAACAGGATGTCCATGCCCATACGGCCGGCCTTCTGTTCGGTTGCAAGCCGGAGGAGGTCACGGAGGAGATGCGAAGGAAGGCCAAGGTGATCAACTTCGGCGTGATTTACGGAATGGGCCAGAATGCCCTCGCGGCCCAGCTCGGGATCAGTCGTGAAGAGGCCCGCGCGTTTATCGATCAATACTTCCAGACCTACGAAGGGGTGAAGGCATGGCGCGAAGCCTGTCTGGAGGAGGCCCGGGAGAAGGGATACGTGACAACCCTGCTCAACAGAAGGCGGTACCTGAGGGAGATTTCCTCCGAGAATGCAGGCGCCCGGTCCCTCGCCGAGAGAACGGCCGTGAATACGCCGATCCAGGGTACGGCCGCGGACATGATCAAGGTCGCCATGATCCGTGTGCTCCGAAGATTGCGGGAGCAGGGGCTCGAGACCCGCATGCTCCTGCAGGTACACGACGAGCTTGTTTTCGAGGTTCCGGAGGCCGAACTGGAGGCGGTGAAGCCGTTGCTCAGGGAGGAGATGGAGGGGGGCATGGCCCTGGATGTGCCGCTGCGGGTGGATATGGCGTATGGCAAGAACTGGTCCGAAGCCCACTGAGGCGGTCCGGAAGGGGTCATCTGCGGCGCTTGTTGCGAGCGAAGCGCGGCAATCCCCCAGTCTCCCAGCCGCGGCGTACGTTGTACGCCTCGTTCCACAGGATTTCGCGCGCCTTGCACCTCACCCCTTCCGGACCGCCTCAGTGGGAAAGAGGCCGAAACAGGAAAGAGTGAAGGGATTGGCGATCGGGGGGCAGGCCCGCTGCCGAACCATCAGGGGGGCTTGCGGGAAATTATGGGTTGTGGGAAGCGTTGACGGCTGTGTGCCGACAGGGTGGGTTGCAAAAGGATGGGTGAGAAGCGGACGACGAGCAATCGTTTCCTGACCGGGATGGTCCTGGGGATGGTCCTGGGGGTCGTGGGTGGTATGGTGCTGGGCCCGGCTGCCTTCCGACGGGCCTGGGATGGGGTTTTTGCCGGTACGAGCGGGAAGGAGCATGCAACCAGGCTGGTCGAACGGGTGATCGATGGGGATACCATCGTGATCGACGGCGACGAGCATGTCCGCTACATCGGGGTGGACTCGCCTGAGGCGGGGGAACCCCTTTATGAGGAGGCGAGAGAGTTCCAGAAAAAGATCGTCCGCGGCGGACACGTCCGGATTGAGGTCTGCAGGGAAGAGCCCCGGGACCGCTACGGAAGGACCCTGGCATTCGTTTATAAGGGAAACGTGGATGTGGGCGAGCAGCTTCTCCGGTACGGATACGCTCGAACCCTGTTCATCGGCCCGTGTGGAAGGAAGGCGGCCAGGGAATACCGCAAGGTCGAGCGGGAGGCGTTTGCGGCGGAGCGAGGCATCTGGTCGTTGCAGAATCCCCGTCGGATCGCTCACGGCGACGCCGGCCGCTACATCGGCTGCCTGATGAGCGTTACGGGAAGGGTGGTGAATGTGCACAGGGGCCCGAAGGCCTTTCACCTGAATTTCGGCAAGGACCACCGGAAGGACTTTACCGCGGTCGTCTTCCGCAAGGACATCGCGCGCCTGGTGGGAGAGGGGCTTGAGCCCGTGACGGAGTACGAGGGGCGGCGCGTGGAAGTCACGGGGATCCTCAAAGAGTACAAGGGGCCGGAGATCATTATCGAATCCGCGGATCAGCTCGTCCTGCTTCCCTGATGGGCATGATTCCCCGATCAGGACCGCCTCCCCGTTTTTTGTACGTTCCAGGGGAATTCTTCTTGACAAGAACATCCATACCCTATAGCCTATAGTTGACCGACCTGTCGGTCATAAAAGGAGGTAAAGGAATGCCGAAAAAAATCGACAAGGAAGCCAAAAAGGCGGAGATCGGAAAGGCGGCGATGCAGGTGTTCCGGGAGCAGGGCTATTACCGGACAAAGATGGCGGACATCGCGCAGGCCGCGGGGATCGGAAAGGGGACGGTATACGAGTACTTCCGGGACAAGGCGGACATCCTGCGCATGGAGTTCGACCGCTACTTCGAGGCCTTTCGCAAGGGGGCGGAGGAGGTCCTGGGCCGGGGAGGGGCGCCCGGCGCCCGGCTGATCGCCCTGGTGGACTTCGCGCTTTCCCACGTGGAGGCCTGGAGGGCCCACTGCTCGGCCTACATGGACTACTTCAGCGTGGCCCGTACGGACAGCGAAGAGGGCGCCTTCTCGCTGGAGGCGATCTACGGCGAGATGCGGGGCCTCCTGGCCGGGTTGATCAGGGATGGGCAGGCCTGTGGAGACATACAGCCCGAATTCGCCCCCGAGTCCACGGCGGATCTGCTGGTTTCCCTTTACGATGGAATCGTGCTCCACGAAATCTTCGACCGCCGCCGGGGCAGCATGCCCGGGATGCGTACCGAGGCGATGCGCATCATCCGGAAGGGCATGGTTGTAGGCGCCTCCGGGTCTGACGGGGCTGAAGGCGAAGGAGCGGGCGGGTGAGATGTTCAGTTATGTTTTTATGAAGATCCTGGAAGGCCGTCCCCGGTCATACGACCGGCTCATGGACACCGTGAGCAGGGGCCGGGTCCGGGCGGCCAAGGAGGCCGTTGCCGCCGAGACGCCCGCAGGCGCCCATGTGCTGGAAATCGGCTGCGGAACGGGAGAGTTGGCTGAAATGCTGGTGGAAAAGAGGGACCGTGTGGAGGGCTTCGACCTGAGTCCCTCGATGATCGATGCGGCGCGGCAGAGGATCGCTGAGCACGGCCTCGGCGGGAGTTTCTCTGTACGACAGATGGGGGTGGACGGGATGGACGAGTTTCCGGCCTGCGCCTTCGACGCGGTTGTATCGACCCTCGTCCTGAGCGAACTCGGCCCGGACGAGAGGGGTTACGCCCTCCGGCACGCCCGCAGGGTGCTCAAGCCCGGGGGACGGCTTGTCATTGCCGACGAAGTGGTGCCCCGGACGGCCGCGCGCCGGGCCCTGCACGCCGTCGCAAGGGCCCCGGTCGCGGCCGTCACCTACCTG
>WFRX01000222.1 GCA_015486285.1 bacterium
GCGACGAGTGCCAGCTCGGCTCCCTCCACTTGCCCGGTGGATGTCCCCCTTATCTGACGGACCGCCTCGACTACATGGTTCATGCCGTACAGGTGTCCCTCGCCGAGGGATCCCCCCGCGGTATTCAACGGCAATTCCCCGCCGATCCGAATCCGATCACCCCCTTCGCAGTAAGCCGCCCCTTCCCCTCGACCGCAGAAACCGATCTCTTCGAGTTGGATCGGCACAAGCGGTCCGTATGCGTCATCCAATTGCACGACATCGATCTCCTTCGGCCCGACACCGGCCATGCGGAACATTCTCTCTCCGACCCGCGCCATTTCCGGAAGACGCGCGAAGTCCGGACGGTAGAAGCCGCTCATCATCTCCGTCTCGCCGACGATGCTCTGGGCGCCTCCCCGGATCACGGCCGGGGTCTGCTTCAGATCCTTTGCCATCTCCGGCGTGGTGATAACGAAGGCCGCCGCGCAATCACTCTCCTCGCAGCAGTCCAGTTCGCGAAGCGGATCGACAACCATGGGTGAACCCAGGTACGCCTCCATGGTGATCGGCTTCTCGTAGTAAAGGCCCTGCGGGTTCCTGGCCCCGTGTTCCCTGCAGACCGTGGGCACCCAGCCCAACTGTTCCGCTGCGGCTCCCACGTCCTGCATGTAGCGGCGCACAAGGAGCGCGACCTTGCCCGCTTCGGTCATGAGGCCGTAAGGACTGTGGAAGGTCCACTGCAGCAGGTCCGACGTGGACATTTGACCCGAAGTTCTCATGCTCGGAATCATGCGCAGCTTCGAGGAGCCGTTCACGGCACGGTAGACGACCACGCATTTGGCCACACCCGCCGCCACGGCAAGGGCGGCGCGCAGGGCCATCGCACACGGGGCGGCCCCCCACTTCACTTCCCCGAAATAGACGAGATTGCCCATGCCCATAGAACTCGTCACGGCGTGCTCATCCGTCGCATCGTCTGCATGCTTGACCAGCCCGTCCACATCCGTCACAACCAGTCCCGCGTCATCCAAGGCGGCCTTGATCGCCTCGCAAGACATGCGCAGTTCGGTCTTCCCGGACTCTTCCAGAAATTTGCTCAACGCCACGCCCACGATGGCCGCCCTGCCCTTGATCCCGTTCATAGCTACCCCTCATCCCGTTCAATCTTGAATCTTTCTGAACTTCGGCAGCGTCAGGTCCTCGGCGATATCATCAAACACCACTTCCACGGGCATCCCCACATAGATCTCCTCCGCCGTCTCGTCCATCATATTGCTGATCATGCGCACCCCCTCCACCATCTCGACGACGACCACCACGTAGGGGACCTTGATGCCCGGGTAGGAGGCATTCTGGTACACGAAATCGACATACGAGTATATCCTCCCCTTTCCCTCCGACGGGGCCCATTCCCGTTCCGTGGAAAGACATCGGGGACACATGGGCCGCGGACGATGAACGATCAGCCCGCACTCCCTGCATCGCTGGAAAACCAGCCTGTGCTCCCGCACCGCGTCCCAGAACCCTTTGTTGTCGTAGTCCGTGTAGGGCCGTAAGAGCGGGATCCCTTCGATATATTCCATGCCCATATCGCACCTCCAGCATCCGCTTTTTTCAGCCGGCTCTCAGCAGCACGGCGCTCGTCGGCACACCGAGTCCGCCCGTCACAAGGGAAAGCTCCACATTCTCCACCTGGGAGGTGGAGGTTCCCCGGATCTGCCGAACCCCTTCCGATATGAGGTTCATGCCGTGAATGTAGGCCTCCGACAAATGCCCGCCTGACGTGTTACAGGGAAGCTCGCCCCCGAGCCGGATGCGGTCCCCGCCTTCACAGAAGGCCGCCCCCTCTCCTCTCCCGCAGAATCCGTATTCCTCCAGCTGCATCGGGATCAGCGGCGTGAAGGCATCGTAGAACTGCGCCACATCCACATCTTCGGGCTTCACACCGGAAACGCGCCACAGCTCTTCCGCCGCGTACCACGACTCCGGCAGCCCTGAAATAATCGGCCGGTACACGCTCGTCATCATCTCCCCCTGCGTCCCGATCCCCTGGGTAGCCCCCAGCAGAACGGCGGGCCTCTGTTTCAGGTCTCTCGCCCGCTCCGTCGAGGTAACGACAATCGCTACCGCGCCGTCGGTGTCCACACAACAGTCATAGAGCCGGAGAGGCCAGACCACCATCCTGGAGGCCATGTAATCTTCCAGGGTGATCGGCCGCCCGTAAAACATCGCATTCGGATTCCGGCACGCATATTCCCGCAACACCACGGAGACGGCTCCCAGCTGCTCCGGCGTAGCCCCGAATTCGTGCATGTACCGGGTGGTAAACATGGCCACCCACGAGGGAGGCGTGGCGAATCCGTAAGGCATCAGGGAGCCGAAATGATCGTTCGGAGCCGTCATCACCATCGCGGCCCCGGGCACGCGGCCGTACCGGCGTCCCGACCGCTCGTTCATCCCGCGGTAACAGACCACATAGTTGGCCACGCCCGTCGCAACCGCCACGGCTGCATGCAGGATGGTCGCACAGCTTGCCCCGCCTCCCCACCCGCACTCCCCGAAATAGGCTACATCCGTAAGCCCCAGGTTGCTCACCACGTGCATTTCATCCGTATAGTCGATCGCGAATTTCACCAGGCCGTCGATCTGTTCCGTCTTCAGGCCGGCATCCTCCACGGCCGCTTCAATCGCTTCGCACGCCAGCTGCACCTCGCTGCGGCCTGAATTCTTCGAAAACTCCGTCTGCCCGATACCCACGATCGCGACGTTGTCCTTGATCCGGTATGCATCGGCACTCGGCCGAGCCGCTGTCGGATATCTTCTGGCTAGATAGGGATCAAACACGACTCACCTCCCTCGGCGGCAAACCCCAAGGCTCCCATGGCTTCCATTTCCTATTTGCCTTTCACCGGCAGGGCCATCGTCGCGCTGCCCCATGCATGAGGCCCCATGGCTACGGAAAAATGGTATTCCACATCGACCCGGTGCTCCCCCTCCTCCTCGTATTTTTTCACGACCTTGCCCCCCGCCGTCAGGGTGTCTCCCGGGAAAACGGTGGCGCCCAGCTTGATCGTAATCTTTCTGAGTTCGCCTTCCGGGCCGCTCCAGTCCGTCAGATACCTCCCCACGAACCCGCCCGTACTCAAGATGTTCAAGAAGATGTCCTTCGCCCCTTCCCTCTGGGCCGCCTCGTGATCGTGGTGAACGGGCTGGAAATCCCGGCTTGCGATCGCCGTGGCAACGATGGTCGTCCGTGTGATCTCCCGGGAAAAGGCCGGAAGCTCGTCTCCTTCCTCAAGGTCGTCCCAATACAGAGATTTCACGATTCAATCTCCTTTCTGAAATGCCCTCACGCCCTGCCTGCCGCCCCGGGCTTGAATGTCAACACGGTAAAGGACTGCACGCAGACCACTTCGTCCTTCTGGTTGACGTATGTATACTCCGCCGTGACAAAATGCCCGGTTCCGATCCTTGTCGTCTTCTCCGGCGAAACAGCGGCAAGCTTCACCTTGAAACGCAGTTGATCCCCGGGCCGCATGGGCACGAAGTATTCCTGGGTCGTGGTGGTCGCCACAATACCGAAGCAGCCCGCATCCGCCATCCTCTTCACCGCCTTGGCGAAGGGATCCGGTTCCCCTTCCTTCTTGGGCCACAAGGGCGGCGTGCTGTAGGCCTGCACCATTTGCGGCGGGGCTATGATCCCTCCATACTTGCTCTGTTTCGCATACGCTTCGTCGGTGTACAGAGGATTCCCATCCTCCATGGCCTCGCACCAGTGTCGGATCATCGCCTTGTTGACGTCATCCTTGCAGAGCTGCAATTCCGACTCCTGCCCGACCATCGCCTGCAGCTCTTCCAATACACCGCTCATATCCATCTCCCTCTCCCTATACGGACGCTTACATACCCCTCGGCATCATCAAACCGGCCATGGCAATGATGTTCTTCTGAACCTCTATCGCTCCGCCGCCGAAGATCAACACCAGATCCCGCCTGAAATATCCCGGCATCGCCCCTTCCATCGGAGCCCACTCGGATTTTCCCTCGAGTTGCCCATAGGGTCCCATGATTTCCATGATCTCGTTATTCACTCTCTGATACAGGTCGGAGCCGTAGGCCTTGACCGTAGAGGCTTCCGCATAAACGGGAAGTCCCTTCGTAAGCTGCACCGCAACCTGGTAGTTGAGCAGCTTGAGAACCTCCACGTCCGCCACCATTTCACAAAATCGGTCTTTCACCCCTTCCCCGTCGATGACCCGAATCCCATCGATTGTCGTCTCCCTCGCCCACGCGACCGCCTCCTCGATCCGGCGCATCAACGGGGAATAGGGACACAAAGCGATCCGCTCCAGGTCGAGCTGGGCCGTCATGTATTTCCACCCCTTGTTTTCCTCTCCCACGAGCCGGCTCTTCGGGACCCTCACATTCTCGTAAAAGGTCGAGTTGGTCCGAACCTTTCCGATGGTGTAAACCGGTGTAATCTCAATACCGGGCGTATCGATATCCACCAGAAACAACGAAATTCCGCGGTGTTTCTTCGCCTCCGGGTCGGTCCTGGCGGCCAGCCAGACGTAGTCCGCGAAATGCGCACAGCTTGTGAACGACTTCTGCCCGTTGATGATATAATCGTCGCCGTCCCGGACCGCCGTTGTCTTGAGCGATGCCAGGTCCGTCCCCGCGTTCGGCTCCGAATATCCAATGCAAATCTCCAGCTCCCCCCTGAGAATCCTGGGAAGTACGAGTTGCTTCAACTCCTCGCTCCCGTACTTCATGATGGTCGGGCCCACCGTGTTCAGCGCAAGCATGGGGAGGGGAGCTTCCTCGTAGGCGGCGATTTCAAAGAAGATGTACTGCTCCATCGGCGATCGCCCCTGTCCCCCATAC
>WFRX01000223.1 GCA_015486285.1 bacterium
ATACAAAGGAGGGACATGATATGGCTGATTCATCGCTGTTCCGCGAAACGCCCACCTGGACTGTGGAGCAGGCGCGGGCCTTTATGAACGAGCACAAGCCGGAGGAATACATCCTCCTGGACGTCCGGCAGCCCGAGGAGTACGAGGCGGGCCACCTGCCCGGATCGATTCTGATCCCCGTAGGAGAGCTGCATCAGAGGCTCGATGAACTCGATCGCTCCAGGCCGGCCATCGTCTACTGCCGGGCCGGCGTGCGGGGCGCAAACGGAACCGGCGTGTTGCTCAATGCCGGCTTCGAAGAGGCGTGGAACCTGCAAGGCGGCATCCTCGCCTGGGAGGGAAAGGTCGCGACCGGGGCTCCCGAGGCGGGGATGTGGTGGTTCGAGGCCGCCCGGGATCCGGTGGACTACGTCTCCCTGGCCTGGATCCTCGAAGAGGGCGCGAAGATCTTCTACGGCAGGATGGCCGATCAGTTTTCTTCGCAGGAGACGGGGAGCCTGTTCAGGACCCTGGCGGAGGATGAAGCCCATCACAAGGATACGCTTCGCAACCTGTACGGGGCCCTGACGGGGAGGGCGGGAGACCCGGTCTCGCCCGAAGAGACGGCCGTCCACGACACGATGGAGGGCGGCGTGTCGCTCAGCAAGGTCCTGTCGTGGGCCGAGGGGCAGCAGGCGCTCGACGTTCTCGAGTTCGCCGTCGCCATGGAGGTGAATTCCCACGACCTGTACCTCAAGGTGGGACAACGGCTGGAAGACGAGAAGAGCAGGGCAATCCTTCTCACCCTCGCGCAGGAGGAGAAGGCTCACCTGGATCGTCTTACCGAGGCATTCGTCCGGCAGAAGGGGTAACCCGGCGTCCGCCCGCACCTATGCCCTCTGACGAGCGGATGGATGCGGCCTGGTCATGATCCGGGCAACACCCTTACCCACGCCCCGGAATGGGCCCATCCGTTGCTTGATTCTCCGCCCATGCGCCTCAGGGAGTGCCTTGACCGGCCCTCTACGGACCTCTAACATGGTCTCCTCGCGAGGGGGAGAAGATCCGTCTGGATCATACGGTGCCGGAGGCGACGCCCGTCGCAAAGGCGCCCATGCCCAGCCCCACGGCGATGAGGATTCTTTACGTAAGGCCGTACAAGGTAGAGGTGCCTAACGTGAATTCCGCCACGGCGGGACTCCCTTTACATTTTACATTCCTGCTTTTCCTGGCGAGGTGCGAACCATGCAAAACAGCGAAGATTATTATAATCGGAGAATTTACAGTGCCTTGAGAATCGGCTTTATCGCATTGCTGCTTTATTGGTCCTTCAAGATTATAAAACCCTTTATTCTGCCGACGATATGGGGAGTTATTATCGCCGTTGCCATCTACCCGATCTTCAAAAAATTGTCTGGTACGTTGGGCGGGCGGCAAAAGCTCGCTTCAGCACTGATCACTTTAACGGCCTTGGCTGCGCTTATTATCCCTTCGGCATTCCTTGTCGATTCGACGGTTACAGGACTGGAAACCCTGTCCGATCAAATGAAAACAGGATCCATTGAGATTCCTCCGCCGACGGAAGATGTTGCCGAGTGGCCGGTTATCGGTAAGCCGGCTTACGAAATCTGGATGCTTGCCTCAACCAATTTCAAGACGCTGATCGACAAGTTCAAACCTCAATTGAAAGAGTTTGCACCCAAGGTCCTATCGGCGTCATTGGGCGTCGGTAAAACGCTTTTGCTGTTTGTCATTTCAATATTCATTGCCGGCGTGCTGTTTACCAAAGCAGAGGCTTCAGAAAAAGCCGCCATGTCTATTCTCTCTACTTTGATAGGGAATCGAGGCGAAGAATTCGTGGGACTATCCGTTTCCATCATCAGAAGCGTGGTGCAGGGGGTTTTAGGTGTTGCAGCCATTCAATCCCTTTTCGGAGGGATCGGCATCTGGGCCATCGGGATTCCGGGTGCCGGTTTATGGGCCCTTATGATCCTGTTTTTCGCGATCATACAGCTCCCACCGCTATTGGTTCTGGGGCCCTTGGTTGTTTATGCGTTTACAATAGCAGACACGACGCCTGCAATCATATTTCTGATATGGAGTATTATGATCAGTGCCAGCGATGCCTTTCTGAAACCGCTTCTTCTGGGCAGAGGTGTAGATGTTCCGATGCTTGCCGTGCTGTTGGGCGCCATCGGTGGAATGATTATGTCCGGCATTATAGGGTTGTTTATCGGTGCGGTCGTTCTCGTGCTTACCTATAAAGTTTTGACAGCATTGCTGCTTGATAATCTCATGGAAGAAGGCTGAGACAATATGGATCTGTCCACCCTCTCCGTCTCCTTTCTCATGTCAGGAAGATCTTCACGCCGATACCGACCAGGATGAGGCCGCCCAGGATTTCGGCGTAACCTCCGAACCTGCCTTGAAGCTTGCGGCCGAGGAAGATGCCCGCCAGGGTCATGGCGCAGCTCACCCCGCCGATCAGGATCGCCGGGACCAACACGTCCCGTGCGAGGACGCCGAACGAGAGCCCCACGGCAAGGGCGTCGATGCTGGTGGCAACCGAAAGGACGACAAGGCGCCATCCACGGGACGGATCTGCGGGCTGCATCCGTTGATCCCTGCCGGAGATGCCCTCCCAGGTCATCCTCAGGCCGACGAACAGCAGCAGGCCCAGCGCTACGTAGTGGTCCCATGCCGCTATCGCCTCCACGACCCGTGCGCCTGCGAAGTAGCCTGCCAGGAAGAGGAGGGACTGGAAGAGCCCGAAATGGAAGGAAAGCCTGAACACGCTCCTCTTCATGGGAGCCCGGAACACGGTCCCGGAGCCGACACCCACGGCAAAGGTGTCCATGCCCAGACCGACGGCGATAAGAATGGCTTCCAGACTCATACCGTTCCCGCTGATGCGGCTTGCGCCGCAGAGTAAGAGGATGTCGAGAAACGGTCAGGTGCAAGGCGCGCAAATCCCCGCAGCCTGTCCTGATATGTTGGGAGGCGTGGGGCCTCCCGTGCTGTATCCTTGTTCCGAACGAGGTTTTCGCCGGGCGACTTCGGGAGAGGGAGAGACGGAGCCCAGGAAGGCCGAGCCGGGACAAAAGACGGCATTTACATGCCGCGGCGGTACTGGCCGCCTACCTCATACAGCGCCCGGGTAATCTGGCCCAGTGAGCAGACCCGCACCGTATCCATCAGCTCGGCAAAGATGTTGCCTCCTTCGAGGGCCACCCGCTGAAGGCGTTCCAACGCCCCGGGGGCCTCCTTTTCATGCCGCTTCATGAAGTCTCTCACCCGTTTGAGCTGGGAGTTCTTCTCCTCCTCCGTGGCCCGCGCGAGTTCGATAAAGGAACCGGGTTCATCGAGCTCGGCATAGGGGCTCAGAAAGGTGTTCACGCCAACGATGGGCAGTTGGCCGTTGTGTTTCAGGGTTTCGTAGTAGATCGATTCCTCCTGGATCTTGCTACGCTGGTAGCCGGTCTCCATGGCGCCCAGAACCCCCCCCCGCTCCGCAAGCCGGTCGAACTCGGCGAGGACCGCCTCCTCCACCAGGCGGGTCAGTTCCTCGACGATGAAGCTGCCCTGGTACGGATTTTCGTTCTTGGCGAGGCCCCACTCCCGATTGATGATCAACTGGATGGCCAGGGCCCGGCGGACCGATTCCTCGGTGGGCGTCGTGATCGCCTCGTCAAAGGCGTTCGTGTGAAGGCTCTGGCAGTTGTCGTAGATGGCGCAGAGGGCCTGCAGGGTGGTCCGGATATCGTTGAACTGGATCTCCCGGCTGTGCAGGGACCGGCCCGAGGTCTGCACGTGATACTTGAGCATCTGCGAGCGGCTCGTCCCGCCGTACAGATCGCGCATGGCCACGGCCCAGATGCGCCGGGCCACCCGGCCGATAACCGTGTACTCGGGATCCATTCCGTTCGAGAAGAAGAAGGAAAGATTCGGCGCAAAAGAATCGATGGGCATGCCGCGGGCGAGGTAGTACTCCACATAGGTGAAGCCGTTGGCCAGGGTGAAGGCGAGTTGGGAGATCGGATTGGCCCCCGCCTCGGCGATGTGATAGCCGGAGATCGACACGGAGTAGAAGTTGTGTACCTTGTTCTCGATGAAGTACTCCTCGATGTCGCCCATCATCTTCAGGGCGAAGTCGATCGAGAAGATGCAGGTGTTCTGGCCCTGGTCCTCTTTGAGAATATCGGCCTGTACCGTGCCGCGTACGTTTTCGAGGACCCGGGCCCGGATCGCCTTTGACTCCTCTTCCGTGGGATCGCGCCCCAGCTCGGCCCGGGCCTTGTCCATCTCCTGGTCGATGGCCGTGTTCAGGAACATGGCCAGCATCATGGGGGCCGGCCCGTTGATGGTCATGGAAACCGAGGTGGTGGGCGCACACAGGTCGAACCCCCCGTAGAGGACCTTCACATCGTCGAGGGTACACACGCTCACGCCCGAATTGCCGACCTTGCCGTAGATGTCCGGCCGTTCGTCCGGGTCGCAGCCGTACAGGGTCACCGAATCGAAGGCCGTGCTGAGACGCTTCGCCTCGGAATGCTCGGAGAGCAGCTTGAACCTCCGGTTCGTGCGCGCCGGATCGCCCTCCCCGGCGAACATTCGGGTCGGTTCTTCGCCTGTCCGCTTGAAGGGAAATACGCCGGCGGTATACGGGAAACGACCGGGCAGGTTTTCCTCCCGCAGCCAGCGGTAGATCTCCCCCGGATCCTTGAATCCCGGCAGGACCACCTTTGGAATCTGCTGCCGGGCCAGGGACTCCACATAGAGCGGCACCCTGATCTCGCGGTCCCGGACCCGGTAGACGAACTCCTCACCGCCGTAAGCCGCCCGGGTTTCCGGCCATTCCTCGAGGAGCCCCCGGGTTTCAGCGTCCAGGGCCGTCTCGGCCCGGGCGAGTTCCTCCTTCAGCCGGATCAGGGCTTCGCCGGCCTCGGAGGCGTCCTCCGCCTCGCGCAGGGCCGTCATCGTCTCCCGGAGGTGCCAGGCCCTTCTTACGGCATCGGCCTGCTCGGCGGTACGGCGATGGTAGGCCCGGACCGTGTCGGAGATCTCGGCCAGGTAGCGGCTGCGCTCCGGTGGAATGATGATCGTTTTGGAGCTCGAAGTGGTGGACTCCGGGCGGGGCAGCGAAGAGTCGAACCGTCGGCCGGTCTTCTCGGCGATCCGGTCCAAGATCGCATGGTACAGCGCCGTTACCCCGTCGTCGTTGAACTTCGAGGCGATCGTCCCGAACACGGGCATCTCGTCGGGGGAGACATCAAAGACATTTCGGTTTCTCTGGACCTGCTTGCGCACGTCCCGCACCGCATCGTCGCCTCCCCGTTTCTCGAATTTGTTGATCGCCACCATGTCCGCGTAATCCAGCATATCGATCTTCTCGAGCTGAGAGGCCGCGCCGAACTCGGGCGTCATCACATAGAGCGACACGTCCACCAGATCGGTGATCGCGGTATCTCCCTGGCCGATGCCGGCCGTCTCTACGACAACGAGGTCATATCCGGCCGCCTGCACCAGCGAAATGGCGTCGTCCAGGGAGTCGCTCACCTCCGTCCGTGCGCCGCGCGTGGCCAGGGAACGCATGTAGACCCGGGGGTTGCCGATGGCGTTCATGCGGATGCGATCCCCCAGGAGCGCGCCTCCTGTCCTGCGCCTCGACGGGTCCACGCTGAGAACGCCCACGGTTGCCTCCTTGATGTCATGCAGAAACCGGAGGATCAGCTCATCCGTCAGGGAAGACTTGCCCGCTCCCCCGGTGCCGGTAATGCCGAGCACCGGCGCACGGCCGCCGGCCAGCCTGCGTTCGAGTTCCGCACGCAAGGCCTGCACGTCTTCGTTCTCCTCTGCCGCGGCGGACTCCAGAGCCGTGATCAGCCGCGCCAACCTGCCCTTGTCCTGCGGCCTGAGGCCCTCCAGGTCGTAATCCGCCTTTCCGGTGACCATCGGGTAGTCTATGCTCTCGACCAGATGGTTGATCATCCCCTGGAGCCCCATCCGTGCGCCGTCTTCGGGCGAGTAGATCTTGGCAACGCCGTATGCCTCGAGTTCCTTGATCTCCTCCGGCACGATTACTCCGCCGCCGCCCCCGAACACCTTGGTCTGTTCAGCGCCCCTCTCCTTGAGCAGGTCGACCATATACTTGAAGAACTCCATGTGCCCGCCCTGGTAGCACGAGACCGCCACACCCTGGGCATCCTCTTCGATGGCGGCATCCACGATCTCGATGACCGATCGGTTGTGCCCCAGGTGAATCACCTCCACGCCGGTGGCCTGGAGGATCCGGCGCATGATGTTGATCGCCGCGTCGTGGCCGTCGAAAAGCGACGTTGCCGTCACAACCCGAACAGGGTTCCTGGGCCGATATACCGCTGCTTTACCGTCTGCCATGGCTCCTCCCTTTCACGGACTCGAGCCGGTCAATTCCCGCATGATCAAGGCCGTCTGATGAGAAATATAGTCTTCGATGCGCAGTCTGCGCCGAAAAAACCATCTTCTGAATGTCCACATATGACCCAGGACCATGATATTGTGGGCCATGAGGTCCAGCGAGACAGCATCGGGCCCGGAAATGCCCTCTTTGGAGCAGAGCCCCTCCAGGGCCCCCTTGAACAGCCCCGTGATCCGGACCTCGTTTTCCAGGACCCGCTTCTGCCACCGGGGTGTGAGAGACTTGGTTTCCTGGTAGATGAGCAGGATGTGGTCGCTCATGCGGTCACAGACCAGGAAATACTCGCGAATCACCCCCCGAAGGGCCTCCCATCCCCCGGTGGCCTCGTCCATCACCTCTGCCACGCCGTACTCCACCTCGGCATGGATCGCATCACACACAAGGTAGAGCACATCCTCTTTGGAGGCTACGTACTCATAGAGGGTGCCGATGCTGAAGCCCGCCGCCCGCGCGATCTGACGGGTCGTGGTCTTGTGGAACCCGTTCTCCACGAACAGCTTCACCGCGGCGTCCACGATCTCGCGGCGACGGCGTTCGACCAAGTCCGGGTCCTTGACCAGGGTGGGAACATCTGTGGTTCGGTGGGTGAGAGGACTCATCGGTGTCGCTTGTCCGGGTTTGCACGAAAGAACACAAGCCCCCTTCCAGCCACATATCTGACTGAGCGCTCGTTCAGGATAATTTACACAAATTCTACTTTTTTGTCAATGACAACCGTTGGGGCCGCAACACTTTCGCCATGCCTATCTATCTGAAAAGCTTGTCTTTCCGGCTCAATAGGTATGGAGGGAAAGCATCTTCCCGGTGGGGGCCCCGGTCAGGACGAAAAGGTCCGGCCCCGTGTAATCGACACCCGGCCTTCCCGGCCTGACCGCGAGGGGACCGGGCATCACTTCATCGAGGGGGGCATTATGGGGATCCAAGGGGGGGGTGAGGGCGGACACCTGCAGGGCGGCCTTCGGGCTCGCCACACCGTCTTCGGTTTCCACCTCGAGGATTGAGAGCGTTCCGGAGTTGGAGCCGGTCGCGTAGGCGCGCGTTCCGCTCCAGTCGAGCCCCACCTGAACGATGAAGTCGTTGACCTTTTCGCGGCTCGATCCGACCACGATCGGGTCATCCGGGCCGGCAAGCACCGCATCCCCGAGTTGAGGCACAGGGTCCGGGCAGGACTCGGGCAAATCGTTCAGGGCGGTCAGGTCCAGTTCGTACACGGAATTGTAGGCGACCGACCCCAGGAGCGCCCGCGACCCGCCCGGCGTGATCGCAATCGGCTTGTACGATGGGGCGCCGAACCCGAGGGGATAGCTTGCAACGATGCAGTCCAGCCCGGTGTCGATTACGTCGACGCTGCCCTCGGTCAGCGGGACCGCAAGCGCGTTCCGGATGGCAATCACCCCCGAATTCGTCACCAGAACGAACCGGTCCCCAAGGGCCGTAACCTCGGTCGGGTTGTACCTCGTGGTCACCAGGAAGAAAGGATCCGAGGGGGTGATCGTCGGCGGGGACGAATCCGGGTTCCAGTCGTAAATGAACACCGTGCCCGGCGGGCAGACCGGGTTTCCGCCGGTGGCCCGGAAATTCGAGGTGCAGACGTAGAGCTTTCCGTTGCTCTCGGCTATGCCGGCGGTGTATCGCGGCCGCAGTTCGGAAACCGGATCCCCCGCGGAATCGGGCAGGGGCGGGTCCAGAGTGACGGGGGGTATCGGAACGCTTTCCGTCAAGGAAAATTCCTCGGGAACCGGAGGGGTCGGATCGAACAGGTGGAACCCCTCTCCCGCGTCCGCGATACCTCCGCTGGTCGTGAAAAAGGCGTGCCCTTCGTCGAGGATGAGCAGTTCGTCCGGGATGCCCTGGATCTTGCCGAACAGGGAATAGGGGACGAACGGATAGGCGTCCTCCCCGGTCTCGATATCGTAT
>WFRX01000224.1 GCA_015486285.1 bacterium
AGAGAGGGAGGCGACCCGCCACCACCTCCCCAAGGAAACGGAAAAAAAGCTGCTCGAGATGGAGGACTTCTGGACGAACAACACCCTCGATGCCCGGATCGTGAGCATGCTGACCGACGAGGAGATCAAGGGTACCCATCTCGGCCGCGGGGTCTACGCGCTGAACCTGTACATGCACGCCGGGATCGGTCACGTCTGCCCCTATTACCCCAAGCTCTTCGAGCTCGGCTACGGCGGATTGAAAAAGCAGGTGGAGGAGAAGCTCGCCCGGCTCGACCCGACGCTCCCGGAAAGTCTCGCGAAGCGGGAGTTCTACCAGTCCGAATGGATCGTGCTGGACGGGGCCATCGCTTACTGCAAGCGGTCCGCCCAGCTCGCTTTCGAGATGGCCAAGACCGCGACGGGGGAGAGGAAAAAGGAGCTGATCCAGATCTCGGAGAACTGCTCCTGGATCGCCGAAAATCCCCCGAGAACCTTCTGGGAGGCCCTGCAGCTCTGGACCCTCGCCTATCACATCATCCAGATCGAGTGCAACGGCCACTCCGTCTCCTTCGGACGCTTCGATCAGTACATGTATCCCTACTACCGGAAGGACACGGAAAACGGCACCGCGACCAAGGAGTTCATCCAGGAACTGATCGAATGCGCCTACATGAAATTCTCGCAAGTCTCCAAGCTCCGGGACAGGGACACGGTGCGCGTCAACGGCGGGCACGGGCTCGGGGGTACGACCATCACCCTGGGCGGCGTGGACAAGGACGGCAAGGACGCGACCAACGATCTGACCTTCATGGCCGTGGACGCGGTCATCAACACAAGGCTGACCGAACCCTGGGTGCTGGTTCGCTGGAACGCGAACACGCCGAAGGAACTCAAGATCAAGTGCGCAAACGCGATCAAGGTGGGCTCCGGCCGCCCCAAGCTCTTCAACGATGAGGTCACGATCCCGGCCATGACCGATTACGGCCGGTCCCTGGAGGACGCCAGGGACTATTGCGTGGTCGGCTGCGTGGAGATGGACACGTGGGGGCGCGAGTACGGCTGGCACGACGCGGCCTATTTCAGCATCGCCAAGATCCTGGAGCTGGCCATCAACAACGGCCGATGCCTCGGATGCGAGGTGATGGCCAAGGAGATGTGCCCGCGCTACAAGGTGTGCGCCGCGGTCGGCAAGCGGCTCGGCCTCGAGACCGGCAGCCTGGCCGATTTCCAGAACTTCGAGGACGTGCAAGAGGCCTACGACAAACAGATGAAATACTTCGTCGACCGAATGATCGCCGGCATCAACGCCATGGACATCGCACACCAGCGGTACATGCCGCTGCCGTACCTGTCCCTGCTCGTGGACGACTGCATCGAGAAAGGGGTCGACATCACCGCCGGCGGCGCGAAGTACAACTTCACCGGGCCCCAGGCGGTCGGTGTGGCAACCGTTGCGGACGGCCTGGCGGCCATCAAGCAGCTCGTCTTCGAGGAGCAGAAGGTCTCGGGGAAGGAGTTTCTCCAGGCGGTGAGCCGGAACTGGGAGGGCTACGAATGGCTTTACGCCCTCGTGAACAGCGACAAGATCCACCACTACGGCAACGATGACGATTACGCCGACGAGCTGGCGAAATGGGCCTCGGACGTCTACTGCAAGCACGTGGAACACAGGCCGAACCCCCGCGGAGGCGTCTTTGCGCCGGGCGTGTACACGGTGACCGCGAACGTGGGCCTCGGCGAGGCCCAGTGGGCCTCCCCGGACGGGAGGAAGGCGGGCGAACCGGTCTCGGACAACGTGGGCGCGGTCCACACCCAGGCCGGCTCCCACGATACGAAGGGACCGACGGCCATGGTCAAGTCGGTGGCAAAGCTCGGCCACAGGCGGTTTGGAAACGGGACGCTGCTCAACATGAAATTCTCGCCTACGAGTGTGTCCGGAGAGATCGGGACCGAGAACCTGGTCTCGGTGATCGACACCTATTTCGAGGATGGCGGCATGCACTGCCAGTTCAACGTCCTGTCGCGGGAAACCCTGGAGGACGCCTACGAGAACCCGGAGCGTCACACGGGACTCATCGTACGGGTCGCCGGGTACAGCGCCTTCTTCAACGACCTGAGCGATCCCACGAAGCGGGATATCATCGGGAGAACCGAGCTGTCGTTTGACTAGGGGGCCGGCTGCTGTGCCAACCTCACCCTGACCCTCTCCCTCGAGGGAGAGGGAACAATGGAAAGAAGCCACCCCATGTCAGCAGCTGGGTCCCTGACCGGCATCGTCTTCAACATCCAGCGGTTCACGGTCCACGACGGTCCCGGGATCCGGACAGAGGTGTTCCTCAAGGGCTGCCCCCTCCGATGCCTCTGGTGCAGCAACCCGGAGAGCCAGAAGGTCCATCCCCAGGTGGGCGTCTACCCGGACCGGTGCATCGGGGTGGACAAGTGCGGGTTCTGCATCTCCGCCTGCCCGGTCGAGGCGGGAGGCGCCTTCATCGTCGAGGACAACCGCGTCACCGGCATCAACCGGGACGTGTGCACGGACTGCCTCCGGTGTGCCGAGGAATGCCCGGCCATGAAGACCCTGGAGATCTACGGCAAGGAGATGACCGTCGAGGAGGTGATGGAGGTCGTCCTGGCCGACCGGGATTTTTACGAAAAATCAGGCGGGGGCGTCACCCTGTCAGGCGGCGAGGTATTCGTTCAGCCGGAGTTCTCCCTGGCCCTGCTCGAGGCGTGCAAGCGCCGCGGCCTGCATACCTGTGTCGAATCCTCGCTCCATTGTAAGCCGGACCTGCTCGATCGACTCTACCCCTTCGTCGATCTGGTGATCACCGACATCAAGCACATGGACCCCTCCGAGCACAAGAGGCTCACCGGCGTGGGCAACGAGCGCATCCTGGAGAACATCCGGAAGACGGCCCGGGGCGGCATGCCCCTGGTCGTCCGGATCCCCATCGTGGCCGACCATAACAACAGCGAAGAAAACATCGCGGCCACGGCCCGGTTCATCGCGAAGGAACTCGACAACAAGGTCAAGCAGGTGCAGCTCATCCCCTACCGGGAACTCGGGCTGGAAAAGTACCAATCCCTCGGCATGGATTACCCGATGGGCGATTTCCAGGCGCCTGCGAGGGAGGCGTGGGAAAAGAACATCCGGGCGCTGGTCGAACAGATGAAATCTTACGGCGTCCCCGCCGTAGCCGGAACTTCAAACAAACTCGAGCCGTAGGGGGCAGTTCCTCAGGCCGCGACCAGGCTTCCGGCGGCGTTGTAGCACTCCGTCAGCCTTTCTTTGAGGATTCTCGTAAAATCTTTGATCGTCTCCCCGTTGTAATAGATCGGCTCGCCCACGACCAGGGAGACCTTGATCCTCCCCAGGAAGGGAATAAAAGACCGGAGCGACCCGAAAGGCCGCCGGGAGTAGGCGGGACTCAACGGGATGATGGGCAGTCTCGCCTCGGAGTCCATCATGGCCTGCATCTTCGCCGTGGCGGCAAGCCCCTTCTGCAGCTCACCGACGCCACCCTCTACCCGGGTCCCTTCCGGATACAGAAGAAGCAGGGCTCCCTGCTTCACGGGCTGCAGCAGACGGCCGATATCGCTGGGCCTGAACCCGATCTCGTCCTTCTTGCGGTTGATATTGAAGGCCCCCATCTTCTTCATCCACCATCTCCTGGCCGCCCCCGGCAGGGTCGAAGCATCGAAGAAGGCCGCCTTGGAAAAGGTATACATCACCCGCTCGACAAAACATCCCGTGGTCACCAGATCGAACCAGTGGGTGTGTTTCGATGCCAGGATGGCCGGTTCATCCCTGGGGATGTTCTCCGTGCCCACGATCTCGTGAACGGTAAAAAGGGGCAGGAGGGCCTTGCAGATCCTTCTCGATATGCGATAGAGCCTCTCGTTGATTTCCAGTTCGCTGTCAGGTGTCGCTCCAGGTTGCTCTGCCATGTCTTGTCTTTTCTCCTCAAACCCGCATTCGATCGGCGCACCCGATCGACTGGGTTCCATGCATGGATTCTCATAAACTAATAATTTTACTTAATATAGTCATCGATTGTCAAGAAAAGCACACCTCCCCAAGGGGTAGATCGGCTGTCCGAAGGCTTTACTTGACCCTTTCACGGATGTGTCCGGTCGGCGGAGGCCGGAGAAGCAGGGCCAAGACGAGGGCGGTCGCAATCAATGCGGCCCCGATGAGGAACGAATCGTGGTAGCTGCCGGTCACGTCCCAGATGGTCCCGGCCAGGGTCGCCCCCAACCCGAATCCGGCCCCCTCGGCGATGGAGATCGTGGCGAAGATCCCCCCCATGGCCCGCAGGCCGAACAGGTACGACGTCAACGCAGGGATCATCACCATGAACGCTCCGTAAGAGACCCCGTACAGGAAGCCGAGGGCATAGGCGGCAAC
>WFRX01000225.1 GCA_015486285.1 bacterium
CATCAGCACCAGCGGGTAGCCGTATACGTAGGCCATGGCGCCCTCTTTGATGATCCGGAGTGCCCGGAACCCGCAGACGGCCAGAAGGGCAAGGATAAGGAGCCCGATCACGAGGGATCGTCCTGTTTTTTGCATGGCATCCAACTCCCTTTTTTTTTGAGTGCCTTATACCGGCTTATCTTGCGGTTTGTCAAGAAATCTCTTGACAAGAAATGCCAAGTTAGTATTATTAACCAAGGGAAATCTTTTTAATCTAAGTAGGCCATATTATTAGAATAATACATTAATTTCCAACAGGTTAAGGAGGACACCATTTTGTGAGTGATCCTTGCTTACATATGACGGAATCCGATGGCTGTAGGAGGCTTTGAACAAAGCACCCGTTCGATTAGAATAGGGTCGAACCGGGTACCGATCCAGCTTCCAAGGCACATTCGACGAATAGGGGGAGGGCCGGAAATGTCCAGAATTGCAGGGTGCCTGGGTGTGTTCCTGATTTCCATTGCGTTCGGTCCCTGGTCGGTCTTCACGGCTTCTGCCGACGTCGTTCCGGGCGATGTCATCGACAGCTCCAACTGGCAGAAGGCGCAGGGGCTCCTGCCCGAACCGGTGCTCAACTGGGTGAAAAGGGGGGAGTTTATCCTCAACATCGGGAAACTCGATGTAGACGACCCCACCAAGATCCGGTCCGACTATGTTCTCAAGGCCTTTGAGACGAACCGCGGCAAATATGCGATCAGCGAGGATGGCGGTGTTGTGGACAAGGAAACGGGCAAGCTCGTGAAGTTCATGGTGGGCTTTCCGTTCACTGTACTCGACCCGAAGGACCCCGCGGTCGTGGAAAAGCTCATGTACAACCACCAGTACGGCCAGCACGTGAACGGGTTTTTCAAGTTCCGTTTCCAGCTCATCTGGGTCAGCCACACCGGCTTCGAACGGGATGTGGATGCTGTCTGGCAGGGGGCGTCGATGACGGGTTTCCCCGAGGCGCGGAAGCTCCGCAACCCGTCGGGTATCGAGAAGTATTCGATCCTCGTCGTCCGGAAGCCGTACGATCTGTCCGGCACGGCGATCATGACCCACCGCTTCCTCAGCCCCACCAAGCTGGATAACACCTTCGGCTACATCCCGGCCATCCGACGGGTGCGGCGCATGAGTTCGGCGAACCGCTCGGACGCCTTCATCGGGTCCGACGAGTGCGTGGACGATGTGAACGGTTACGACGGGAAGGTGCCTGCCTTTGACTGGAAGCTGCTGCGGGTACAGGACGCCCTGCTCGCGTTCCTGCCGGGCGTCTATCCCTTCGTGCAGGATCGGTACGGCGAGTGGAAGACCACCAAGGCCGTCAAGCGCGTGATCTACGGATACGAAAAGGAGGGCTGGCAGGGCGCGCCGTGGGCCCCCACGAACCTCGTCTGGGTGAAACGGCCGGTCTATGTGATCGAGATGAAACCGAGAGACCGGTATTACAATTACGGCACCCACTACATCTGGGCAAGCCCGGAGACATACGCCTGCTATTACAAGGTGGTCTACGACCGGGCGGGCCAGTACTGGAAATCCCTGTACATGGTCAATACATTCGTGCAAAGCGCGGATAAGAAGATGGCCGTGATCGCCGTGCCGGGCCAGAACGTGATCGACGAACGGTACAAGCACGCTACGATTACGCAGATCCTGAGCCCGGACAATCCCTGGACCATGAAGGCGCGCCTCAACCTGGACGATTTTTCCATGGCAGGCTTCCAGAAGTTCTGTAAGTAGCCCCGGCGGAAAGGAGAGGCATCTGATGAATGACGCGAATCAGGAAAAGACCGGAGAGGTGATCTATGACCGAGAAGGCCACGTCGGGGCGATCATCCTGAACAGGCCCGAGAAACGGAACGCCCTGAACCCCAGGGTCTGGGATGCCCTGGAGGATGCCATCGCGCGGGCCGAGCAGGACACGGAGGCCCGGGTCGTTCTCCTCCGGGGGGAGGGCAAGTCCTTTTCCGCCGGCCTCGACCTGAGCCCGGAGAACGAGCTGTTCTCCGTCGTCACCGATGCGCCGAGCGCGGCGAACAAGATGGCGTTCTACCGGGAGGTCAGGAGAACACAGGCGATTCACACCCGCCTGGAACGGCTCGGCAAGCCGACGATCGCGGTTATCCAGCGGCACTGCCTGGGCGCGGGCCTCGAACTGGCCCTGTGCTGCGATATCCGCCTGTGTTCCCAAGGGACCCTGTTTTCCCTGCCCGAGGGAAGGCTCGGTTTCATCACCGACATCGGAGGGCTGCAGCGCCTGACAAAGGTGGTTGGGCCGGGACACGCCCGGGAGATCTCCTTCCGGGCACATCCGTTCGATGCCGACAAGGCCCTGGCCATCCGCCTGGTGAACGAAGTCTACCCGGACGAGGAGAACTTGATGGCCAAGGCGAGGGAGATGGCCGAAGAGATCGCCGCCAACCCGCCCCTTGCCGTCCAGGGCGCCAAAGAGGTTTTCCTGTTCGACGAAGAGGTCTCCCTGGAGGAATCCCTCGAGTACAACGCGGCGCGATCCGCCATGATCGTGCCTTCGGAGGACATGAAAGAGGCCATCTCCGCCTACCTGGAGAAACGGAAAGGCGCCTTCAAGGGCGAGTGATCCTTTTTCCCTTTGTTTTTTCCCGGTAATCTCCGCGCACACGAGGGACGTACGGAATGGAGTTTGGGCTCGACAGGAAGCTTCCGCTGGGGCAGAGCGTGAGTTGTTCGGTATTGTCCCGGGTTCCCTCGGAGATTTGTGCCGGGCGACTTCGGGAGAGGGGGAGACGGAGCCCAAGCAAATCGGAGAGGGGACCCGGGACAATACCGACGGGCGGCGCTCCGGCGTTGTTTGTAAGCCACCCTTCTCGTGACATAGGAGGATTCTATGGCAGACTATGACGTAGTGGTCGTTGGCGCCGGCAACGCCGGCATGACCGCCTCCGCGGCGATGGCCAAGAAGGGCCTCAAGGTGCTTCTCCTGGAGAGACACAACATCCCGGGGGGGTGCGGAACGAGTTTCTGCCGCGGACGATTCGAGTTCGAGGTCGCCCTCCACCAGTTGAGCGGGATGGGCTCCCCGGAGCATCCGGGCCCCTTGCGGATGATGCTCCAGGAACTCGGGGTGATCGATGATCTCGAGTTCGTGGAGATCCCCGAACTCTTCCGGGCCGTCATGCCCGGCACGATCGATGTCAGGCTCGAGACCGACAAGGCCCAGGTGATCGCCGAGCTTCAACGTCACTTCCCCGGGGAGAAAGAAGGCATCGAGAAGTTCTTCGATCTCGCCTTTCAGTTCGCAACCCAGATGTTGTCGGTTTTCTATTTCAAGGACCCGGACGCCTCCCGCGACAAGTACCCCATCCTTTACGAATACGCCTTCAAGACGTGCCGGGAGGTGCTCGACAGCTTTTTCTCGGATCCCCTGCTCAAGGCGGTGGTGAGCGTCTACTGGGGTTACATCGGCATGCCTCCCGACCGGTTGTCTTTTGCCTATCTGGCGATCCTCTACTTCAGCTTCATCGAGTTCAAGGCCTATCACGTAAAGGGCGGTTCCCAGGCCATGTCGAATGCGATCGTCAATAAATTTCTCTCTTACGGGGGGGAGGCCCGGTTCCATTGCGGCGTGCGGAAGATCGAGGTCGCAAACGGAGAGGTGAAGGGCGTTGTAACCGAGCACGGGGAGAGAATCTCGGCGAAGTGCGTGCTGTCCAATGCCTCCCCGGTGGCCACCTACCTGCAGCTCATCGGTCCCGATCACGTGCCCGAGCAGGTTCACGTCGAAATGCGCGGCAGGAGCCTGAGCATGTCCGGGTTCACGCTCTACATAGGGCTCGACTGCGAGCCAGGGGAGCTGGGTATCCGGGATTCCACGAGCTTCATCATGTCCAACACCGAGATCGGGGAGAAGGTCTACGATCAGATGCGGAAACTCCACGTAGAGGACGATCTGCTGGTGCTGAGTTGCTACAACATCGCGGATCCCGATTTCTCGCCCAAGGGGACGACCGAGCTGAACCTGGTCACCCTGAAGTTCGGCGAGCCCTGGCTTCGGCTTCCTCCGACAGAGTATTTCCGGGAGAAGTACCGCTCCGCCGAGAACATGATGCGCAACCTCGAGAGGGTCTATCCGGGGATTCGAGACCGGGTCGAAGAACTCGAGGTGGGCACGCCCCTGACCCACATGCGCTATCTCGGCCACCCGGCCGGTGCGATCTACGGCTTCGCGCAGCATATGAAGGACTCCCTGTTCTTCCAGCCGGGGGGTGGGTCGCCCATCCAGGGCCTGCACCTGGCCGGCGGCTGGAGCGGCGATCCCGGGTTTCAGCCCACCCTGGAGGCGGGAAAGGCCGCGGCGAATTCGATTCTCAAAGAACTCGGTGCGTAAGGGGAAGGGGGAGAAAATGAAAAAGGCTGTTTTCGAGGATTTTGACGGCTACCGGGAAGTCGCCGCGGCGGTGGAGATGAGCAGGAAGCTCGGGGTCAACTACTCGCCGGACACGGACCTTGCGGACCCGTACATCCGCCGCCTCCATCCGGATCGGATGCGTCTTCGGGTGAGCGATGTCTTCGACGAGACGTCGAGCACAAAGACCCTCCGGCTGGTTGCCGAGGCCCCCCCGCTTCCGCCCTTCCAGGCGGGGCAGTACATCGCCCTTTCGGTCGAGGTGGACGGGGTCAGGACCAGCCGGCCTTACAGCATCGCCTCACCCCCGAACCAGCTCGGCTTCTATGACATTACGGTGCGGAGGGTGGCGGACGGAGTCGTGTCCAACTATCTTCTGGATTGCGTCGAGCCGGGGGATGTGCTTGAAAGTTCAGGGCCTGCGGGGACCTTCTACTACAATCCGATCTTCCACAAGAAGACCATGGTCTGCATCGCGGGCGGATCGGGTATCACCCCGTTCATGAGCATGATCCGCGAGGTCCTGGAATGCGGCCTGGACCGGACGATCCACCTCTTTTACGGCAACAAGAGCTTCGAGGACATCATTTTTCACGAGACCCTCCAATGGCTCTCGGAGCGCTTCGAGCGGTTCCATTACTATCCGGTGATCGAAGAGCCCCCGGACGGGTACGAAGGGTCTCGCGGGCTCATTACAGGCAGGCTGGTGAAGGAGACGATCGGCGACCTGGAAGAGAAGACCTACTACCTTTGCGGACCGCGGGGCATGTACGATTTTTGCGTGCCCGAGCTGGAAGGGCTGGGCGTCCCGAAGGGCCGGCTGCGGAGAGAGGCGTACGGGACCCCGGCAGACATCGAAAAGGATCCGGGCTGGCCCGGCGAGGTGAAGGGGACCGATACCTTTGTCGTCACCGTCAGGGGCAGGGGTGAATTTTCTGCGCGGGCGGGCGAACCCCTGCTTGTCGCCCTGGAGAAGGGCGGCCTTGCCGTGCCGGCGGTGTGCCGGTCGGGGGAATGCAGCATGTGCAGGGTAAGGCTCCTTTCCGGAAAGGTTTTTCAGCCCGCCGGGGTACTCCTTCGAAAATCGGACAGGCAGTTCGGCTACATTCATTCCTGTGCCGCCTACCCCCTGGAGAACCTGGAGATTGCCCTATGATCGAGGAAAAATACAAAGTGGTGGCGGAATATATCGAGACGGGCGTGGAAGGCATCAAGAGGACCGGTATCCGGGCGGCGGCACTCAGAGACCGGTACGTGAAGCTGCTGATGCCGATGGCCGGGAACGGCAACCACGTGGGGACCATGTATGCCGGTTCCCTGTTCACGATCGGCGAGTGCATGGGGGGGGCGATCTTCGGGGTGGCCTTTGACACGCAGCGCTTCGTTCCGATCGTCAAGGAGGTCACGATCCGGTTTCGGCGCCCTGCCGTGACGGACGTGACCCTGGAGCTGGAAATGAGCGGGGAAGAGGCGG
>WFRX01000226.1 GCA_015486285.1 bacterium
CTCGTGAGCTGCTGGAGCGAAGCCCCACGGCCTTGAAGATGTTGAAGTATGCCTTTCTGGCGGAGACGGATGGAACGACTGGCATCACACAACTGGGCGTCGGGGCCCTCTCGCTCTTCTTTGAATCGGAAGAGGCGATGGAAGGCAAGAAGGCCTTTGAGGAGAGACGGAAACCGGACTTCACCCCTTTCCGGTCGTAAAATCGGGAGGGGGACGGAGAATGCATCCATAAGGCGACGGATGCCCGAGCGGGACAGTGGAGGCGAAGGTGAAGAACACGGGAAAAAGGTACTTCAACATGGAGGTGGAACCGCTGTTGAACTCCCCCAAAATGCGGGAGATTCAAGAGATGAAGCTCCGGGACGCCGTGAAATATCTCTATCGTACCTGTCCCTTCGACCGGAAGCGGATGGACGACGCGGGGATCCAACCGGAAGACGTTCGCAGTTTCGACGACTTTTCAGCCATTCCCGTGGCGGGGCAGGCTCAGTACCGGCAAGTATTCGAAGAGACGGGCGGCGACCTGTTCGCGGCATATGACGTTCTTTTCGGCAAGGAACGAATGAAGGACATACATATGCTGACGACCACTTCAGGCACGACGGGCACCCCTACCCCTTACCCCGTCTTCCACAAGAGCGTTGAAGCCATGGGGGAGCTGTTTGGAAGGATCGGTTGGCGAATCGGCATTCGCCCGGGAGACCGCCTGGCGATTGGATTCGGCCTGAGCATGCACGCGGCGGGCACGCCCCATCTCTACTGGTTCAAGAACCTGCGGGGTCTGACTCTCCTGCCGATCGGAGCTGAAGTCGGCAGCGAACGGCTTCTGACCTTGATCAAATTGTTCCAGGCCAACGTTCTGAGCTGTACACCCTCCCTGGCCCAGTACCTGATCGAGCGGAGCCCCGTGGTGTTGGGCCATGCAGTCAAGGATCTCGGCATCAAGCTCATATTGTGCGGGGCGGAACCGGGCGCGGGCATACCCGAAGTCCGCAGGCACCTCGAGAGCCGTTTCGGTGCCCAGGTGTTTGACGGAGGAGCGGGCTACGGGGTCTCCTGTCATCATCCCGACTACCAGGGGATGCACTGGATCGCCGATGACCACTGCTATTACGAACTGGTCGATCCGGAGACCGGAAAGCCGGTTCCCATGGAGCACGGGGCCACGGGCCTGGCCGTATTCACGCCCCTGGAACCCGACTGCGCCATTTTCTTTGCCAACCTGAGATTCACGCTCAACGATATTCACCAGGTCTTCACAGAGCCTTGCCCCTGCGGCCTGACCGGATTTCGTTACAAGATCGTGGGGCGGGCGGATGATATGCTGAAAGTCAAAGGTGTGCCCGTCTACCCGGCGGCCATTCAAGGCGTGATCAACGGGTTCCTGCCGCGGGTGACAGGGGCCTTTCGGATCGTGCTGAAGGTACCCCCCCCGCGCGTTCTCCCGCCTCTTGAAATGCGGGTGGAGCATGGGGAAGGCATGCAGGAGGGGGATCTCCCCGGGTTGGAGCAAGAGATCGGGGACAAGATGCATGCGCTCCTGAAGATCAGACCGAAGATCACATGGCTTTCGCCCAACACGTTGGAACGGTCAGTGAAAAAAACGAATTTTTTCGACAAAGATTATGAGCAGGGATCCGGGTGACCAGGAAAGGGAGAACGGAATGAATTACGAAACACTCCTCTACGAGAAAGAGAACGGAATCGCCGTCGTTGTCCTGAACCGGCCGAGACAACGGAACGCCCTGAGCCTCCGAATGAAGGAGGAACTAGGGCACGTCTTCGGTGTGATCGAGCAAGATGAAGAGGTGAAGGCGGCCATCCTCACGGGCGGCGAAACCGCATTTTGTTCAGGGGCGGACATCAAGGAACGCTCCACCATGCAGATGACACAAGCGGAGTTCTACTTCGAGCGGCGCAAGAGCCACGAATTCTATTGCAAGCTCGAGAACTGCGAAAAGCCTGTCATAGCCGCTATGAGCGGGGTTGCCGTGGGCGGCGGATGCGAGCTGGCCCTCGTATGCGATTTGCGGGTGGCATCGGAGAGCGTCCGCATGGGTTTTCCTGAGGTCAAGATCGGGATGATTCCGGCCGCGGGAGGCACACAAAGGCTGCCCCGTCTCATCGGTGTCGCCAGGGCGAAAGAGATCCTCTATACAGGGGAATTCATCGATGCCCGGGAGGCGTACCGCATCGGGCTCGTCAACAGGGTTGTCCCCGTGGACCGCCTCATGGAGGAGGCCAGGTCGCTGGCCGGGAAGCTGGTCGATTACCCGCCCTTGTCCGTGAAGTTCATGAAAAGGGCGGTGAACACGGGTATGCAACTGGATCTCGCGTCCGCCCTCGATTACGAGGCCCATATCTCCGCCATGCTCGGTACATCCGAGGATCGAGTAGAAGGATTCAAGGCGTTTGTCGAAAAGAGGAAGCCTATTTTCAAGGGACGATGAATCGGGAGAGTCCACCCATTTGATTCACGGATCTCGGGCAGAGTGAACAAGGAAGGAGGCGTAGCATGGATCTGGAACTGAAGGGAAAGGTTGCCCTTGTAACGGGCGCCGGCCAGGGCATCGGCAGGGGCATAGCGACCGTCCTGGCGGCAGAGGGAGTCAAGGTCGCGGTCAACGACTTTTACCGGGAGCGTGCCGAAAAGGTCGCAAAGGAGATCGAGGAATCCGGTGGAATCGCGTGCGGGGTGCAGGCAGACGTGAGAGACTTGGAGCAGGTCAGGGAGATGGTCGCCGTCATCGACCGCACCCTCGGCCCTGTTGATGTGCTGGTGAACAATGCGGGAGTGCCCATCGTACTGCGAACCGGAGAAGCGAAAAGGACGGTCTTCGTGGAGTCGGACCTCCCCTTCTGGAAGGAACAGATCGATCTCAATTTCTACGGATGCCTCAATGCCACGCACGCCGTGCTCGACTCGATGATCAAGAGGAAAGAGGGAAAGATCATCAGCGTCATCTCCGATGCGGGCCGAATCGGCGAGGCCTACATGGCGGTGTACTCAGGCGCCAAGGCCGGCGTCCTGGGCTTCAGCAAGGGCCTTGCGAAAGAGGTGGGGCGCTACAAGATCAACGTGAACTGTATCGCCATGGGGGCCACCGCCCACGAGGGGATACGTGACTTTCTCAACCCGGACGCAACGCCTGAAGAGGATGAATTGTTGAGGAAGATGCTTCGGGCCTATCCCATCGGGAGGGGGTTGGGCCGTATCGGCCGTACCTTTGATGCAGGCTACGCGGTCGCATTCCTGGCCTCCCCGAAGGCATGCTTCATTACAGGCCAGTGCCTGAGCGTCAACGGCGGATTCACAATGGTGTAGCCAAGAGACCGGCAGGCCGCGCCCAAGGAGAACGAGAGATGGATTTCGATCTGACAGACGAACAAAGGATGCTTCAGGAAACGGTCCGGCGCTTTCTCCGGGATAAGATCGCGCCCCTTGCGGATGCATTCGACCGCAAAGGTCCCATGACCAAACAGGAGGCCCATGGGTTTCTCAAAGATCTCAAGCCCTTCGGCTACCTCGGCACACTCGTATCCGAGGAACATGGCGGATGCGGGCTGAGCCACATCGATTGGGCCGTCCTTCACGAAGAGCTTCGGGGCGTGTATGCAGGGTTGGGAGGGGTGGTCGGCATCACCTCCTCGACCAGTCACGGGATCTCGGGATCCGGAAACGAAGCACTGATCGGACGGGTCCTTCCGGGCCTCTTGAGCGGAGAAAAAATCGCCTGCACCGCCATAACGGAACCGAACGTGGGTTCGGATGTATCGGCGATTCAGACCAGAGCCGTGCTTGACGGGGATCACTACGTGCTCAACGGAACGAAGACGTGGATATCCAACGGGACCATCGCCGACTATGTGGCGGTCGTGGCAACGTCGGATCCTTCCAAGGGAGCAGCGGGGATCCTTCAGCTTCTTGTGGAACGAGACGTATCTCCCTTCGAGGCCCGCGAGATCAAGAAATTGGGCGTCCGATCGTTTCCGACGGCCGAACTCGTCTTTGAAGACTGCCGTGTTCCGAAGGAAAACCTTCTCCTGACCCCGGGCAAAGGATTCAAGAAAGCCCTTCGGGGCCTTGCGTTCGCCCGCTGCAATGCGGCCATTGCCTCCGTCGGCATCGCCCAGGCCGCGATCGACGCCTCTGTCCGGTATGCGCGGGAAAGAACGCAATTCGGAAGGCCGATCGCCGGGTTTCAGCTTGTCCAGGAGATGATCGCCGACATGGTCGCGGAAACGGAGGCGGCGCGCCTCCTGACCTATCGGGCCTTCTTCGTTCTGGACAAAGGCGGGGCCGGAAGGAAGGAGGGCTCCATCGCGAAGGCATATGCTACGGAGGCTGCTGTCCGTGTGGCATCGAAGGCCGTACAGATTCACGGTGCCTATGGGCTCTCGGAGGAGTATCCCGTAGAGCGGTATTTCAGGGACGCTCGATGTTACACGATCCCGGATGGAACAACCGAAATACAGAAGCTCATCATCGGACGCGAAGTCCTGGGCAGCTCGGCCTTCGTTTAGGAGGCTGCCCAAAAAGTCCCATCTGCGGCGTTCGGCTGCATCCCTCGTCATTCAACGTACAGAAAGTACGCTCATTCCTCGGGATTTTGCC
>WFRX01000227.1 GCA_015486285.1 bacterium
CCCTCCCCCTGGACCCGCAGGCCCCGCCCATCGTTCAGGACATGCTCCTGGCGGGCCGGCGTCTGTCCGTGGGCCCGATGGCCGCCGTGGCGGGAGCCGTCGCGGAACACGTGGGGAAGGCCCTGCGAGCGTTCTCCCGCGATGTGATCGTGGAAAACGGCGGAGACGTGTTTCTGGCAACACGGAGGGAAACAACGGTCGGAATTTTTGCGGGCGGATCCCCGCTCAGCATGCGGATGGGATTGCGCATCCCTCCGGAAGAAACGCCGTGCGGCCTCTGTACGTCCTCGGGACGGGTGGGGCCCTCCCTGAGCTTCGGCAAGGCGGATGCGGTCACGGTCTGGGCGGCCTCCACGGCCCTTGCCGATGCAGCGGCAACGGCCCTGGCAAACCGCGTCAAGGCGCCGGAAGACATCGAGCCGACCCTCGAGGCGGCCCGGGCTACGGAAGGCCTGAAAGGTGTCTTGGTCATCCTCGATGACCGGATCGGCGTCTGGGGGCCCATGAAACTTGTCAGATTGAATCATGGATCATAGGAGGAGTTTTCATGGCAAGTACGACCAAGGTGCTTCGATTCGACAAAACCACCTGGAACCAGCCGATCGTTTGCCGGCTGGCCTCCGAATACGGCCTTACGTTCAATATCCTCAAGGCCTTCATCCTGCCGCGGCAGGAAGGAAGAATGGTGCTCGAGATCATCGGGGACGAGAAGAACTGCGAGAAGGGGCTTCAATACCTTCGGCAGTGCGGCGTACGGGTCGAACCGATCGAACAGGGGATCGACCGGGACGATAAGGCCTGCGTTCAGTGTGGAGTCTGCTCCGGGCTCTGCCCCACGCATGCCTTGTTCATCGAGCGGTCCACCATGCAGGTGGCATTCGACCCTTCCCTGTGCATCGCCTGCGGGTGGTGCGTGCGGGGGTGTCCTACCCGGGCTTTGCGGCTCAAAGTAAACGATATCTAGGAGGCTGCGGACTTCCAGGTCAGGGCTTTTTCACCTTGGGCGCCACGTGGATCGTCCCGTAGACCGGCACCTCGAGGACCTCTTTTTCCTCCCCCCCCACGGATATCGTCAGCCGCTCGGAGACCCTTCCGCTGGTCCTGTCACCCGGATCATAGGAAACGCGCAGACGGTAGACCTTCCCTTTTTCCACGGGCAGGATCTCGGAGGTCAGGGCATCGGTTGTCGCCTGCACCCGGTCCACGGTGAAGGGATTGTCTCCCGTCCCGCGCAAGGTAATTTCCCGGGTCGCTGTCTCGCCGGGGCGAATCACGCCGAAAGAAAGGAGCTGAGGAGACAGCTTCACCCTCCCCTCCACAAAGGCATAAAAGGGCACCTTCGTCTTCGGGGCCTTTTTGCTGTTCGTCTTGACGAGGATACTGCCGGTGAGCCTTCCCGTGGGCAGCTTCTCGGCCAGGGATACGGAGTAGACGGCTTTGTTTTCGCTCCTCTTCTCCTCCTTCAGGACGATGGCCGGGTTGTCGGCGCTCACCTTCAGAATTTTCAGCCCTTTGCCCTCCCGCAGCTTGATTTCAAGCTTGATCGGCTTCGGACGCTTGTCTCTGTTGACATTGCGAAAATTGATATAACGCGGCGTCACCATGACCTCGGCAATCACCTCGCCATAGAGCGAAAGGCGTACCCGGGGATTGTCCGGATCGTTCGTTTCAACGGTCAGGGCCTTCCTCACCTTTCCGTGATATCCCTTGCTTCGAAATGTCGCCTTTACCTCTCCTACCCCGCCCGGGGGTATCTCCTTGGCCGAAACCAAGGTTGCCGTACAGCCTCAGCTGCTCCCCACCTTACGGATGACAAGGGTGCCCTTGCCGGTGTTCCGAAACCGGTAGATGTGTTCAACCTTCTCCCCCATCTCCACTTTCCCGAAATCGAAGCCCTTCTGATCGAAGGCGATCCTCGGCTTCCCCGCTTCCGACGTGGCGGTGTACGAACCCGCCGAGCCTTCCGTCACCCCCGCCGGGCCGGCCGAATGGGAAGCCTTGGCGGCCATCTCCTGTGTAGCCGGGGCGGGAGGAGTCTCCTTCTTCGAGCAGCTTGCCGCAACCAGCGGCACCAGCAGGAGGATGAGAAATCCTGTTTTGCGCATCATGTTGTCTCCTTTCTTCGAACTCGCCCGCGCCTTTGCTTACCCAACTTCATCATCTACCGTTCAGGCGGAATCCCCGGCAACGCACTCGGGAATCCCTGCTTCTTGCTTAACACGGCCCCCTTCCCCGGGTCAAACCGGAACGAGCCGACCTCCGCGGCAGATGGGCAGCCACACGTCCCGGCGGTTTTGTGTTCTCCCCTGTCTCCATGCTATCGTCAAAATGTTTTCCCATGATAATCGGCTCTCCTCTAACCATCGACCTTCGGCGTCACGGCACAAACCGCAACCCGGGAATTCACTCATGCTGATTCTGGGAATCGAAAGCTCCTGCGATGATTGCGCGGCAGCCCTGGTCAAGGACGGAGAGGCGATCCTTTCGCACGCCATCCATTCCCAGTTCGACATCCACAAGCCGTACGGAGGCGTCGTCCCGGAACTGGCAAGCCGAAATCATCTCGAAAAGATCATTCCCGTCATCGAGGCGGCCATGAACGACGCCCGGGCGGACTGGACCGACGTGGACGGGATCGCGGCCACCTACGGCCCCGGGCTCGTCGGATCCCTGCTGGTAGGCCTGTCGGCGGCCAAGGCCCTTGCCTTCGCCCTCGACGTACCCTTCCTGGGGGTAAACCATCTGGAGGCGCATTTGACGGCGATCTTTCTGGAAGACCCGACCGTCTCCTTCCCGTTTCTCGGCCTGCTTGTTTCCGGAGGACACACGAGCCTGTACCGGGTCGAGGCGTTCGGGGCCTACACCCTCCTCGGACAGACGAGAGACGATGCAGCGGGCGAGGCCTTCGACAAGGTTGCCAAGCTCCTCGGGCTCGGCTATCCGGGAGGCATCGCCGTCGAGCGGCTCTCCGTACGAGGCGACCCCCGGGCCTTCCCGTTCCCCAGGGCCATGGCATCATCGAAGACCCTGGATTTCAGCTTCAGCGGACTGAAGACGGCCGTTCGCTATTTCGTACAGCAACACGAGCCCGCATTCATCGAGGCCCGCCTGGCGGATGTAGTCGCTTCCTTCCAGGAAGCCGCGGTGGACACCCTCGTGATCAAGGTGTCACAGGCCGTTCGATCCACCGGGGTTCAACGTATCGTCGTCTCGGGGGGCGTGGCGTCGAACAAGCGGCTCCGGGCCCGTCTCGAGGATCTCGCCCGGACGGATGGACTCGACGTCCGTTTCCCGTCCCCCCAGCTCTGCACGGACAACGCCGCCATGGTAGCGGCCGTAGGCTGCAGGCGTTTTCGCCTCGGGGAATCCTCTCCCTTCAGCCTGAACGCGGAGCCGAACCTCCTGCTGTAAGGGATTCCCGTTGACATCACGCGTCCGCTCCCGTACCGGAAGCCCAGGCATGGAAAAGACCCTGAAAGAGCGGGTTCGCGACTATGGAAACAGGCCGAAAAGATCGCTCGGCCAGGTTTTCCTGATCGAGCCATCTGTCCAGGCGAAGATCCTGGAGATGGCGGAACTCGATTCCGGGGACACGGTCGTCGAAATCGGCCCCGGAACCGGCGCCCTCACCCGCGATATGCTTCGGCGCGTCAAGCGGCTGATCGCCCTCGAAATCGACCCGGACCTCGTATCCTTCCTGCGCGAGTCGATGAGGAATTCGCCGGGCTTCCACCTGCTCTGCGCGGACGCCCTCCGGTTCGACTATGAGAGGGCCGCCGCGGTTCTGCGAACGCGGCTGAAACTCGTGGCGAACCTTCCGTATGTAATTTCTGCGCCCATGATTTTCACCTTGATCGATCAGCGAAGGGCCTTTTCGCTGCTCATCCTGATGCTGCAGAAAGAGGTGGCGCAGAGGCTGACGGCTGCGGTCGGGACGAAACAGTACGGAAAACTCTCGGTTTTCTGCCGGGTATATTTCCATCTTCATCTTGAACGGCAGGTCCCGAAAACCTGCTTTCACCCCGTTCCGAAGGTCGACTCGGCGGTCCTGCGGTTCATTCCTCGAGAACGCCCCCTTCTCCCGGAACAAGCGGAGGCGGCCTTCCGCGAACTGGTCAGGGCGGCCTTTTCCAAACGCAGGAAGACCCTGTTCAACGCCTTGCGTACCAGCCTCCGCGCCGGCATCTCCGAAGAGGGCCTCCGGAACATGCTGGAAGCCTGCGATATCGATCCGCGCCGCAGGCCCGAAACCCTCTCCGCGGAAGAGTACGTGCGCATGGCCCTCCATTTGCGGGAGCGGCCCCCCGTATAGACAAGCCCCCGATTTTTCCCCATAATGGAGGCCGCTTGCTCGGTTTCTCAACGGTGTGTGGCGGCTGCCTGCTTGCATGGAGCGCAGGAAAAGCCGGGAGCGGAGGGTATGGGCGAAAGCCGGTACATCGTCGTGGAAGGCCCGATCGGCGTGGGCAAGACCACCTTCGTCAAGCTTCTCGCGGAGGCCTTTCAGGCAAAGACGGTACTCGAACGCGCGGAAGAGAACCCCTTCCTCGGTAAATTCTACGGGGAACCGAACAAGTTCGCCTTCCAGACACAGATCTTCTTCCTGCTGACACGATACCAGCAGCAACAGGAAATCCTCCAGACCGAGCTTTTCCGCCGAAATATCTTTTCCGACTACTTGTTCGCCAAAGACCGGATCTTCGCGTATCTCAACCTCAGCGAGGACGAACTCGTCTTGTACGAGTGGATCTACCAGCTTCTGGATCAACGCGTAGTAAAACCGGATCTCGTCATCTACTTGCAGGCGCCTGTCCACGTTCTGCTCAAACGGATACGCAAGCGGGCCCTTTGGCATGAAAAGGAGATGGACCCGCAGTACCTGGAAAAGGTGAGCAAGGCTTACAGCAACTTCTTCTTCCATTACAGGGAAACCCCCCTGCTGGTCGTAAACACCTCGAATATCGATTTCGTACAGCGCCAGGGGGACCTCCAGAACCTGATCCGTGAGATCCGGAACACCGAAAAGGGTGTCCGGTATATCACCATCGCTCCTGACGTAGACCCCCTCCCCTGAACCCTGTCGTTTGAGGTTTGACATTCTCGTGGCCGCCAAAATAGAATATACTATTCTATGTAATGATCCGGAATGATCCGGGAAGCGGAAGGCATCCCGCATTCCGACGATTTCTGTGAAGCCGGCACTCATCACGCAACTTTGCCGCCTGGATCCTGGCGCGGACCGGGACGGAGCGACCGATGAAACACGTCGACGAGACATCTCTCCACCGATTTTTCGATCCCCCGGGACCGGCCCCCGACGGAACCGGCGCGTTCGTTGCCGCTCGATGGCCTCGACGGTCGAGTACGAACCCGGGCGGAGGCGCATGGCTTCCGGCCCGGATTGCAAAGGAGCGGAACCCGTGAAGATCGTTCGGGAGCCCCGGGCCATGCAGCAACTTTCCGAGGAACTGCGCGCCCGCGGAAGACGGATCGCCCTCGTCCCGACCATGGGATACCTTCACGAAGGCCACCTGTCCCTCATGCGGGAGGGGAAAAGGCGGTCCGATACCCTCGTCGTCTCCCTGTTCGTGAATCCGACGCAGTTCGGCCCCAACGAAGACCTGGACGCCTATCCCCGGAATTTTGACCAGGACCGGAAGGCTATGGAGGAAGTGGGCGTTGACACGGTCTTTTTCCCCACCAACGAGGGGATGTATCCGGACGGATATCAGACCTATGTAACGGTGGAAAGGATGACCGGAATCCTGTGCGGCAGGACACGACCCGTACATTTTCGAGGCGTGGCCACAGTGGTGACGAAACTTTTCAACATCGTCAGGCCCCATGTGGCCCTTTTCGGGAAGAAGGACTTCCAGCAGGTCGTGCTCATTCGAAGGATGGTGAAGGATCTGAACTTCGATATCGAAATCGTCGGGTGCACCACCGTCCGCGAGCCGGACGGGTTGGCCATGAGTTCCCGGAACAAATATCTGAAGCCGGATGAGCGAAAAGAAGCGGCGGCGATCAAGAAGGCCCTGGAGGGGGCACAGGCACTGTACCGCAAAGGGGAAAGGAGCGCGAGGGTCCTCCTGGACGAAGCCCATCGCATCCTCGGCGCCCATCCACGCATACGGCCGGACTACGTAAGCCTGTGCGATGCAAAAACACTCGCGGAGGTCGAGGCGGCCGACGGAGAAACGGTTATGGCGATCGCAGCCTTTGTGGGCGAGGCGAGGCTGATAGACAACTGCATTTTAACGGACCCCGGCGAAGGAGCCGGTTAGAAAGCCATTCAACGGCGTGCAGGGGAGGGAGAGGCTTTATGCAAAGAAAAATGCTGCGAGGCAAGATCCATAGGGCAACCATCACCGAGGCGAACCTGCATTACCAGGGAAGCATCACGATCGACGCCGACCTCATGGAGGCGGCCGATTTCCTCGAGTTCGAACAAGTCGAAATCTGGAACATCACCAACGGAAACCGGTTTTCCACGTATACGATCCTCGGCGAAAGGGGATCCGGAACGATCTGTATCAACGGGGCCGCGGCCCACAAGGCCAAGAAGGGCGACATGGTCATTATAGCGGCCTTCGGGTGGATGCCCGGAGACGAGGCGCGGCGTTATAAGCCCAGGGTTGTTCTCGTGGACGAGGCGAACCGGATCGTGGATGCGGAAGAGCGGTACAAGAACAAGATACAAGTCCAGGGCATGTTGATCTGAAGACATGCAACAAGACCCGGCCGGTACAGATCCAGCCCACAACCCACCCGGCAATCCGCCGCCGGAGGCCGCTTCGGACCGTCGAACGGGGAACGCCCCTTTCCTGCTTCAAGGCGGAACCTCCGGCTGTCTCCTGATCCACGGGCTCACAGGCACGCCATGGGAAATGCGTTATCTTGGGGACAGTCTCCATCGGCGGGCCCGTTTCACCGTTTGCGGCGTATCGCTGGCCGGCCACGGGATGGATGCGCCGAGCTTTGCCGAAAAAGGCTGGCCCGACTGGTACCGGAGCGCCGAACAGGGAATGCTGCAGCTTGCGGAGGCCTGCTCCCCCGTGTTCGTCGTCGGCTTCTCGATGGGCGGACTGCTCGCCATGGCCCTGGCCCTTCGTCATGGGCGGCGGGTCCACGCCCTCGCCCTGCTCGCAACGCCCCTGTTCGCCAACCGTCACAAGGCCCGTCTGGCCGGCGCCTTGTATGGATTTCCCGGGATCAGGGATTGGCTCTGCCGACGATGGAGGCGGGCGGCCTGGGAAGCGCCGGCCTTGCATAAAGACCTCGAGCCTCCGCAGATGAGCTTCGCACAGCTCAAATGGATCCTCCGGAGAAAAGGGGCCTGCCTGACGCATCCCACCCTCATTCTGCAGTCGAGACAGGACCCTTCGGTATGCTGGCAAAACGCGATCGCCCTGCACCGTCTGATCGCAAGCCGCCGGAAAAGAAGGGTCCTGCTCGCTCGATCCCGCCATGTCCTCCCCCTGGACGTCGAACGGGACCAGGTCGCGGACGAGATCGCGGAGTTTTTCCTCGGCTGCTAGTGGCTTGATACAGAAAAATCGATCTGTTTCAGGCGAGTCCTACCGCCCCCCTACAAAGTCGCCCGGCGGACACCAGAGAGATGAAGTTCGTGGCGTAGGCACGGTCAATGTACGCTCACGGGCCCGGCGGCGTCCGGATCCGCCTTTCGCATGAGGAAGACCAGGAACACGGGGACGACGAAGAAGAAGGCGTCCAGGTAAAAGGCGTCGTTGAAGGCCAGCATGTAGGCCTGCCGGTTGAGTTCGCCGTACACGAGGCCGAGGGCCTGGCCGAATCCATGCCCCATCCCCCCATGCAGCGCCAGCCAGCCCCGCATCCGCTCGAGGGCCTGCTGGAACGGGAGATCGTACGGTGTCAGGTGCTCTGTGAGACGAAAATGGTGAAACTGGGTCCTGCGGGCAAGCTCCGTCGTGAGAACCGCCACGCCAAAGCTCCCCCCCAGGTTCCGCAGCAGGTTGAAAACGCCCGTTGCATTCCCCATCTTCTCTTTCGGAATGGAGGTGACCGACAGGGTCGCCACGGGCACGAAGAAGAGGGCGAGCCCGAACCCCTGGACGACGCGGGGCCACAGGATCGTCATGAAGTCCGCCTCCAGGCTGAATCGGCTCATCAGGTGGAGCGCATAGGCATTGATCGCCAGCCCGACAAAAAGAAGCCTTCGGCCATCCACCTTCTGCAAGAGCCTCGCGGTGATGGGCATCATGACCAAGGAGGAGACCCCCCCGGGGGCCAGGACCCAACCCGCCCACCAGGGCGTGTAGCCCATCAGCTTCTGTACGTATACCGGGAGCAGGACGAGGCTGGCGAAAAAGGCGAAGAAGCCGAGAAACAAGACCAGATTGCCCAAGGCAAAGGATCGATCGCGAAATACCCTCAGGTCCACGACCGGATTGGGACGGCGCAGCTCTGTCATCACAAACAGAACCAGCGCGCTTGCCGAAAGGACGGCCGTGTTTCGGATAAAGGGAGAGGCGAACCAGTCGAGCCTCTCTCCCCTGTCCAGCACGAGCTGGAGGCAACCGAGCCCCACGATCAGAAGGGCGATCCCCAGGACGTCGATCCTGGATCCCCGATCCCGCAGGTAGGGCGGATCTTCGATGAACAACATGATCATGAACATGGAAAGGACGCCGACGGGAATGTTGATATAGAAAATCCACCGCCATGTCCAGTTGTCCGTGATCCACCCCCCCAGGATGGGGCCCAGGATGGGTGCGAACACGACGCCCATCCCGAACATCGCCATCGCCTTCCCGTGTTCCTCCGGGGGGAAGGTCTCGAGCAGGATTGCATTCGACAGAGGCTGCAGACCGCCTCCCCCAACGCCCTGGAACACACGAAAGAGGAGCAGCATCCCGAGACTCGTGGCGGAGCCGCAAGCAAAGGAACTCGCCGTAAACAGTCCGACGGAAAACAGCAGGTACCGCCTCCGGCCGAAGCGGGCCGCCAGCCACCCGCTCATGGGGATGACGATGGCGTTGGAGACCATATAGGAGGTCAACACCCAGGTCACCTCATCCAGCCCGGCGCTCAAGCTCCCCTGGATGTGGGTCAAGGAAACATTGACGACCGTCATGTCCAGGATCTCGATAAAGGTCGGGATCATAACCGTGACGGCCACAAGCCACTTGTTCGGCCCTGAACGGGTTCCCACTGCCTGGGGCCCTCCTTCAGATACGCTCCCCGCGCTAGAGCATGTTCTCTAGCGATGAAAGAGGCCAAGGCAAGGAAGGCTTGCCCTGCGGGTAGACGGTGACTTCGGCGGACAGGCCCACGCGAAGGCGGGGTGTATCCGGGCCGGGCGTATACCCATCCAGCACGACCTTCACCGGAACCCGCTGGACAATCTTCACCCAGTTCCCGGTTGCGTTCTCCGGAGGAAACAGGGAAAAAGCGGCTCCCGTGCCCGCATGGATACTCTCCACGTGGCCGTGGAAAACATAGTCGGGCGCGAGGGCCAATCGCACCTCGACCGATTGGCCCTGACGAATCCGCTCGAGCTGGCTCTCCTTGTAATTCGCCTCTATCCAGAGATCCTCCAGGTCCACCACGGCCATCAGCGGGACCCCGGGCTGCACGACCTGACCCGCCTCCACAGACTTCCGGCTCACAGAGCCTCGGCCCGGAGAACGGATTTCCGTGTAGCTGAGCATCAGCTCCGCCTGGGCCAGTTGCGCCTTTGCATTCTCCAGATTCGTCTTGCTGGAGGCGATGCGAGCCTTGGCCGCGGCGATCTTCGCCCGGGTCACCCGACGCTGAGCGGTGAGTACACGGTGCTGGGTGACGGCACGATCGTACTGCTCCTTCGAAACCGAGCCCTTTTTCCAGAGGGTCTCCGCTCGGGCCAGATCGACCTTTGCCTGGGCCAGCTTGGCCTCGGTCAGCCTGTCCTCGGCCTCGGCCCCTCGCAATCCGATCTTCGCCTCCTCGAGGTACGTACGGGCGGACGCCAGGGCGGCCTTCGCCATCCGGACCTTGAGAGAAGGGTCCTCCGGGTCGAGGCGGACGAGGAGCTGATCCGGTTCAACGACCTGGTTGTCCTCTACCAGCACCTCCAAGACCGTCCCCGGGATCCGGGCGCTGACCGGGTATACGGTGGCGTGTACGTACGCGTCGTCGGTTCTTACCCGGGTCCGGCTGTATGCGTAGTAGGCCCCGGCGGCGGAGATGCCCAACAAGAGCAGGAGGATCCAAAGAATCCTGGAGGGCCCATTTCGCGCAGCCGATTTCGTGTCTTGTTTTTTCACTTCTTTCCGGTCCGCCCCAAGGCTTGCCATATCCGGTCACCCCGCACTGCATGTTGTCGCTCCCTTTCTCACATCATCTCTGCATCTTACAGAAATTCCCCTTTTATCATACCGGCTCCTCCCGCGTAAACACGCCGGGTCGTGATTCACCCGGGAGGGCGGACGGCTTCCCGGGGCGTATTGACCTTGTGTGGCACAGATGAAATAATGGCTTTTTCGGAACAACGAGATGGACAGGAAAAGGAGGTTCGGGAATGGTTGCCGTAGTTGCCAAGATCCGGGTACAGGATGGCAAGGCGGATGAGCTTGTCCAACTGTTGAAAGACATCTTCCCCTTGGTCAAGCAGGAGGAAGGCACCCTCTATTACACGGTGAACAGGGACCGCACCGATCCGAACCTCGTCGTCGTACTCGAGAAATACAAGGACGATGCCGCCTTCGCGGCGCATTCCTCCACACCCCATCTGGCCGACCTGTTCGCCAAGGCCCAGTCCCTGGTCGAAGGGGACATGGAATTGATGATGATGGACGAAGTCGCGTCCATCTGATCCTCCTCCCGAAATCTTCCCGAAACACCCCACCGGACAAGGCGTTCCGTCCTGTGGGGGTACCTGCGCCCGCAAGGCTTCCCCGTACTCCCCGGCTCGCTTCCTCACACCTGGTGGCCTTTTTTTGAACCATTCGAATATGGTTATAGCCCCTCCCGGTATCGATCCGAAAAGGGGTGGAATCGTCCTCCCGCCATGGTCGGCCCGCAGCTGGAGATTTTGTCACATTTTTTCTTGACATTACGATAATTTCTTTTTATACTTCAGCGTCTCAAAGGCACTTTCTTAACGAAAGACTTTAATAAAGGGAAGGGGCTGTTGTGGCCTCGATTCCTGATTGATATATAGGGTTACTAAAATTGGCTGACTGACGGGACTGAGAGAAGGGGTTCGGGAAACCAAACAATCGAGGAAATCAAATGTACTGTTTCTCTCACGAACTAAGTCAACGCAAAACCAAGGAGGGGGAAAGAATGAAAGGGAAGATCTATATCGTCCCGCTCATCGCGGTGCTCATGGTCTTCACTGCGGTCAGCATGGGATACGCGCGATCGCCTTATGTGCCGAACTACTTCAGCTACGACCCGGACTGGAAAGGCGACTTGCCGAAATTCGGCGGCTATGTGGACACATACCTGACCTATTCGCAGCAATACGACGGACAGTACAACGGGCTGGATGCACGAAAGGCAAAGTTCACCCTGGACCGCGCGGAACTCTACGTGCAACACCGCGTGAACGACTGGGCGGACGGCTATGTCGAAGTCTCGATCACCGCCTTCGACAAAACAGAGATCAACCTGGACGAGGCGTGGCTCCGCGTCGTGATCCCCTGGGGAAACGGATTGACCCTGATGGGGGGGGTGTACGATGTGCCGATCGGTATCGGCGCCAATGAGAACATCGATATCTGGAACTGGCAGTTCAAAATGGTCAACCTCCTGGTGGCCCCGTGGTCCATCACCGGCGGCAGGGCCGAATACGAGATCGGGCCCGTGAACATCAACTTCTGGATCGGGAACGGATGGGGCTATTCCGAGGCTTACGGGGTGAACGCTCCGAATTTCGGCCGGGATCAACCGGACACCTCCATGCTTTACGGCGGCCGGATCGGGGTCAGCCCGGACGAGAAGTTCGACGTCGGCGTGAGCTGTGTCTGGGCAAACCAGAAGCTTCCCGAGGACAGGGGGGGCACCGGAAGCTGGCAGAGCCGAACCATGGTCGACATGGACTTCCGCTGGCTCGACCTGCCGGACTTCCTGGGCGCCCTGGACTTCGAGCTCTGGTGGATGGAGTTGACGGATACCCCGGCCATCGGTTCGCCGCCGGGATCCCTGCAAGACGCCCAGGCTTATGGCGGCGTGGCCCAGTTCAACTTCAACACCCCCATGGACTCCCTGTCCGTCTCCCTCGCGTATGAGTTTCTCCATGAAGAAGACGGGATCGTATTCGGCAATGCCCCCGGGGATCTCCTTTCATGGTCCAGTCCGGTCCCGGACCAGACCCGGCAGTCTGTGGAGGTCACGCCCCTGTGGGCCCTGGGCGACCACGTGATCGTGGATCTGTCCTGGAGGTGCGACTGGTCCACAAAGGACGTGTTCGTCAACCACGACGACGGCCTGACCGACTTCGCATGGGTGGCCGCTTGGGAATGGTATTACTATTTCTAGCCGCTGTCCGCTCAGCCGGCACAGCGGAGGGAGAGTGAGGAAAGGGATAGTCCCTGGAGGCGAAACACGCACCCGAAGAGCGAAGGGAAGGCGAGCCGACACCAAGATGTTCGCCTTCCCTTTTTATTTTCAGGGAAGGATATGATGAAAACAAAACCGGTCCCCAATTTCCTGGTCGTCCTTTGTCTTCTTCTCTTCTCGGCGACGTGCGCCGCGACGTGCGCCGCCAAGGAGAGGGGCGTTGAGCCCGTATTCAAAGGCACTCCCGAGGAGAGCCCGAATGCGCAGAAACCCCTGGAGCCGTCCCGCCTCTCCGTGTCGGCCGTACCCAGCAAAGAGGGCCCTTTCAAGCATCCTTTCAAGATCAGCGAATCCAGAATGAAAAACCTCTTGCGGGGAATCCTCTTCCAGAAAAGCGCCACATTCCGTTGGAAAAACCCGGAACATATGTTGACAGACCGGGAGGCTGACCAACTGGCGCGGAGAATCGTACCGGCCCTCGCCGCCGCAGGCAAGGACGAATGGGTCGAATTTCGTCTGTCGGGAAAGGGCGGGAAAACAACAGGGCGGATCTTCGTTACAAAGGGGTACCTCAACTTCCGCATCCTGTCGATCCAGGGGTACGATTTTCTCAAAAAAGGCCCGAAATCCACTGCCCACGCATGGAAACTCGTCCCGCAAGCAGGCCAGGGGTTCTTCCCTTCGAGGGCAACGGCATGGAATCGGGACGAGGAAACGAACTGGATCGTGGTCAAGCTCTCGGACTTGTCTTTGCCGGCGAACGATGACAAAGGGACACCCGAAAAACAGCCACTCAAAGATCGAATAAACGTCTTCCCGTAAGGACGCCCCGCACGATTCCACTGCCTGGACAGAGCCTCCCGGGACGTGGCGGGCAGGGAAGCCCGTGCCCGCCGATCTCCGGGCCTTCCTCCCGGACTACTGCCGAAGCTTCTTGGCCGCTTCCCACATCTCCTTGAAGGCCTTCTGCGTTTCCCGGCTCAGCGGCTGCCAGAGGGCGACGGTCTTGAAGTAGTCGTTATCCCCGACATGGAACATCTTCTTTTCCTCCGCCGTCACAAGGGAGCCGACGTTGTCCACCACCGGAGAGACGCCCTGGTCCTTTACGACCCGCGCCTGCTGGGCCGGCGAAAGCTGGAAGTTGATCCACTCCTCGCAGAGCCGCTTGACCTTGCCTTCAGCCGCCCGGGTCATGCACCAATTATCGATCCATGCCGTGCCCCCTTCCTTCGGATTCGCGATGAGCCATTTACCCCCCTTCAGGTTGGCACGCTGGGCCGCGAATCCCCAGGTCGTGGCAAGGGCCAGTTCGGGGAATTCATCCGGGTTCGCCGCTCCGTCCCACAGGCTCTTCGCGTTCTTGGCCAGCACGTTGAGCTTTTTCTGGACCTTCTCCCGGTCCAGTTTGGCGATATCGAAAATCTGATCATAGGTGTAGCCGAGGGCCAGGGCGGAAATCCAGATATTGCATTTCGGAAAATTGTTGTTGATCGTGTAGAGGCCCGCATAGCGGGGGTCCCATAAGACATTCCAGCTTTGGGGCGCCTCCTTCACCTTCTCCGTGTTGTAGGCCAGCCCGTACGGCCCGCAGTTGTACGGGACCCCGTAGCGCTTCCCCTCGTGGATGAGGGCTTGGTCCGCCTGAAAAAAGGGCAGGATGTGGGCCATATTCGGGATCTTCGCCGGATCCACCTCCGCAAGCAGGGTATTGCCTTCCGGAAAACAGTAAAACGTCGGGTTCTTGGGAAGGTCCATGGGAGGCGAAATCAGGTCCGCGGTTCCCTCCTTGGCGGCCATGTAAAATTCGTCCTGGTCCGTCGGATTGTGGATCTTCACCTGCAGGTCGATACCGTATTTTTCCCGGATCTGTTTCTTGAATTCGTCCACATAGGGCTTCGCATATCCTTCCCAGCAGGTAATCCGTAGGGTCTCTTGTGCCGTCTCCGCCTTTCTCTTGCATCCGAGGGTGGGAGTCAGCACGAAGGCCAGCAGCACGAGCCATATCAAGCGTTTCATGGTCCTGCCTCCTTTCAAAAACCGATTGGGGGTCCATGTTTCCGTATTCAGGAAACCCGGTCCAGGGGGCCCGGACCGACCCTCCCGAACATCCCGTTCCCCGTCCCGCCTGTCGACCGAAGGTTCAACGCTCGACACATAGCCCGCACGCGAACAGGAGCAAGCCGGTCAGCAACAGGAAGGGAGAAAGCCGCAACCAGGTCTTTTCCGTGGTTCTCGTATACTCCATATTGCCGGCTTCTTGCAAGATCGTTTTCAGAAGTACCCCGACGGCGTTCTTTTCGGCAGCGGGGACATAACGGCCGCCGGTGATCCCCGCGACGGCCTTGAGCGGTCCCTGTTCCAGCCTCGTCTTGAGCTGTCTCTTA
>WFRX01000228.1 GCA_015486285.1 bacterium
GATAGGGGGGATATGATGAAGGTCGTTCGTTTGTTTTGCGGAATTCTGGTTCTTCTGACGACCGTCGCCTGCCTTGCTCCTCCGGAGTATACGGGGGAGCTTACGATTCCGGGGCTGCAGGGCCCCGTGGAAATCATCCGGGATTCGTATGCGGTACCGCACATATACGCCGAGACCGAGGTAGACGCGTGCTTCGCCCTCGGGTATGCCCAGGCCCAGGACCGGCTCTTTCAGATGGAGATGATCAGGCGTTTTTCACTGGGTCGCCTTTCCGAGGTGTTGGGGTCGGCAATGTTGGCGACCGACAAGCTGAATAGGATCCTTTTCAGCGGCGTAGACAAGCAGGCCGCACTGGCCTCTCTCGCTCCCGAAACAAGGGCCCGGATCGACGCGTTTGTGGAGGGCATCAACTATTACATAGAGCATCGCGACGCCCTGTCCTCTTTTGAGTTTTTCTTTCTGGGGTTCGAGCCGGAGCCATGGAGCCCCGAAGATGTTGTTTCCATCTCTCTCTATTATAGCTTTATGTTCAGCCCTTCCTTTTACAGCGACCTCCTGCACGCTGCCCTGATCGACCAGGTCGGGGAGGAGATGGCCTCGGACATCTTCCTGGATTACAACGAAGGTTATCCCACAACCATCCCGGAAGGCGAAGCGTTTTTCCCGGGATCGGGAACGGCTGCTGTCTCGCGCGCTGCGCGCTCCTTTGCCGTTTCTTCCGTCGGCGCGATCAGCCGGAAGCTTGTCGCCCGCATCGACGCTTCGGACAAGATCCTCGAATCCTTCGGCGTTCCCGTTCCGGGCGGCCAGGCCTGTAACAATCTTGTCATATCAGGGGCGTTGTCCAAGACGGGCAAGCCCATCCTGGCTCACGACAGCCATAATCCCTACATGATTCCGGCTCTCTGGTATGAGGCCCACCTGAGTACCCCGAATGCCGATGTTTCCGGCTACGTGATCCCCGCTTCGCCGTACATCTACGCAGGGCAGAATGAAAAAATCGCCTGGGTCTTTACCGCCGGGGTGGCGGATGACCTGGATTTCTACATCGAGAAGATCGACCCCGCCAACCCCCTCAAGTATCTCTACAACGGTGAATGGAGAGATATGGAAGTCCGCGAGGAAACCATCCGGGTTCGGGGAAGCGATGATGTGCAGATGCAAATCAGGCGCACCTTGCACGGACCGATCGTGAACGACATTCTGGAGGATTATCAGAAGGGCCCCCTGCCTCCCGACAGTGTCCTTTCCATGCGCTGGGCCGCCGTCGATTTCCTGAAAGGGATGGCAGCCTTCTTCTACATCAATGAGGCCCAGAGCGCGGATGGCTTCCTTGCCGCGCTGGAGCAGTCCGATTATCGATGTCCCAGTATCAACTGGGTTTACGCCGATGATCAGGGGGAAGTCGGCTATTTCTACAGCGCCGCAATCCCCGTCCGGAACGGCTTTGACGGATCTCTTCCCGTTCCCGGCTGGACGGATGCGTTCGAATGGCAGGGGTACGTTCCGGCAAGTGAATTGCCACAGGTGAGAAATCCCGAAATGGGGTTCATCCATTCTTCCAACTCGAAGCCTGTTCCGGACGAATATCCCTATGTGATCGGCCACGATTTTTCCCCTCCCGACAGGCTTACCAGGGTGAGAAGGATTATCAATGAGACGGTCGCACAGAACGGGAAATTCGGGGTGGAAGATGTAGACAAAATCTTCAGAGACACCTATGTCCTGGCGGCCGAAGAGTGGGTCCCCATATTGCTCCAGGCCCTCGGCAGTGCCGATCTTTCCCCGGAGGAAGCGCTTGCGCGCGAGAAACTCGCGCAATGGGACTTTGTATCGGACAAGGACGCCGTCGCCCCGGCTATCTTCCAGGTACTGCTTGTGCGTATGGTCGAGAATACCTTTTCCCCGCGCCTTGGAGCGGAGCTCTATGGGCCGTTCATCGAAAGTTATCCGATGGTCGTGAAGGCCCTGAGGCATCTCATGGCCGAAGAGAATTCCCCCTGGTTCGACGATCCCGGGACCCCGGAGACGGAAGGGCGAGCGGACATGCTGGCCAAGAGCTTCAAGGAGGCGGTCGCGTTCCTGAACAGCGAGATGGGTCCCGGGGTGGACGGTTGGGTCCTGGGGCGGCTCCTGACCCTGAAAATCCAACATTTCTTCAGTACCCAGGTGCCCTTCCTCTCCCCACTCCTGGATGTGGGGCCTTACCCGATGAGCGGCGGCCTGATCACGCCGATGGGGATCGGGTACTCTCTGAATGACCCCTACGCGATTACAGGAGGCTCCACCAACCGCTTTGTCGTCGATTTTGCCGACCGCAGGGCCTCGAAGATCATTGCCATGCCCGGCATAAGCGGGCACTTCAACAGCCCCCACTATGCGGACCAGTTCGACATGTGGTATCGCTTCGAGTTCCGTCCGTTCATGCTTTACCGGGACCAGGTGGATCAACAGGCGCGCTATGTCATGAGCATGCTTCCCCAGTAGGAAGGCGCGGCCTCTGTCCGGGGGAGGGTGCGACAGATGGCCCGCCAGCACCTCGGCCCTGGAACCGATCCGGCCGGCAAGGGTCATCGAGGACCTGGTATGCGGGAAGAAAGGCTGACGGTTCCCGGTTGAATGTTGCCGTCCCCCATGCACCCGGCCCATCCGCGGGCGCCCACCTTCCCCTCGCCTCTCATGTCTCGCCGACACTCGACCCTGTCCGATTCATTGTGTATGCTTTTCCTTATCGGGATGGGGGAGATCATGACGATCGGGAACATCGTCGCGAGGAATGCGATGCGCTTTCCGCACAGGGAGGCCCTGGTCTACGGGGATGTCCGGATGACCTGGGCCCGGCTCAACGAGCGGGTGAATCGCCTGGCGGACGCCTTCCTCGCCATGGGGCTCCGCAAAGGGGACAAGGCGGCCATGCTCTCCGAAAACGTTCCCGCCATGGTGGAGGCCAATTACGCCCTCGCCAAGATCGGGGCGGTCTTCTTCCCGGTGAAGACCCGCTTGTTTCCGCAGGATGTGGGGTGCCTGATCGACCTGTCCGACGCGTGCGTCCTGTTGTTCCACGAAGAAATGGCGCCCATGGTCGAGCAGATCCGGGGCGGCCTGAAAAAGGTGAAGGCCTTTATCCAGGTGGACGGGGAGCCGCGGCCCTATGCGATCGACTACGAAGGGTTCCTGAACAGCGGGAAGCCCCGCGAACCCGCCGTGGAGGTATCTTCGGACGATCTGTATATCTTTCTGTGCACAGGGGGGACTACGGGGGTCAGCAAGCTTGCCATGCTGACCCACGGAAACGCCCTGTGGGCGGCCTACTCGACCGTCAGCCATATGCACCTGAGCGAGAAGGACGTGGGGCTTCAGGTGCTTCCCCTGTTTCACGTGATCATCAACAACTGCCTGAACGCGCTCATGGCGGCGGGCGCCTGCGTAGTACTCCAGCACCGGTTCGATGCGGTCGAGTACATGAAGAACGTCCATGAGGAGAAGGTTACGGTCGCCCTCGTGGTCCCTCCCTTCCTGTTCAGCTGGATCATGGCCGTGCCGGAGGCGATCGCTTACGACGTCACCCACGTCCGGGCCTTTGCGACCGCGGCTGCGACCTTTCCCGCCGATCTGAAGGAGAGTGTCCGGAAGTACATGCCCCGCGCGGATCTCTTTTATTCTTACGGCCTCACCGAGGCGAGCGGAGGCACGGTCACGGTCCTGCCTCCGGACAGGCAGCTCGACAAGGACGGCTCCATCGGGGTCGTCGGCACGATTTTCGACTACCGTATCGTGGACGAGCAGGGGAGGGCCGTTCCTGCCGGGGAGGCTGGAGAACTGCTTCTCAGGGGACCGAGTGTCGTTTCCGGATATTACCGGCGGGAAGACGAAACCCGGATCACCTTCCGGGACGGGTGGCTCCATACGGGCGACGTGGTCAGGGAGGATGAGGACGGCTTCCTCTATTTCGTGGACCGATGGAAGGACATGATCAAGACCGGCGGGGAGAATGTCTTTGCCAAGGAGGTGGAAGACGCCCTGCTGGCCCATCCGAAGGTACAGGAGGCGGCCGTTTTCGGATTGCCGGACCCGAAGTGGGGGGAAAAGATACACGCCGCAATCGTTCTCAAGCCGGGGACCGAGGCGACCGAGGCCGAACTCCTCGCTTACGCCCGGGAGGCCCTGCCCGGGTACAAGCGTCCGAAGGAGGTCTGTTTTCTCGACGCCCTTCCCCGGAATCCGAGCGGCAAGGTGCTCAAGTACAAGCTGCGCGAAGCGCGAAGCACATAGCTATAATATAAATGTAATATAAGATAGTTACGTTAATTATTTAATGTATTACTTGATAACAAATTTCTCGTTGCGACAGGAGGCGGAGAGGGGCGAATGGCTGAGACGCAGGAAAGGAAGAATCCGGATCCGCAGCTCGAGGAGACGAGGTGTTTCGAATTCCTCGGCAAAATCGTTCCGGTTGACCAGACTATCCAGCACACGGCACCCAAAGGACTCTGGTACGTGCTCCTGCACGACCGGAAGAAGATCTACAGCAAGTTTCTCCAGTGGCTCGCCCTGCACTACATGACCCCTCCGTCGTTCCGGGTCAGGCTGCAGGCCTGGAGGGGGGTGCGGTTCAAGGATCCGAAGAGCGTTTTCATCGGAGACGGGGTCAACTTCGACGAGCGCCTCCCCGGGGACATTTCGGTCGGCAGAGGGGTATGGATCGCGGCGGGATGCCGCATCATTTCGCACCGGTTCTTGTCCTACCGGTTCATCGAAAAGGCCGAGGTGATCCTGGAAGATTATGTCCGTGTGGCCGTAAACGCCGTCATTATCGGCCCCGTACGGATCGGCGAGGGCGCAATGATCGGCCCGGGCGCTATGGTGACCAAAGACGTTCCCCCTTACAAGGTTGTGAGCGGGGCCGTGGCCAAACCGATCGGGCCCGTTCCGAGGAAGATCGTTGATTACGAACCGCTCGCGAAAGGGGATTTCGTGACGGGGACCTCGATGCACAGGATTCCGTCGTCCCGTCCCGACAAGCCCGGGCGCGGATAGGCCTTTCCCACCGGCTTTACAAGAAATGTGTGCCATAATAATATAAAAGGTTTGGACCCTTGCGCCTCCAGGACCGCATGCAGGGAGCCGGTGCGATCCATACACAATTTCCGGCAGGAATCGGGCGAAACAGAGGACCGCTTACCGGTTAAACGTTCCCCTCTTCCAATTCCAAGCCGAAAAGATAGCAATGAACGGTTCTCCAGAGGAAGGGGAAAATGACGTCGCGAAAATCAAAGGAAGACCGCAAGCTCAGATCGAGACTCCAGGAAACGCCGGTTGCCGTTATCGGGGCCGCCTGCCTTTTTCCACAGGCCAGGAACCTCAAGGAATTCTGGAATAATATCGTCAACCAGACTGATTCCATTACGGATGTGCCGCCCGATCGCTGGGACGTCAAGGACTATTACGACCCGGATCCCAAGGCCCCTGACAAGACGTACTGCAAACGGGGGGCCTTCCTGCCCGAGATCGATTTCGACCCGATGGAGTTCGGTATCCCCCCGAATATCCTGGAGGTGACGGATGTCTCCCAGCTTCTTTCCCTCATTGTGGCGAAAGGGGCCCTGGAAGACGCGAACTACGGGGAAGCCAGCGACTTCGAGCGGGATCGCATCGGCATCGTCCTCGGTGTGGGCGGGGGGCAGAAGCTGATCACCCCCTTGACGAGCCGGCTGCAGTATCCGGTCTGGACCAAGGTCCTCACGAAGAGCGGAATCTCCGAGAAGGACGCCGAGATCATCACCGAGAAGATCCGCAAGGCTTACATTCCGTGGGAAGAGAATTCCTTTCCCGGCATGCTGGGGAACGTGATCGCGGGCAGGGTGGCCAATCGCCTGAACCTGGGGGGCACGAACTGCGTGGTGGACGCGGCCTGCGCCAGTTCGCTGACGGCGCTGAAGATGGGGGTCAGCGAGCTTCTGGAATACCGGAGCGACATCATGCTCTCGGGCGGCGTGGACACGGACAACTCGATCTTCATGTACATGTGCTTCAGCAAGACCCCGGCCTTCAGCGACAAAGAGCGGTGTTCGCCCTTTGACATCGGTTCGAGCGGGATGATGGTCGGCGAGGGCATCGGCATGGTTGCGCTCAAGCGCCTCGAGGATGCCGAGCGCGACAAGGACCGGATCTATGCGGTGGTCCGTGGGATCGGCACATCGAGCGACGGCCGGTTTTCAAGCATTTACAACCCAAGGCCCGAGGGCCAGGCCAAGGCCCTCAGGCGGGCATACGAAGACGCCGGGTTTGCTCCTTCCACCGTGGGGCTCATCGAGGCGCACGGTACGGGGACGAGGGCAGGGGACCCGTCCGAGGTGGAGGCCCTCAAAGAGGTGTTTGGTGAGGAAAGCAGGGGGAGACAGCACATCGCACTGGGAAGCGTCAAGTCCCAGATCGGCCACACCAAGGCCGCGGCGGGCTCTGCCGGCCTCATCAAGGCGGTGATGGCGCTCCACCACAAGATCCTGCCGGCCACCATCAATGTGGAGAGGCCGAATCCGAAGTTTGAACTGGAGAAATCGCCCCTCTACGTGAACACGGAGACCCGCCCCTGGATTCACACCGAGGACGGCTGCCCGCGACGCGCGGCGGTGAGCGCCTTCGGATTCGGAGGCACGAACTTCCACGTCGTACTCGAGGAATACCGGCAGAGCACGGCCGGCCCTTACCGCCTCCACAACGTCCCCCACACGATTCTCCTCGCGGCCGACGACCCGGGAGCGCTCCGGGCGAAATGCAGGGAGACGCTCGCCAGGTTGGGGTCGGAGGATGGCGGGAAGGCCCTTCGCGAGCTGACCGCCTCGTGCAGGGAGATGGAGATTCCCGCGGAAGCGGCGCGCATCGGGTTTGTGAGCGAATCCCTTGCCGAGACCCGCGAACGACTCCAGCTTGCCCTCGATACGCTCGTGAAACGGGAAGGAGAAGAGGCATGGAGCCTGCCCAAGGGCATCCATTACCGCAGGAGCGGGATGGACCTCGA
>WFRX01000229.1 GCA_015486285.1 bacterium
CCGCCCGGCCCGCCGGCTCCATCGGCTCCGGCACCAACGTTACCCTGCCCTGTCCCCCGTAGCCCGTTTCGACGACACGGCCATCCGGGTCGTGCAGCTCCTGCAAGATCGACGCGACCGCCTCGGCATCCCCCATGCCCGGCTCGAGGTCGACGGCGCGGCAGAAGGCCGCCTCCCACTCGAGATTCAAGGTCTTGACGAGGCCGAAATACCCTCCGTCTACCGCGCTGAATCCGCCGCCTCCCACCCCCAGGGACCCGTCCAGGCCCACCACGGTCAGGAAGAACCGTCTGCCCGGGGGCGTTGTCCGGGTGAGAAAGGGCTGCAGGTGCTTGGCCATGAGAAAGACGTGCAGAAGGACCTCCCTCGCATGTTCCGGAAAGACCAGCTCGTCTCCCTCTCCCTGACCGGCGCATGGATTCAGGTGAATGAACCCGCCGATGGGACCGTCTCTACCGGCGATCTCCTGAAGCTTTTCCTCGAGGTGGCTTTCATCCAGGTTCTTCAAGGCGACCCGGGGGATCCCCCACGCGGCGGCCGGACCTTCCGGGACCGTGGAAGGCGGGAAGCTCAAGACCACGACCTTCCACCCCTTCTCGATGAGCGCCTCGGCGAGCGCCACGGTCCTGGAGGTCCCGTCATCCGTGACCAGGCAGACGTGGCCGTCCGGCAGCCTGAACTCGAGGGTGTCCGGAGGCGGCAGACGCTCGAGCCTCACCCGTCCCCGCGGGACATCTGTCTCGGTTGTCCCCTCCTCCCGGGTCTCTTTCCCTTCCGGGGAGGATTCCGGCGAAGCCGCCGCAGGCACGTCCGCTCCGCCGGACAGGCGGGATTCCATGTACTCCACGATCTGTCCCAGCGTCTTCAGCTCCGCAAGCTCTTCCGGGTTCATCTCCGGAAGCTCCGGGTACAGGTCCATCATCGTCCCCAGAATCTCCACCCGCTTGATCGAGTCGATCCCCAGGTCCGCCTCCATCTCCATATCCAGCTCGAGCATCTCCACCGGGTAGCCCGTCTTCTCGCTGACCACTTGCAGCATCGCATCCGTCAATGCCGCAAGCCCGGGCCCCTCCGCGGACCCTGCGGCCGACGCCGCCGAAGAGGCCGGCGCGGACGCCGGCGCCCCCGCGGCCGACCCCTGCCCGCCGTCCCCAGAGGGCAGGACCGACTCCATGTACTCCACGATCTGTCGCAGCGTCTTCAGCTCCGCAAGCTCTTCCGGGTTCATCTCCGGAAGCTCCGGGTACAGATCCATCATCGTCCCCAGAATCTCCACCCGCTTGATCGAGTCGATCCCCAGGTCCGCCTCCATCTCCATGTCCAGCTCGAGCATCTCCACCGGGTAGCCCGTCTTCTCGCTGACCACCTGCAGCATCGCATCCGTCAATGCCGCAAGCCCGGGCCCTTCCGCGGGCGCCGGGGTGCCGGCCTCTGCTTTCGCCGCGACCGGCGGGGGCTCGGCCGCCCTCTCCGGCGGAGGCATCTCAGGGGGCTCGGTCTTCACCGGGCGGAGATCAGCCGGAGGGACAACAACCGGGGCGGCCGGCCTGGGAGCCGGCGCGGGAACGCGCCCCGTTATCCGGGAAGACTGTTCTCTCAGCGCCTGGAGGGCGGCCTGGGAGACCTCGGCCTGGCTTTGCAGGAACTGCTCGTGTACGCGGAGGGTCTCTCCCTGGTGCTCATGAAACCCGGCCATGCTCCGCTCCAACCCCTGCACCCCGGCCCCCTTTAGAGAGCCCTGCTCCCGCATCAGGTCGTAGAACGTACGGGTATACTCGAAATGATGGCTCAGGTACTGTTCATGGACCTGGAGGGTTTCACGCTGGTGTTTGAAAAAGAGGTCCAGCCCCTTCTCCAGGCTCTCCAGGGCCCGTTCCGCTTCCATCGAGGTCTTTTCGCCGGACGGAACCGGGCCCGCCGGAACAGGCGGAGACGAAGGGTTTCGCCCCGCATCCCCTTCCGGCGGCGCCGGAAGGGCCGTGGCTTTCGCCGGACACGCAATCCGGTGGCCGTCGTTCAAGGCATCCTGGAAGGCCTTCCGTGTCTTCTCGCTCACATAGTTCGTCCCGGTCAGCTTCACCGTCGCGGGCCCGCCGCGCTTCTCCCCCTCCGCCGACTCCTCCGCGGCGTACGGATCGATGTCCCGCATGGGCAGCCCGGCCACCCGCAGTTCAACGACCGCCTGTCGAAGCTGACGGTCGCTGCTCCGCTTCGGGCTCACGTTCAGCGCCACCGTCATGTGCGGCCTTCCCTCCAGGATGTTGCCCGCGAGCTTGGTCAGGATGCCACGGGGGCCGAACTCTACGAAGATCCTCCCCCCCGCCTCGTACATGTTCTCGATTTCTTCCTTGAACAGGACAGGATGCAGCAGGTGACCGGCCAGCGTCTTCTGGATCGCCTTCGGGTCCGGATCATAGGGCCGCGCCGTTGTGTTCGAATAGACCGGGCAGGAGGGACTCCGGAATTTCACTGCCCGAATCGCCTTGGCGAAGGGCTTCTGGGCATGGGCCACGAGAGGGGTGTGGAAGGCCGCGGACACGGGCAGCGGCACCACCCGGTATCCCTTCTCCTCGAGGGGCGCCTGCAGGGCGGCCAGGGCCTCCGTCGCTCCGGCCAGAACGACCTCCTTCCTCGAATTCAGGTTCGCGACGGTAACCTCGGATTCCTTTTCGACTTCCTTGCGGATCGCTTCCACATCCCCGATGACGGCCAGCATGCTCCCCGCGTCGAACCCCGGCTCCTCCGGGGCCGCCATCGCCTTTCCCCTCTCCCGGGCCAGGATGAAGAAGTCCTCTTCGCTGAAGACCCCGGCCGCCCACAGGGCCGTCAATTCCCCGAAGCTGTGCCCCGCCACCATGTCGGGCCGGAAACCGGCCCCGGCCAGGATCTTGAAGAACCCGGACGACAGCACCCCGATGGCGGGTTGAGCAAACTCCGTGTTCCGGAGATGCGCTTCGTAGGCCTTCTCCTGATCGGCATCAAAAGCGGGGATCGGGAAGACCGCCTCGGACAGGGGCGCCTGGCCGTCTTTTTCGAACAGGCGGTCCATCTCCCGGTAGGCATCGAGCAGGCTCGGGAAATTGCAGGTGACCTCCCTGCCCATCTCGAGGTATTGGGCCCCCTGCCCGGAAAACAGGGCCACGACCCCGCCCTCGAGGTCCATCCCGCTCCTGCGGTAATGGATGCCCTTGGGCAGGCTCCAGGCCTCTTCTCCTTCCCGTTTCACGAGCGTATCGAGGGCAAGCCGGAGTCGTTCGCGGGTCTCGGCGAGGGATTCGCTCACAAACCCGATGCGCGCCGCTTCCGCGGGAATCTCCATCTC
>WFRX01000230.1 GCA_015486285.1 bacterium
CTCAGTCACCCATTGGAACGCAGTTTGTGCCTTCAGATCCGTGGGGAGATCTCTTGCGAGATGGCAGGCAGGGGGGGCAATGAACCCTCTCAAAGAAGGGAAAATCCCGCGAAACGGATTGCCGGTGCGTCCCGTCCTTCGCCGCAGGCGTCGATACACCGGGCGCAGTTGGTGCAGAGCAGATCCGCGCCCTCGCGGTACGGCGCCAGGCCCATGGGGCAGGCGGCGGAGCACGCGTTTTCCGTGCAGCAGGGGGCCTTCGGGCTCTTCGCTCTCGCGCGAATTCTCAGGGTGAAGGGGGCGCGGACGAGTGAGAGGCACGTGCCTGTGGGGCAGAACAGGCGGCACCAGAAGCGGGGGAGGAAAACCAGCTCCACCAGAAAGATCGCGGCGATGAATCCGAACTCCACGGACAGGGTGTGTTGTCTCACGAGGATCATTGCCTCGGTACTGAGGATCCCCGGGGCATTCACGAAGTTCAGAACCGGAATTCCGGCCGCCCCGGCGGCGGCGCTTCCGGCCAGAAGAAAGATGTAGCGACAGAGGTTGGCCTTCAGGGCGCCGGGAAGCGATGGGGTCTCTTTCCCATGCCTTCCCAGGGCCTTCGCCCGGAACAGGGTGCGAAGCCGAAAGGCTGTATCGGACAGAAGATGATAAGGGCACATCCAGCCGCACCAGACCCTTCCCAGAATCAGGGCAACCAGCACCGGGAACAACAGGGCGCTCAGAATGGGGGGGGTGAGGTCGCGTGAGGCAAAGATCGTCTGGAGGATGGCCGCCGGGTCCGAAACCCCGAGCCCGCCCACCTGAAGGGCGTAATAGGTACCCGTAATCGAATAGATCTCAAGCATGTTCAGTACGGGGATCACGAACATGAGGGCAAAGAACGCGATCTGGACGGCTCTTCGGTAGGGCCGGAACCTCATTCCCAATCCCCTGCTTCGTCGGCCGGCTCATAGGGGAAATCGAATTTCGGGGAGGGTCCTGAAGCATCGATCTTCCGCTTGCGGTCCAGGAGGTCGGCACCGCTCAGGACCCGTCGGGAACCGGTCCCTGCATGATCGGAGACCTCTTCATAGTGTTTGCGCGCCTTGCGGAAATGGAACCCGGCCTCATCGGTCATCCCCATCCCGCCGGGGATCACGTTTATGGCCCGTCTCGGCCGAACCGGGCACCTCTCCACACAGATGCCGCAGCCCACGCATCCCTCTTCGATCACAACGGGCAGCAGGTTTCCCTTCAGCATGATCGCCTTGTTCGGAAAGGGGCAGACATTGTAGCAGGTGTTGCACAGGGCGCCGATCCTGCCGCCCGCGTTCTCCGGCAGCACATCCGCGTCGAAGAAGAGGTGGCTGTAGCAGAGGTCGGGATCGATCTTTGCTTTACCCATATGCGCCGTTTCCGGATCGGCAACCCGGCTGTCGAGTGCGCCGGTAGGGCACAGGGCGGTACAGGCCATACAGAGATAACATGCCCTGGTTTCGGGGAAAACAAAAGGGGTGCCGATGGCGAGGCCCCACCCCGAGCGCCGGATCGATCCGTAGGGGCATACCTCGAGGCAACGATTACAGCGGATGCAGAGCGCCATGAAGCGCTCTTCGGTAAGTGCGCCGGGGGGGCGAAGACGATTCTCGAGAAAGGTTGGGATCACTGCGGATTTCCCCTGCACGAGGGGCAGTCTCAGTCGTTCTCGCCTGACGAGAGCTTTGCCACTTCCTCTTCAAAGTTCACATAGATGTGTGTGACGTCGATGATCGGATGAATCCGCTTTTTGAGCCTTTCGCAAAGGTCCTCCAGGGCCTTAGGATCATCCGCTTCGAAGTTGACCACCAGCTCGGTTCCGGAATTGGATTTTGCATGAAACGTCACTTCCGGGAACCCTTCCAGGGCCTGGAGCACCTCCTGATCGGAATCGGGCTCTATCAGGATCACGCTTCCCGTTATCATTGCGTGTAAGGCCTCCATCAGGGCGCCGTGCGACAGGATGCCGTCGTCGTATGTCCCCTTCGGACCGCTAGACTTTCACGGGGAATGGGGCGTCCAGGTTCGAGATGATCTTCATGTCCGCTACGTCTCTCGGGTCGCCGGCCCTCTCGATCTTCACGGCGCAGATCTTGAACTCGGGCTGCTTCGAGCCGGCATCGAAGGCGTCGATGGTGACGCGGTTGATCATCCGGTCCCATGCCTGGTCGAACCAGGGCACAAAGAGGATGCCCGGCAGAGATCGCTTGACCACATGGGCCGGCAGGATGTTGAAGCCCCGCCGGCTCGTAACCCGCACCATGTCCCCGTTCCGGATCCCGTATTCCTTCGCATCCTCGGGGTTGATCTCCACATAGGCGTTCGGCTGGGAACGGGCGATCTCCGGCACCCGCATGGTCATCGTGCCGGAGTGCCACTGCTCGATGACCCTGCCTGTCGTCAGGAAGAAAGGGTATTCCTTGTCCGGAGGCTCTTCCGGGCCCTTGTACGGCCGGAGGAACACATTCGCCTTCCCCTCGTGCCCCTTGTCCGCGTAAAAATAGATCATTGCCTGGGGGGGAACCTTCGCGATGCGGGGCAACTCCATGATCGGATCCCTGCCCCGGACATACCGCTTCTCCGTCCCCGGGCTCTCCGGGTCGGGGCAGGGCCACTGGAGCCCGCCGTCGAGTTTCGCGAGCCTCTCTCGCGTCATCCCGTAGAGCGTATGCTCTGTGTACCTGACGCATTCCCGGTAGTCGTCCCAGGCCATGGCGTAAGCCTTCTCCGGGTCGTCCATGTTCCAGGGAATGAGCTTTTCCAGGCCCATGCGCTTGGCGATCCGGGCCGCAATCCAGAGGTCCGGCTTCGCCTCTCCCGGCGGCTCGACACACTTGGGTGTCAACTGGCTGCGCCGCTCGGAACACCCGAAAACGCCCCCCTTCTCGTAGATGAAGGCGGCGGGAAGAACTACGTTGGCGAATTGCGTGGTGCGGGTGGGGAAGATGTCCAGCACCACGAGGTAGGCGTCTTTCATTCCCTTGAAATACTTATTGGCGTTGGGCAGGGACTGGCCCGGGTTGGTGGTGCATACCAGCATCCCCTTGATCGGCTTGTCCTTGTCCTCTTCTCCTCCCAGGTTGTCGAACATCTTCATCGTATGGAATCCGGGCTTGGGGTCGATGGTCCCCTTGGGGATCTTCCACGCCTTCTCGACCTGCGTCCGGACCGCCTCGCTCTTGATGGGGCGGGTCCCGGGGAGGA
>WFRX01000231.1 GCA_015486285.1 bacterium
CCAGGGAATAGAATACGTGGGCTCCCGGCGGCCTGCGGCCCCTGGATGCGAAGCCCCCCGTGGCGTTTCAGCAACCCGAAACCGACTGGGTCGGAAAGGATATGACCGGACACCCGCCCGGATGGATCCGGCGCCTGTGGCTTTCGATCTTCAGCGAGCCGATCGTTCCTCGAACGGAACGGGACCGCAAGCGCCTCCTCCACAGGTACCTCCTCCTCCATCTCCGCCCGGCGACCGTCCCTGAGAAGACGTTGAAATTCACCCTGAGCTGGGGCCTGGGCGGCATGGCCGTTGTACTGATCCTGCTCCAGTTCCTTACAGGCGTCCTGCTCAAGTTCGTTTATGTGCCGGTCCCGGCACAGGCCTATGCGTCCATCATCCACCTGCAGCAGGAAGTCCCCTTCGGGACGTTTGTCCGCAACATCCACCACTGGAGCGCCAATTTCCTCGTCCTGGTCGTGTTCCTTCATCTGCTGCGGGTCCTTTTCACCGGCGCGATCTTTCCTCCGCGCCAGTTCAACTGGGTCATCGGACTTGGTCTTCTCCTTCTGGTGCTTTTCGCGAACTTCACCGGCTACCTGCTTCCCTGGGACCAGCTCGCTTACTGGGGCACCACCATCTGTGTGGGCATGCTGGAATACGTTCCCGGCATCGGGGCGTGGCTGCAAGGCATGATCCGGAGCGGCACGGAGATCGGACCCGACACACTGCGCATCTTCTTCGCCATGCATACCGCCATCCTGCCCCTTCTCATCGTCGCCCTGATGGCCTTTCACTTCTGGCGCATCCGGAGGGCCGGCGGACTCGTCGCCCCCCGCTCTGAAAACGAGGAGGCCGGCGCGGAACCCGAACGGGCCCCGACCGTGCCGAATCTCCTCCTGCGCGAGACGGTTGTCGCCCTCCTCCTGACCGCCTTCGTGCTCATCCTTTCGGCCGTCCGGGACGCGCCCCTGGGCAACCCGGCCAATCCGGGCCTGAGCCCGAACCCGACCAAGGCCCCCTGGTATTTCGCGGGCCTGCAGGAGATGCTCCTGCACTTCCACCCCGCCTTCGCCGTTTTCGTCCTGCCGGCCCTGCTCCTCGGCGCCTTCCTGCTGCTGCCCTACCTCGATTACGGAACGGCCGCGGGAGGATGCTGGTTCGCTTCCGGGAGGGGCCGCCGCACGGCCGTCCTCGCCGCCGCCGCGGCCTCGATCGCCACGCCCGCGGTGGTCCTCCTCAATGAGTATGTCGTCAATTTTTCCGCCTGGCTTCCCGGGCTGCCCCCGGCGGTCAGCAACGGCCTGATCCCTTCCGCAATCTTCCTGGCCGTCCTCGCCGGGTGGTACCTCCTGATGACCGCCGGGCTTTCGGCGAGCCGGTTCGAGGCGGTTCAGTCCGTCTCTGTCTTCCTCATCGTATCCTTCGTGTTTCTGACCATCACCTGTATCTGGTTCAGAGGCCACGGGATGCAATTGATCTGGCCCTTATAGGGCGTCCAGCCGGAAAGGACGCGACCGATGACCGAGCGGAACAAAAAGATGAACCAAGAGCCGGAAAAGACGCGCCGGGCCTTCCTGAACAAGATCTGGGGCGCCCTGGGCCTCGTCGTGCTGGGAGAAATCATCTGGCTGGTCGTATCTTTCCTGCGCCCCCGGAAGCCGCGCGCGAAAGGGGACGGCTTGGGAACCGTGATCACTGCGGGTTCGGTGGAGGCCTTTGCCCCCGGGACGGTGACCGCCTTCCCGAGGGGACAGTTCTATCTCGCCCGCCTGGAGGACGGAGGCTTCCTGGCGATCTCCCGGAAATGCACCCATCTCGGGTGTACGGTCCCATGGGTGGAAGAAGACAAGCGATTCGCCTGCCCGTGTCACGGGTCGACCTTTGACATCACCGGGAATGTCCGCCATGCGCCGGCCCCAAGGGCCCTGGACCTGTTTCCCGTTACCATTGAGAACAACGTCGTGAAGGTGAACACGGGCAAGAGAATCAAACGCAGCGAGTTTCGGCCGTCACAGGCAGCGTATACGAAATGAAGAACTGGAAGATCGCCGGATTCCTGGCCACCCTTGTCATCGGCCTGTCGATGCCGCTCTACCTGGCGCGGGTCCATTTTCTGGGCAGGCCCTCGGCAACGGTCGAGCCGGCGCCTCCTGCCCGCTTCGTGGGAAGCGAAAAGTGCAAATCCTGCCACAAGCGCGAGTACGATCTCTGGAAGGACTCCGATCACGACCACGCCATGGAGGTTGCATCCGACAAGACCGTTCTGGGTGATTTCAACAACCGAACCTTCGAGCAGAACGGCGTCGTCTCCCGGTTTTATCGGAAGAAGGGCAGGTTCTATGTCCATACCCAGGGACCGGACGGCCGGATGGGGGACTACGAGGTAACCCACACCTTCGGATGGTACCCCCTGCAGCAATACCTGGTGCCCTTTCCCGGCGGCCGCTACCAGTGCCTCCCGATCGCCTGGGATGTGGACAAGAAACGGTGGTATCACCTCTACCCGGACCCGCCGATCGATCCGAAAGACTGGCTCTACTGGACAAACGCCGGCCAGAACTGGAACGGCATGTGCGCCGAGTGCCATTCCACGAACCTGAAGAAGAACTATGATGCGGACACCGACTCCTATCAGACCACCTGGTCGGACATCGATGTGGGCTGCGAGGCCTGCCACGGCCCGGGGTCGAGGCACGTGGAGTGGGCCGACCTCCCGGACATGGCCCGTCCGCCCGTGAAGAACGTCCAGCTTGTGGTGCAGACCTCCGGGCTGACTTCCCGGAGCCTGGTGGAGCTGTGCGCCCCCTGTCACTCCCGCCGCTCGGCCCTGGGCGACTACACCCATGCCGAACCCGATCTGCTCGACAGCATGCTCCCCCAGACGCTCAACGAAGGCCTCTATTTCCCCGACGGCCAGATCCTGGCCGAGGTCTACGTTTACGGCTCCTTCACGCAGAGCAAGATGTACCACCGGGAGGTGCGCTGCAGCGACTGCCACGAGGTACACAGCGTTCGGCGGGTCCGGGAAGGCAACGCCCTGTGCCTGCAATGCCACCTGGCGAAGGTTTACGACACGCGCCAACACCACTTTCACAAGAAAAAGGGCGAAAAGGGCGATGCGATCCGATCCGCCGACGGGACGGTCCTCTTCGAAGTCGGCAGCGGCGCCGAGTGCGTCCAGTGCCACATGCCCGGCCGCACCTACATGGGGATCGATTACCGCCCGGATCACAGCCTCCGCCGGCCGAGGCCCGACCTGACCGTGAAGCTGGGGGTACCGAACGCCTGCACCCGCTGCCACATCGACAAGACGGCGAAGTGGGCCGACGAGACCATCACCAAGTGGTACGGCCCGGGACGCCGGGATCATTACGGCACCGTGATCGCCGCCGGACGAAGGGGAGAGCCCGGGGCGCGGGGCCCGCTCATCCGGCTGGCAGGCGACCCGCTGTACCCGGTCATCGTCCGCGCCACGGCCCTTTCCCTCCTGGACGCCTATCCGGGAAAAGACACCGAAAAGGCGGTCCAACAGGCGCTCACGGACGAGGAGGCGCTGATTCGAAGGACCGCCCTGGGCAGCATGCACGTCCACGACCCGCAGTCGAGACAGAGGCTCATCACGCCCCTGCTCTACGATCCGGTCAAGGCCGTGCGCATCGAAGCGGCCCGCCTGCTGGCCGAAGGCCCTTCTCTGACGCTTCGTCCGGATGTCGAGAAGGTGTATAAAGCCACCCTCGAGGAATACAAGGCCGCCATGGAGTACTCGGCCGATTTCGCCTTTGGCCGCTACAACCTGGCCAACCTGTACGTGTCCCTCGGTCAGCCCGAAAAGGCGATCCGGTCCTTCCGCGCCGCCATCCACATCGACGACCTCTTTTTCCCGGCCAAGGTGAACCTGGCGATGGTGTACGACCAGAGGGGCGAGAAAAAGAAGGCGGAGACGCTGTTTCGTGAAGTCCTCGCGGCGGATCCGGACCTGCACGAGGTAGCTTACTCCCTCGGCCTGCTCCTGGCCGAGGAAAAGCGGTACAAGGAAGCGGCCGTATACCTTCGACAAGCCGCCCGGGGACTGCCCCGTCGCGCCCGTATCCATTACAACCTGGGCCTCCTGCTTCAGGCCCTGCACCGGGACCGCGAGGCGGAGGCGGAGCTGCTCGAAGCCCTCCGGATCGAGCCGGACAACCTGGACTTCCTGTACGCAGCCGCCGACTACTACCTGAAGAGAGGAAGGCTCGGCGAAGCAAAACGCATGGCCGAGCGGATGGTCGAGAAATATCCCTCCAACCAGGTCGGCCACGACCTGCTCGGCTTCATCGACAGCCGGCTGCGGGAATGAGCACCCCCCGATCAGAAGCGGGGCGCCGGCGCGAGATCGAGCTTGCCCGACACCGGGTCGATGCGGTGGATACACACGTCGAGCGTCTCCCCGAGACGGTACGAGCGGCCCTTGCCTCGCAGCACCCCGTGCTCCACCTCGAAGGGCCCGCCGGCCAGCGCGTCCACGGGCAGGAGGCCTGACGTGCCGTATTCGGGCAGTTCCACCAGCAGGCCCCGATCCACCACCAGGGTGACCTGCCCCTCGGTGGGAACATTGCCCAGGCGGAGCAGAAACTCGAGCACGCGGCGCCGCCGGATCCGCGACTCCGCGCGGTCCGCATCGACCGTACGGCCCGTGACGTGCCCCCCCAATGCCTCCAGGGCCTCATCGTATACCGGGGCCGGAACACGGCCGTCCATGGGCCGGACCTTGACCCCCTCCCGGCGGCGGCCGATCACATCCCGCAGGACCCTGTGTACAACCAGGTCCGCGTAGCGCCGAATCGGGGAGGTGAAGTGGGTGTACGCTTCGAACCCCAAATTGAAGTGGGAAGCGTCCCGCGTCGTGTAGCACGCCTGGGGCATGCCCCGGAGCATGGCGGCCGACACCGCGGGCGCGTATCCCTGCGCCACCGCCCTGGCGACCGCCCGGGGCAGACTGCGCTCGTTGCCCGTGGCCACGCCCAGCTGCTTCAGGGCGTCCCACACGCCGGACATGTCGGCCGGCTTCGGGTGGTGCCGAAACAGGGCCGGCCGGCCCTGCCTCAACAAGAGCCGCGCCACTTCGCGGTTGGCGGCCAGCATGAACTCTTCGATGACGCCGTGGGCGGCATCCAGGGCGGTCGTACGAATATCGACCACGTCCCCCTGCCCGTTGAAGACCAGCTCGATCTCCTGCCGGGGCACATCGAGGGAAGGCCTCCTCTGTTTCAAGACCCTGGCGAGGCGCGCCATGTCCAGCAGGAGGTCCCCTACCCCTCCCTTCTCCTCGACCGTCTTGTCCATCACGCGGGACGCCCGTTCGTAGGAGAGGCGACGGTCGGAGCGGATGACACTCCGGGCAAAGGTCGTGTCCAGCAGCCTGCCCCTGGCATCGTAGTGGAGGAGCACGCTCAGGGTGAGGCGGTCGACCCCCTCGCGCAGCGAACAGAGGTCATTGGAGAGCCTCTCCGGCAGCATGGGAATCACGCGGGTCGGCAGATACACGCTCGTTCCGCGTTTGTGCGCTTCTTTGTCCAGGGCGCTTCCCTCGACAACGTAATGGGAGACGTCCGCGATGTGCACACCGAGCAGCCACCCCCTGCCCCGTCTTTCGAGCGAGATGGCGTCATCGAAGTCGCGGGAGCTGACCGGATCGATCGTGACCACCGTCTTGGTGTCGCGAAGGTCGAGTCGCCCGCGGAAATCGGCCGGACCTGGCTCCTTGAGCCCCGCGGCCTGCGCGAGAACCGGCCTCGGGAACCGGGGAGAGATGTCCAGCTCCGCCAGAACGGCCCCGTCCTCGACCGCGGGATCGCCCGCGCGGCCGAGCACCCGGCGAATGCGGAGCGCTTCGGGACGCACCGTGACGAGCACCTTGTCCCCCTTGCGCGCCTTTCCCTCGACAGAAAGAATCCTGGGAATGCGATGGGCATCGGGCAGGAAGGCGCCGCGGCCGATGTATGTGCCGCAGAGCCGGGATCGTCCGCGAGCGACGACTTCCGTCACCCTCGCCCTGCTTTCGCCCCGCCTTTCCGCAAGAACGGTGTCGCCGTCAATGGCGTCGCCCTCTTCCCTGGGCGGCACGAACAGATCCGCCCCGCCTCCCTCGAGGAGCAGGAATCCAAAACCGCGTGGGTGGCCCACGTACGTTCCGCGTACGCGCCTGCCCGCGTTTCCCCTCCGAGCGTCTCTCGCTCTGGACATACAACGCTCCCTTCAGGTTGATTGTTCGGCAGGGCGCAGAAGGCCCCACGTATGTACCCCGTACCGGGGTTCACGGCCCGCCTCGGCCGGACGGAATCCGTACCGGCCGTAGAAACGCACATTCTCTTCCTTCTCCGTCTCCAGGTAGCAGGCGACCCCATTCCCCTCCGCCCGATCCAGGACCGGCCATATCAATCTCCCACCGATCCCTTGTCCCTGGCAGGGAGGATCCACGCCGAGCAGCATCAGGTACCAGTGGGGTTCGGGCACACAGCGGTGACGAATCGGTTCCGAATAGCCCGTGAAGGCCGTCAGGCGGCGATACGCGCCGAACCCGAGCCGCAGCGGAATGGCGTACAGGCCGCTCCGCACGATGTCCGCCGCCGTGAGGCGCGCGTGCCCCGGCGGCAGCCAGCACGCCACCCCTTCCACCGCCTCCGTCGTGTACACATGGCCGTGAAGAAGGCCATAGCGCAGCATCCTCGCCATGAGCCAGGCGAGCCGTCCGGGCCGGCGTGCTTCCTCGGGCAGCACGGTCCGGTAGAGAGGGTCATCGTGAAAGGCCCGGGCCAGCACCTCCGCCGCGCGGCGGATCCGGGAGCGCTTGAGCAAGACAATTCCATCCGTATCCGACATTCCACGGATTCTATCGACTTTCGATGGGGCGGACAAGGGAGAGGGCAAGGCGGGTCAGAAGATGCTCATCGCAACGGGCCCGTACATTCCGACACGCCCGGGGTCGTACGGCCCTGCCAACCGGTCTTTCACGCTCCCGCACTTTTTGTAGTCCGCCACGGTGTGGTATAAGAAGCACCATGCAGTTCCACCTTGACATGAGAGGCACAGATGCCGAAAGCAGCCCGAACGCCCGAGGAAGTGGAAGCGGCAAAGCAGAAGATCCTTCAAAAGGCCCTGGATATCATCACCGAGCGCGGCTACGAAGGCCTGACCATGAGGAGGCTGGGTCGCCGCGTCGGTATGACCGCAGCGACCGTGTACAACTACTTCCGGAACAAGGAGGAGATCTACCTTCACGTACTCACCCGCGGCTTCGAACTGCTCTACGAGGACCTGCTGCGCGCCTCCAACAGCACGGACGATCCTTTTGAGAAGCTGAAAGCGGTCTGGCAAGCATTCGTCCGGTTCGGGATGGAGCAATCCAACTACTATGACATCATGCTGACCCTGTACATTCCCAAATACAGGGACTTCGCGGGAGGCCCCCTCGAACCGCTCGCCCGCAAGGAATTGACGACAGCGCTCAAGGTCGCTGATCTCATCACCGGAGTGCTGGTGGAGATTGCCGAGGCCTACGGCGACATCCGGAAAGAAGACGCTCGAATCTATTTCATGCAGCTCCTCACCGGAATGCACGGCATCATATCCCTGTACAACAACACGATCCTCGCCTATGTACACGAGCACCCCGAGGACATCCTGGACTCCCTGGTGGAGAGCCATCTGTCCTTTTTCGCACCCTCCCAAGAGCCACGGGCGAAAAAGAGAAAGAAGCGGGCCGGATGATTCCATCCGAAGACGTAAACATGCGAAAAGAATTGCTTGACACGTTAGATGAACTTCGTTAATCTAACGTAAGTAAGACAAAAAAGGCTTTGTCACAACAAACCCGGGAGGAAAGTCATGGCCTCGACAGAAACCGTCGTCACGCTGAACCCCTGCGGCTTAACCCCTCACGACCAGGACTGGGGCGTGGGCATCTCCGGCAACGTGGAGGCCCCGTCGCCTTTCGAGCGAATCAACCGGCTCCGGCAAACGTTTCAGGAATCGAAGTGGACCATCGACCACGAAAGGGCCTGCCTGGTCACCGAGGCCTACAAGAAGTTCAACGGGATGACCCAGCAGCTCAAGAGGGCGCACGCCCTGGCCCACGTCCTGAGGAACGTGACGATCCGGATCTACGAGGACGAGCTGATCGTGGGCGAAATGGCCGCCCCGGACAAGGCCGCGCCCGTTTTCCCGGAATTCTCCTTCACCTGGATTGCCAACGAAATCAGGAACTACCCCTTCGAAGAGAGGGAGGCGACCCGCCACCACCTCCCCAAGGAAACGGAAAAAAAGCTGCTCGAGATGGAGGACTTCTGGACGAACAACACCCTCGATGCCCGGATCGTGAGCATGCTCACCGACGAGGAGATCAAGGGTACCCATCTCGGCCGCGGGGTCTACGCGCTCAACCTGTACATGCACGCCGGGATCGGCCACGTCTGCCCCTATTACCCCAAGCTCTTCGAGCTCGGCTACGGCGGATTGAAAAAGCAGGTGGAGGAGAAGCTCGCTCAGCTCGACCCGACGCTCCCGGAAAGTCTCGCGAAGCGGGAGTTCTACCAGTCTGAATGGATCGTGCTGGACGGGGCCATCGCTTACTGCAAGCGGTACGCCCAGCTCGCTTTCGAGATGGCCAAGACCGCGA
>WFRX01000232.1 GCA_015486285.1 bacterium
ATGCGGTCCACGTCCGGTTTGGCCATGGGCTGGATGTACTGGCGTGCGTATGCGGACAGGCTTTCCAGAAACCTCCGCTGCCCCTCGGCAAAAAGAATGTCAAAGGCGAGGGTGGATTTTCCCGAACCGCTGGGCCCGGTCACCACAACGATCCGGTCTCTGGGGATGGAGAGAGAGATCTCTTTCAGGTTGTGCTCCCTCGCCCTTTCGATGGAGATGTGGCCTCCCTTCCCGTCCCCCGCGACCGGCCCGGCCGCCTCTCCACCCCACCGCCGGATCTCCTTGAGCACCGCGCTCGGGGACGAGGACAGGTAGTGCTTCAGGGCCCTGCCTGTGTGGGAACCCTTCGTATGGATGACCTCTTCCGGGGGACCCGCTACCACCACCCTTCCGCCGGCATCGCCTCCCTCGGGTCCGAGATCCAGGATGTAGTCCGCGTGCTTCAGGATTTCCAGGTTGTGTTCGACCACGACAATGGAGTGTCCCTTCTCGAGGAGCCTCTCAAAGGTCTTGAGCAGGAACCGGATATCGTAGAGATGCAGGCCGGTGGTGGGTTCATCGAAAAGCAGGAGGGTACGCGGCTTCCTGGAACGGAGGATATGGGCGGAGAGTTTCAGGCGCTGGGCCTCGCCGCCGGAGAGGGTGTTCAGGGGCTGACCGAGGCGCAAATAGCCGAGTCCGATGTCGGAAAGGATCCGCAGCGGCCTCCCCACGGCGGGGACCTTTTCAAAAAAACGCCGCCCTTCTTCCACCGTCATCTCCAGGACCTGCCGGATGTTCTTGCCGCCGTAAGTGACTTCGAGAATTTCCTTACGGTAGCGGGCCCCGCCGCATTCCGGGCAAACGACGAAGACATCGGCGAGAAACTGCATCTCCACCTTTTCGAATCCCTCGCCCTGGCAGGCCTCGCACCGGCCTCTACCGGAATTGAAGGAGAAGGTCCCCGGCGTATACCCTCGTAATCGAGCCAGGGGCGTCTGGGCGAAGAGGGCCCGGATTCCGTCGAAGGCCTTGATGTACGTCACCGGATTCGCCCTCGGCGTGCTGCCCAGGGGCGATGGATCGACCATGATCACGTCATCGATCGCTTCGGACCCTTCGATGGTCCTGTATTTGCCCGGCTTGTCCGTGCCCTTTCCTAGGGCCTTGCACAGCCCCTTGTACAGGATCTCCCGAATGAGCGTCGACTTGCCCGACCCGCTCACGCCGGATATGCAAACCAGCCTCTCGAGCGGAATCGTCACCGAGATGCGCCGCAGGTTGTTCGCGGCGGCGCCGCGTACGATGATCGCATCGCCCGCGGCATGCAAAGGCCTCGGGGAAATCTCTCGATCCGCACCCTTCCGCCCGAACACACACGCCGCGGTCCTGGATTCCGCGCAGCCGACGATCCCCTCGGGGGGGCCCTGGTAGACCATGTGACCGCCCTGCTCGCCCGCGTCCGGCCCCAGGTCGATCAGGTTGTCCGCGGCCAAGATGATCTCCGGATCGTGCTCCACGACCAGCACCGTGTTCTCGCGGTCCCGGATCTCCCTGAGGATCTCGACAAGCTTCCGCGAATCTCTCGCGTGGAGGCCGATGCTCGGCTCGTCGAGGATGTAGAGCGTGTTGACCAGGGAAGACCCGAGGGCCGTCGTGAGATGCGCCCGCTCCACCTCTCCTCCGGAAAGGGTCCTGGACTGGCGATCCAGGGTCAGATATCCAAGACCGATCTTCTCGAGACAGGACAGACGGGATCGGATCTCGTGCAACAGCGGCCCGGCGACCTCTTCCTGGAAGCGGGGGAGATGGAGGCGGCCGAAAAAGGAGGCGGCCTCCCTGATACTCATGGCATAGATCTCGGAGACGTCCTTGCCTGCGATGCGGTACTGGAGCACCTCCCTCCGGAAGCGCCTGCCCCCGCAAGCCTTGCACTGGTCGTAGCTTCGGTAGCGGGACAGGAGGACGCGGATGTGCATCTTGTAGGTCCTCGTCTCGAGCCATTCGAAGAACCCTCTGACCCCGTAAAATCCGGAACACCCTTCGATGATCTTCCGGCGCTGGCCCGGCTTGAGATCTTCAAAGGGCACCTCCACGGGAATCCCTTCCCTGGAGCAGAAGGCAAGGGTCTCGTGGTAGGCCTCCCGATAGGCGTCCGTGTTCCAGGGCTTGATCGCCCCTTGTCGGAGAGAGAGGCGTTTATCCGGAATGACCAGGTCCATGTCCACGCCGATGGTGCGGCCGAACCCGTGGCAGACCTCACAGGCCCCCAGGGGGGTGTTGAAGGAGAAGAGATTGGGCGTGGGGTCCCTGTACGAGATGTCGCACCAGGGGCAATGAACCTCGGCACTGCAAGGCAGCCTCTCTTCCCGTGGAGTTCCCGGGTCGAGGATCACCGTGACCCTGCCTCTTCCCATTCGAAAGGCCGACTCCAGGGAATCCACGATCCGCCGGATCTTTCCCTCTTCAAGGACGAGCCGGTCCGCAATCAGGTCGAGGGGACCGGGGAGCATCTCTCCCAGGAGCGACTCGGAAACCTCCCGGGTCTCGCCTGCGTGATAGAGGCGGTGATACCCGGATCGCCTCAGGCCGTTCTCGACCTCGGCCGCGGGCAAAGAACCGTTGTGCGCCACGGGGAAGGTGATCAGGGCGCGGGAACCGGCGTGGGACTTGACCAGTCCTTCCGCAATCTGTTGGGGGGTGTCCTTGCGTACCTCGCGACCGCACTCGCCGCAGTACAGGGTGGAGATTTTCGCAAAGAGGAGCTTCACGTATTCGGCGATCTCGGTGAGGGTCGCCACGGTCGATCGCGCGGTCTTGATCGGGTTGACCTGGCGGATGGCGATCGCCGGGGGAATGCCCTCCACCCTTTCGATCCGGGGCCGATCCAGCCTTTCCAGAAACTGACGGGCATAAGCGGAGAAGCTTTCCACGTAGCGGCGCTGTCCCTCGGAATAGAGGGTGTCGAAGGCGAGGCTGGATTTTCCCGATCCGCTGATCCCGGTCACAACGGTGAACCGGTAGAGGGGGATCTCGAGGTCAAGGTCTTTCAGGTTGTTCTGGCGGGCGCCCCATACACGTATGACGGGCTTATCCACAATGTCGGTCCCCGTGATTCACCATTGCAACGGGTAGGAATCCGCAATCCCGCTACTGACGAAAACTTTTATGTTATCACCCTGCCCGCGAAAATGCCATCGCCCCGACAGCGCGCGGGGCGGGACGCGAGGAACAAACTCCCTCTTCACGCAGACGTCGGACGTGCCCGATTCGCTGCGGTGACACGCCGGGAGGATAGGGGGGAGAGTGGGTCAGGGCGCGTTATGATCTCTCGGTGAACGCGTCTCGCAGGAGTTTGCTCTGCCGCTCGAATGCCTGCCTCGGATTTCGGGGGTCCTTCATCAGGGCGGTTTCCTGGGTCAGGAGGCGGGCCATGTTCAGGATGTGGGTGATTCGAACTGGCCGACCGTGACCGGTATGGTTTCCGCGGGAGGGCGCTTGTCCATGGCTATCCCCCTTCCAGGATTCCCCGCATCGTTGCGGCCAGGATCTCGGGAGGCGTGAGGATCAGCTCGTTGCGGAGCAGTTTCTGGAGGAAGTAGTCGTCCGTGCGGTAGTTCTCGTACACATTCTGGCGGGAGATGATCCGGATATAACACCGAAGCGAGTCGTCCTGCTCGCCGAGCGGCCCCGAGTAAACCGCGAAGTTGAAGGTAGAAATCCCCATCGAATCGTAGCCCTTGAAGACGGACGACAGGCCTCGCGCCAGCCCCTCGAGATCGTTGTCGTCCATTTCGAGGAAGTCCCGCCTTTCAGGCAGGATGCCGACGATCTCGTTCGTGCCCTGGGGAGAAAACGAGGCGACCCAACAGACCGGCCCGGTCTCGCCGATGTACCGCTCACCGAGTTCCTTCTCCACCTCGACGATGTCCGACCAGTAGCAGCTTCCCTGCTCGCTGCGGTAGCGCCTGCTGTGGTCGAACAGGGCCTCCATGTACGTAAACGGCAGGTCCGCCCCTGCAATCTGGAAATGAGGATGGGGGATACTGGCTCCGGCGGGATGGAGGTAGTTGCCGTTGATCGTCATGTACCGAATTTCCGGCCGGCCCTTGTGAAGAGCCCTGACGAACTGCGCGGACGCCTGAAAGGCCTCGAGGATCATGCCCGGATCGAACTCGCCGAGCCGAACGTAGTGCCTGTCGCCGACACGGATCACCGCGTGGACATGGG
>WFRX01000233.1 GCA_015486285.1 bacterium
CCGTGGGCATGGAGGACAAGAGGGGCCGCCCCATCGGGGAACTTTCGGGGGGGCAGCAACAGAGGGTCTTCATCGCCAGGGCCCTGGTCTCGTCCCCGGAGATCCTGATCCTCGATGAACCGACCGCCGGGGTGGATGCGGCAACCCAGAACCGGTTCTACGAAATGCTCAACCGCCTGAACCGGGAGAAAGGCCTGACGGTCGTGTTCTCGACGCACAATGTGGGTGTGGTCACCAAATTCGTGAACAAGGTCGCCTGTATCAACCAGCGGCTGTATTTCCACGGAAGCCATGAGGAGTTCTGCGAGACGGAGCACCTGCTGGAAGCGGTGGGCGGCCGCGCCCATATCATTCATCACGACCATTAGGGTGGAACCGCATGGAAATCCTCGCTTACTCGTTCATGCAGCGGGCCCTGCTGGCCGGCCTCCTGATCGCGGTGGCCTGTTCGGTGCTCGGCGTGTTCCTGATCCTGCGCCGGGACGCGATGCTGGGCCACGGACTGGCCGAGGTCGCCTTCGGCGGCATCGCCCTCGGCCTCTTTCTGCATGTTCTGCCCCTGGCGTCCGCCGTGGCCGTCGCCGTCCTAGGCGCCCTGGGCATGCTCAGGCTGAAGGAGAAGGCGGGGATTCACGGAGACACCGCCATCGGGATCATGGCGAGCTGCGGCATGGCCCTGGGCATCCTGATCGTCAGCCTGGCCGGCGGCTTCAACGTGAGCCTCTTCGGCTATGTCTTCGGCAACGTACTGGCCATCCGGCCTTCCGAGGTCTGGCTTGCCGCCGGTCTCGCCGTCGTTGTCGTGGGCGTGGTCATCCTCTTCTACCGGGAATTCGTCTTTATGACCTTTGACGAAGAGGCCGCGCGTGTCTCCGGGATCCGGGTCGACCGGCTCAATGCGGTCCTGGCCGTCCTGAGCGCCGTCACCGTCGTACTGGCCATGAAGGTGGTGGGCATTCTCCTCGTGGCGGCCATGATCATCATCCCGGCCGCGGCGGGCCTGCAGCTTGCGAGAAGCTTCCGGCAGGCCATCTGGCTCTCGGCCCTGATCTCCACGGCCACGGTCTTTCTCGGCCTCATGGCGGCCGCCCTGTGGGATCTGCCGGCCGCCGGCTCCATCGTGGTGCTCTCTACCCTGGTCTTTCTCGCCTGTCTGGCCGCTCGCCGCTCGCCGTTCCTCCGCTAGGAGCCCATTGCAAGCGTGGCCCCCAGGCCGCCCGCGCGGGATGGCTGTCTTGCAGCGGAAACACGGTCTCTGATACCCTGACCCCATGGATTTGGAACGCGTTCTGAGAGAGATTGCCGAGCGATTTCGACAGGAGAACATCCGGTACGGACTCACGGGCGGGTACGCCGTAGCCATCCACGGTCATCCGAGGACGACAGTGGATCTCGATTTCCTGGTGGACCGGGCCGATCTCGAGAAGATTGACCGGATTCTGGAAGACATGGGCTACGAAAGGGTCTACAGGTCCGAGAATGTCTCGCAATTTGTCTCTGTGAAGGGGGAACCGGGAGAGATCGATTTCATCCACGCCTTCCGGGAAGCATCGATGAAAATGCTCGAACGGGCCGCACCGGCCGAGCTCTTCCCCGGAAGCCCGCCCGTCCCGGTGCTCGTGGTGGAAGACGTGATCGGCCTGAAGATTCAGGCCATGGCAAATGCCCCTCACCGGAGGGTCCACGATCTGGCCGACATTCAGAAACTGGTGGAGGCCCATCGAAAAACCATCGATTGGGAGCTGGTAGAGGATTACTTCGCCCTGTTTGACATGCTGGACGTGGCAGAGAATCTGAAGGCAGGGGCCAATGGCAAGGCTGAGTGAAGAAGAAAAAAGGGATCTTCTGTCCGCAGGCCCCTCGCTGGCGGCCGATCTGGCGAAGATCAAGAAACCGGCCGGGACCGCCTTTCACAAGCCTGACGGCACGGTCGACTACGCCGCCCTGACGTCGTTCCTGAACCAGGTCAACGCCCTGCTGGGCCATCCGCGCAAGGCCTTCCGCCGGATCGAGGGCGACCGCTTTCTGCTGTGAGTACAATTTCCCGTCCCCTCCCGGTTGGTTCGGGCTCCTTCTCCCTCCCGCTCTGAAAGTCGCCCTGCACAAGCCTCGTCCATGACACGGACATTGCGAGGGAGCAACACAAATACGGTCACATACCATACGGACGTGGCGCAAATGCAGTAACGAACCACCCGGACATTGCGATGGCGTGGTGCAAATGCAGTAACGAACCATACGGACATTGCGATGGCGCGAGGCAAATGCGGTGACGCACCACCCGGACATTGCGAGGGCGCGGTAGCGACCGAAGCAATCTCCCCCGTCCCGTGTTATTTCCCGGTGGGAGCGGGGGGATTGCCACGTCGCCTGCGGCTCCTCGCAATCTCCGAGGTTCAACCGATCCTGGATGCGTCAGCGTATTTATGAGCTGGAGTACTACGCTTCCGGGAGGGTCTCTTCGGCTTCGGGCGCTTCGTTCTCTTCCTCGTCCTCGCCGGCCCCGGCGGGCGGGAGAATCCCCTGCTCCGTGCGGATCCGCTCGATTTCCCTGAGGGGCCTTTCCAGC
>WFRX01000234.1 GCA_015486285.1 bacterium
CCGGGCAGAACGGTAACGGGAACGCGATCCCCATATCGTCCCTTCAGGGCGTCTACCAGATATTTCTTTCCGGGTACGGCATCCATCCTCATCTCCCTCTCAGTAGTCCATTCACGGATTCGAAGGCCCCGGTTTCTTTGTCCCTTCCTCCTCCCGGCCTTCCCGGATGATCTTCACGCCGACAACCTTCCCCTTCTTGCGAATCACCAGGACTTCCCGGATCGTATCGCAGATTTCCTTTTCCGGACATTCGTTACAGTTCAATTCATCGCACTCGTAAATGCCCTCCTCCGTACGCGTCAGCTTCCGGATGGACAACGCCTTGCCCTTGGCCTGCAGCCCGATCGCTTCCAGCTCTTCCACGTCCGCCTTCGAGGAGGTCACAAAAAGGATCTCCACGCTCTCCAGCAGGGGAAAGGTCTCCTTGTAGCGGGCCATGAGCGCCCTTCCCAGCGTTTCGAAGCAGAAGCCCCTGGCGGCCGCCCCGCGGCTCACCCGGCTCCAGAGCTTGCGGGGCACATGGCGGATCATGTAGCCCTCGAGCAGAGAGGACGGGCTGCTCGCGCGCTCGAGCCTCCCCAGGTCCTTTCCCTCCAGGCGGCTCCCGCCCAGCAGGATCACCTGGCCGAAGGGCAGGGACCGGCCCTCCGAGGCGGGGATATCCGGGCCTATGCGGGTGATCAGGCCGTCCCGGACCAGCTCGGCCTGCCGCGTCCACAGGACCACGGAGGCGGACCCGTTCACGGGATTGCCCAACTCGACAAAGGTGTCCTCCTTGAAGATCACAGCCGGCGGGTGATCGGAGCCGAAGGGGACCGGAAGGCCCCGGACCAGATCCCGCGGTGAACCGGCGCACTGTATTTCGGAAAGCAGTCCGCCCGCTTCCTTCCGTTTCCTCGCAAATCTTCGGACGGCCAAGATCTGTTCGTCGAATTCCGCCAAAGGGTCGGCCCCCCGCCTCGTCTATACGATGACCTGGGTCTCCAGCCACTCTTCGATCGTACTGTGGATCTTTTCGATGGAGACCGGTCTCGCATCCATGGGGTCGAATTCCACCAGGAGCAGAGGCTTTTCCCTTTCCCGGCAGACCTCGCGGATGAAGCCGTGCGTGGCCTGGGCATGCTTGCACTGGATCAGGGCCGGGACGATTACGGCATCCACGTTCCAGTTGTCCAGGACCGTGATGAAATCATCCATGAAGAACTCGTGAGGCCCCCGGTACTGGCGGGCCATGCAGATGTTCATCATCTTCCATGCATAGTCCCGAACGATCGACTCCGGCGTGCTCGGATCAATCATCGTCTGCGTGGCATGACCGAAGAAGGTCAGGGCGGTGATCGCGCCGAATTCGTCCTCCAGCCAATCGTGCACGCCCAGGTCGTAGAAGGGGTCCGGGTTGTACATGAGGAGGCGGACCTTCTCCTCCTCGAGGGCGCCCTTTTTCTGGGCGGCCAGCCGCTTGGAGTCCTCGAGGATGAACTCCGCCAGCCTCTTGCCCGTCTCCGTGCCGGAGGTCGCGCAGGTCGCCATGAACTGGTAGAAGCCGAGCTTGCCCGGGTGAGGGCAGGGCGAGAGCTTGCGCATCTCGTTCTCGGCGATGAACGCCTCGATCAGGTCGTTCGCCAGGATAATCGCCTCCCGGCAGCGGTCCCAGTCCATCTTGGTGTTGAACCTCTCCTCGATGGTCCGGATCATCTTCCAGACGTGGTGCTCGTACAGCTCCACCCCGCGCTGGTCCTGCCAGTAGGGAACGTCGCACTGGATGACCGGCGCTTCGATGAGCTGCCCCAGGATCTGGTAGCCGGTGACGGCCGAGTCGCAGGGGGAAGTGGGGGCCACAACGAGATCCGCCGGCGGCTGCGCCTCTTCCAACACGGCCCCGAGGAACCCCTTGTCCGCAGGGCAGATATCGGCCGGCAGGCCCATGTTCTCCGCGGCGTCGATGTACGGATTCAGGCCCTCGGGATCGAACAGGGGCAGGAAGCCGCACAGCAGTTCGGTCATGAAGGGATGCACGTCCGGAAATCCGCGGAAGAGTTCCGGGAAGAAAAGGAACTCGTGCCAGAGCATCTTCTTGCCGTCCTCCACGGCCTTGAAGAGGCCCACCAGGTGCTCCTCGATGGACTTCAATACCTCGATGACACAGGTTTCCCGCGGGTCGCCGATGGCCTGCATCGCCTCGGTCATGCTCTGCACCGCCTCGAGATGATCATTGAAGACCTGGTAAAACTTTTCTCTGTTGAATTGTATGGGAGCTGCCATGCGCGAATCCTCCTTTGTCGGACCCTCCGGTTTATTCCATGCTTTCCAGGAACGCCTGGACGCGCGTCTTCATTTGCCCCGTGCCCCCGAGAAGATATTCCCGCTCCAGCCACAAGGTGGGGATTCCGCTTTCCTTTGCGTCCAGGTTGGTCATCACCTTCTCCGAGCCCCATAGCTGGCAGAAGACGATCCGCTCGCCCACGATCCCGTCTGCACGCCACTCCCGCACCATCTCCTTGAGCCTGCCCTGTCTCCGCTCTCGATCACACATCCGGGGACAGGACCATCGCTCATAGTACCGCCTGGCCAGCGCTTCGATCGGGTCGGAGGACTCGTCCGCAAGGTCCCAGAACATCCTGCCCCCGAAGCAGCCTCCGTCGGCCACGACAATCGCCCCCTGATCCTCGATCACCTGGATCCACTCCGGGTCGTCCAGCCCGCTGCCGTACAGAACGAGGCGCTTCCGGTGATCCGGAAGAGCCTTTCGATCCCCCAGGGCCTGGAGAAATGCCCTCAATTCGCGGTTGAACTGCTCCTTGGGCATGCACGTGTAGGCCACGGTGATGCTCAAGGCCTCGGCGCCCGTCACCGGGGGCTGATCGGCCTTGCGGAGTTCGTAGAGTTCGTGCAGGAGCCGCCTCGATTCGTTCGCCTCCCGGATCGCCTCCCGGATCTTCTCGTCCGTAATTTCAATCCCGAAGAATTTCTCCAGGTGTTCTTTCGTCCGTAGGATTTCATCCTTGTAGTACTTCAGGGAGGCCTCATCGTAGGGAACACGGGGCGCGGCCACATACTCCAGGAAGAATTCGTTCCGGTCGGCGGGTTCCTTGAATGCCACGGCCCGGAAGATATCCGAAACCCGCCGCATCTGGTCGCAGCCGTTCGCGCCCACAAAGCCGTCCAGAAAATCGAAGTTGCCCTGCAGGGCGTCGTCCACCGCGTGGCGGCAATAGGTGCAGTTCAGGTAGGTCGTGTGGCGGTCCGCTTCGCTGGTGTCGCGGCTTTCGGGAGAACGCACCCGGTAGGGCAGCATGCCGGCCGCCATGATCAGCTCTTCCGGCACATTCGTGCAGAAATATCCGACAATCTTTCCGCCCCCTTCTTTCCATGCCTTCATCGTCTCGTTATAGGTGGTCTTGGTGATCTCCATGAACCGGTCAAGTTCCTTCATACGGGATCTCCTTTTTCGCCTTGTGCCGTCCCCCGCCGCCCGGCGCACCTTGAACCTTCAGGTCCGCACAAGCCCGTCAGGCCGCCTTCTTCTTCTCCCATTTCTGCCGCGCCAGCACGGCGGCCCCCAGGGCCCCCACGATCTGGGGATCCTCCCGGAGCATCACAATGTTCACCCCCACCTTCTCCTGCAGGATCTTGATCAGGCCTTCGTTCTTTGCACACCCGCCGCTCACCGTCAGGTCTTCTTCGATTCCGACCCTCTTCAGCAGGCTGATCAGCCGACTGGCGATCGCCACGTGAATGCCGGCCACGATGTTCGGAATGCTGTTGCCCTCATTCAACTGGGTGATCACCTCCGACTCGGCAAACACGCTGCACTGTGCCGAGATCATGGCAGGGGCGTCGGCCTGCTTCGAAAGTTCCGAAAATTCCCCGATCTTCACGTCCAGCACCCGCGCCTGGCTCTCCAGAAAGCGGCCGGTCCCGGCGGCACACTTGTCGTTCATCACAAACTCCCGCACCTTGCCGTCGTCCCGAACGCCGATTACCTTGCAGTCCTGGCCGCCGATGTCGATCACCGTCTTTACGGTGGGATGAAGCCACTTGGCCCCGCTGGCATGGCAGGTGATCTCGGAGATGTTGTCGCTCGCAAAGGGGATCTTCACCCTGCCGTAGCCGGTACCCACCATAAAGCTGATTTCATCCTCCTTGATCCCCGCCTGTTCCAGCACGGCGTCCACACAGATGCGCGCCGTCTTCTCCGGCCGGGTGGTTACCTCCATGATGGTGCTCGCCAAGATCGTATCCTTGTCATCCAGCAACAAGGCCTTTCCCGTTGTGGACCCGATGTCTACTCCCGCGAAGATCGCCATGTTTCTCTTCTCCTCTCTTCCCCCTGCGGACAGGAGACGCAGCCTCCCGTCACATGCATACGCCGTATCGCAACCGTTTTACCGGTCATCCGGATATACCGCATCGATCCCGGCGCTGGTGTTCATAATCTTCAGTGCCAGCTTCACCTCCTTGAGCAGGTTCAACTGCTTTCCCTTCACCAGCTTCAGCTTCCGGGTCATGATCGCCCGGAGAGGCTCCTGCTTGCCTTGCACCACATTCTTCCAGACCGAGTATTTCCCGGTCACCACATAGTCGGCGTCAGGACACTCGTCCAGCGAGGAAAGGGCCCTGGCCTCGCTGGTTGTCCCATGCTCCACCCGGACCGAAAGCAGAGCGGTTTGATCCAGTTTGCCCTCCTCCGGTTCGACCTGAAAGATGAACTTGCCGGAGAATTTCCCTGCCACGGTCTTGAACTCCGGGTCCTCATTGCAGATCCTCGAAAGTTCCTTGATCCACTCGTCGCTCGGGTACCGCACCGCCATGGCCTTGCCCTCCTCGCGATTCCAAAACTGACAACAAGTACATTTCACTTTTTACAGAAAATCGAATAACATAGTCACTCGAAACCTGTCAAGGGATCCGCGTCCGCAATGGGGCGAAAAGGCAGGGGTTTGTCCCCGGGCCTTTTCCCGTGGTGGTCTTCCATGATTTAATGTATTAAATTAACTATTGATTATAACTCATTAGGTTTGCATCCTTTCTATTTCATACTAGAATGTGGATATTTCCTGTCTCACTCAAAGAGGGCCATGCGCAAATGGGCTCATTGACTTATGGCATCCCCTCTGCTATGGACTATCTTTCAAGGGATTGAAAACGGGAAGGCATCGCTTGCGCGTCGGTTGGATGGTCAAAACAACCCAAAGCTGCATGGGCACGCATGCCAGAGGACCCGCCCCCGGTTTCAAACGCCGGGCGCCCGTCGAAACGAAAAGGAGAAGGGGCCATGACAGAACCGAGAAGGATCTTGCATGCCGATGTGGTGATCGCCGGCTCAGGTCCCGGTGGGGCCACGATGGCGCGAGAATTGAGCAGGAAAGGAAAAACCGTCATCCTCTGCGAGGCCGGGAAATACCAGACGCGGTTCGGCTACTCCCCTTTTCTGCTGTCCATGCTCGACGGCTTCGGATTGACCTTTTCGAAGGAGGGGACGTGGGTCATGCGGCCGAAAACGGCGGGCGGCGCGTCGGTCGTGTACTGCGGGACGGCGGTAAGGCCCCCCGCATGGCTCAAAGACAGGTATGGCATCGATCTCTCCGAAGAAGTGGACGAATTGTACGAGGAAATCCCCATCCAGCCCCTGCCTGATTCCCGAATCGGCCCGGCGACCCGACAAATCATGCGGGCCGCTCAGGACATGGGGCTGGACTGGAAGCCCATCGACAAGTGGATCCGCGCGGACAAGTGCAGGCAGAACTGCGGTCTTTGCGCCCTCGGCTGCCCGACGGGCGCCAAGTGGACGGCCCGGGAGTTCATCGAGGAAGCAAGGCGGAACGGAATGGAGCTGCTGTTGAGGACGAAGGTGGACAGGGTATTGACCGAAAACGGGAAGGCTGTGGGCGTCAGGGCGAGGGATCCAAGGGGCTGGATCGACATTCACGCGGACACGGTTATCTTATCCGCGGGAGGGCAGGGCACCCCGCCGATCCTGCAGCGCTCCGGGATCCACGACGCAGGGCAGGGCTTCTTCTGCGATCCCCTCTGTTTCGTAGCGGCCCCGATCGACGGGCAGGGCTCTTTCTTCGATGTCCCGATGAGCGCCGGCGTCAACCTGGTAGACGACGGAATCATGATGACCGACCAGGGGCTGCCTCCGCTGATGTACACCTCGCTCCTCGGCTTGAACGGACCAAGGGGCTGGGTCTCCCTCCCCAAGGTGCTGAAGTACAAGAAGACCCTCAGTATCATGATCAAGGTACGGGACGGCCTCAACGGCAGGATCAACAAGGACGAATCCTTTTCCAAACCCCTCGACAACGACACATGGTGGAAGCTCAACAAGGGGGCGGCCCTGGCCGAAGAGATCCTGACAAAGGCCGGCGCGGATCGAAACGGGCTCGTGAAGACCTCCGTGGTGGCCTCTCACCCGGGGGGCACGGTCCGTATCGGCGAGCTGCTCGACAAGAACTGTCAGACCCAGATCCGGAATTGCTACTGCATGGATACGACGATCATCCCCGAGCCGTGGGGCCTGCCTCCCACGGTAACGGTCGTCGCCATGGCCAAGCGGCTTGCCAAGCACCTGACCGTTGCCGCCGAGGCCAAGGTTGCCGCAAAAGGCGCGGCCTGAGATCTGCCTGCAGCCCCGCGGCCTGCCGGCACAAATCTACGAGGGAACCCTGGACAGCACAATATTGCCAAGTCACTCACTCTTACCGCGTCTCGAAGGCTGTGTGGGCCCTCCTGTCTTCAAAATTTGAGTTGTGCCCCGCAGGCAGGCTGCTTGCCTTACTAGCGTACGTCCACGTCCTCGAACAAGAATGGGGGCGCCCATGGAGACCGGGCACGGTCAGGGGAGTCTGGGGATGGATAAAACCGGTTTCCGCACACTCAACATGGCCGATCGGAACCGGATTCGGGGGCAGGCCATCGGCGCCCTGAAGGAGGCGGGCTACGACGAGGGCGCGATGAGGCTGGACGAATCGTTTGTCCTGGCCACGGCAGAGGGCGAACTCTGCATACCGATCGAGATCCTGGTCTGTCTGGATCAGGAGGCGGCCCTGCTGGTCAAGTGCGTGAGGGGCCACCTGAGCACCCGGGAGCGGGCCGCTGTTGCCCTGGCGCGTCTCATGGGCGGTGAGAGGCCGATTCCGTACGCGATCGTTGCAAACGAGACGGATGCGGCGGTATTCGATACGATCACCGGCAAGGCAGTGGGTACGGGGTACCGGGCCTTTCCCGGTCCGCGCGAGGCGGCGGAAGGGCTTCGCCGGGCCTCCGAGGTGCGGATCACGTCCGGCCGGAAAAGGCGGGAGGAGCGGATCCTCCACACCTATTATCACCTGCGGTGCAGCGTCGATCTGGAGCCTTATTGAGGCGATGCGAATCCTTCTGATCGAGTTCAATCCCTTTCAGCCGGAACACACGCCCATTTCGCTCGGTTACCTGGCGGCCTACGCCAAGGCGTCCGGGTATCCCACCGATCTCCTGAATGTGGGTGCCGGCACACGGATCTCCATCGCCGCCTTCTCCCGCTACCTGCAGGACCGTCGTCCCCTTCTGATCGGGTTCTCCGCGTACCAGCGAAACATCCACCTGGTCGAAGGATGGGCCCGCGCCTGCAAACGCATCCTCCCGGACGCAAAGGTTCTGATCGGCGGGCCTCAGGCCACATTCATGCCCACCCGCGCACTGCTGGCGCTTCCGTCGATCGATTTCATCTGCCGCGCCGAGGGAGAAGTCGCCCTGGTGGAGCTGGCCCGGAGAACGGAGGAGGGGAGG
>WFRX01000235.1 GCA_015486285.1 bacterium
AGGTTATACAAAGCCAGGTCCAGGGCAGCCACGGCCGAGGCGATCATGGGGTTTTTAGGCCCCTTCTCGCCAAGCTGCTGTTTGGCGCGTTCCAGCTTGGCCTTGGCTGAGATCACCCCGGCCTTGGCCTGTTCCAGGGAGCTGAAGGCCCGGTCGCGGTCAGCCTCGGAAAGCGCACCAGGGTTTTTTTGGGAAATACGCTGCACACGGTCGTAGTTGCGGCGGGAACGCTCCAGGCGGGCCTGGGCAACCTCGAGATGGGCGGCCGCGGAATCCACCGAAGCAGTAAGGGCGCCCACGTCCTGCCCGGCCTTGGCCAGGGCCGCCCTGGCCGACTTCACGGCCAGCTCGAAGGGCTTGCGGTCCAGCTGCACCAGAATTTGGCCCTTTTCGACGCGCTCGTTGGGTACTACCAGGATCTCCACCACGTAGGCCGATACCTGGGGGGCGATGGGAACGGTGAACGTTTCCACGCGGGCCTTGGCGGTGAACGGTGTGAAACGGTCGGCCACCATGTGCCAGGCGAAGAGCGCGGCGCACACGGCGAGCACCAGGAGCGTGAACACCGTGACGGGGTTGACTCCGCGTTTGGGGGGAGACGGTTTTGGGGCCGGCTGTTGCGCCGCTTCGGCGGACTCAGCGGCCTCCGGTGGCTTGTCGGCAGCGGTTTTATCCGGCCCGCTTTTCTGCTGCTCGTGCGGTTCGTTGCTGGACTCGTCGTTCATTAGCAGAGTTCTTTGCGTATGGGATTCGATCCGTACCGGCCCCCTCACAGGCCGAAGTTTTTATTATCACATAACTGGCATAACTCATCAAACAGGGAAAATTGAAACAGAGGAACACGGCAATCAGTTTCGCCGACGGCCACGAATGCGGATCGGTCCCGCGCTGCGATTGGAGCAAACATCGCCGTGGCCCTTCTTACACATCTCCTGGTCGCTGCCGGCTTCGTCATTGACAAGCCGACTGACTATTCAGTATCTTTTACAGAACATGGAGGCAGGGATAAACACTTGCACATTGCATGATTTTCCAAGAACATGGGAGGGGATTCCATGATCAGAGCGATTGTCATCACGACTCTTCTGCTCGTCGTGTCTGCCTGGGCCCATGCCGACACCATTCATTTTTCAAACGGTGCAACCGTCACGGGGAAGATCGTGTCCCGGAACAGCGAAACGGTCACCATTGAGAGCAACGGGAGAACAGCAACCTATTCCATGAAGGACATTGCAACGATCCAGCCGGACTATCCGGTCGCATCGCCGCCGCCTGCGGAACCGGCGCCGGCACCGGCCACGGAGTCGACACCCACAGACTATTACAGAACCGGTCCCAGGCTCATTGGTCCGGCCGGAGCGACGGGGGTCATCCGCCGGCACGAACGCAGAGAAGGCAGAAGAGGCGCCACGATTCAATAACGAGTATCCGCGTCGGCCCCAGCGAGAAACGATGGCCCCTGTGAACAAAATTCGAATCCGTCCCCATTTTTCACCTCGACCGACGAGAGCGGTCCCCCCTTGACGTTTCCCGTCCGGCAGCCCACGGACCGGATTGCTTGAGGACCCCTGAGCCCGCTTCCCGGATTTTCTCGCCCAGGGAGGCCGGCTCGATCGCTTGGGCACCGCCCCCCCCGATTTGGATTCCACTGCTTGCTCTCGGTCGCCCCGCCCACGGAGCCTGCTCGTCCCATACGTCCTTGCAAAGTGAACAGCGAAAATTTTTGAAAAAGACGATTTCCTTTGACCGGATCTGTCAAAGGGCTCCGATACAATGGGGGAAAAGCCAATGGGAAAGGAGTGTGATCGTTATGGAAAACGTGATCAGGGAGTACCTGGGACGGATCAAGATCGGCCGCCGACAGTCTTACAAGAATCTCGCATTGTTTCCCCTTCTGTCGGAGTACGATAGCACCCTCGAGTTCCTGACCCTGGACGAGGCCCTGTCGGAGGGCCTGATCGAGGTGGCGGAAATGGACCATGCAGGCTCCGTCCCGGAAATCAAGGTCACGAACAAGTCCGCCCGGGAGGTCCTCATCCTGGACGGCGAGGAGCTGGTGGGGGCCAAGCAGAACCGGATCGTGAACACAACCATCATCGTGGCGGCGCATTCGACGACGGTCATCCCGGTAAGCTGCGTGGAACAAGGCAGGTGGCACTACGACGGCGCCCGGTTCCGCAGCGGGGACAAGCTCATGTCGGCGGAACTGCGAGCCATGAAGGCCGGGCAGGTCCACAGTGCCGTGCGGGAGTCGGGCCGGTTCCGGTCCGATCAGGGGGCCCTCTGGGACAAGATCGAGGAAAAAGCGATGCGGATGAAGGCCGCCTCCCCCAGCATGGCCATGTCCGCCATCTACGACAAGACGAGACCCACCCTGCGGGAATACGCGGACCGTTTCAGGCCGGTGGACATGCAGGCGGGTGCGATCTTCATGATCAACGGACGGGTCGCGGGGCTGGACAGCTTTGCCGGCCCCGGCGCCCTGTCCAAGTACTTCAAAAAGCTCGTCGAGAGCTACGCGCTCGATGCCATCGACCGGCTCGACCCGGACAAGGAACACAAGGCGCTCAGGGGGAAGGCGACCTCCTTTCTCAAGGATGCGCTTTCCGCCGAGGTCGAAAGCCGTCCGTCCGTGGCGCTCGGTACGGACTGCCGCATTGCCTCGGCCAGGCTGGACGGGTTCGCCCTCGTCCTGGAAGACCAGGTCCTGCACCTTGCCATGTTCGCCGCAAACGGCCGGGGAAAGGGACCGGGGCGTGGATCCAGGATGCGGCGGCCGTCGGTAAGGCGGCGATACAACCGGTTTTGATTTTCCAGGGGATGGGTGTATGGAGCAATCCGGGAAGGAGAAATAGCCGACATGAAGACATGGCTTTCCGTCTGTTTCGTCCCGCTTTTCTGCCTGAGCCTGAACGCCCCTCTGCGGGCGGCGGATTCCGATCAGCCCGGTTGCGGCGGCGGCAGCGGCTATTTGAAGCGAGACGTCCTGCTGAAGGACACGGTGAACATCTACGACGAGAAAGGCCGCAGGATCGGAACCCTGAAGGAAGACCCTATATTGAAGGACCGCACCAACATTTACGACGAGAAGGGCGACCCAAGAGGGTTCCTGAAGAAGGACTTCTTGTTCAAAGACAGGACCCGTATCCGCTTGGACGGGGCGCACTAGAACAAACAATGGGGATCCTGGACCCGGCCGTCGGGATGGGTCCAGGGCAATCCCCCCTTGCTCGCTCGTGAGGTCGCCCCCCATCCATCCGTCGAAATCGCGCCGCTTCCTACTTGCTTCTGCGCAGGCGCCTCAAACCAACCACCGTGCCGACGCAAAGCAGCACAAGCGTCAGCCTATTCTCGAGCGCACGGCCTCCAACCGGACGACTCGACGGATAGGTCGAGGCTGCTGCCGGCGCGGTGCATGCACCCGGGCAATCGTCCCCTCCGGTACAGTCCTCATCAATTCCATTACATTCAATCTCCGGGGCTCCGGGGTGAATGCCGGGATCGGAGTCGTTACAGTCTCGATCAGGGTGATCGCATGCAGGACTGGCAGGGTCCCCGAAACCGTCGCCGTCTTCATCGTTGCAGCTGTCCTCCGGCAAGGCAAGAAAGATCTCATCGTCCGAACCGTCATTTGCCTCCCAGACGATCCAACCGTTCTTGTTGATCTGAGGCAGCTTGTCATCATACTCATTGTTCGTGAGCTGGGTTGTATTTACGCCGTCATACAGGAGGATTTCCGTGTCTGAGCCGTCATCCAACTCCCAGACCACCCAGCCGTTGTCGTTGATCTCAGGCACCATATCAGGAAGAGCGTTGTTCGTGAGCTGGGTTGTGTTCACGCCGTCATACAGGAAAACCTCCGTATCATAGCCGCGAAGACCTGTCCAGACCACCCGGCCGTTCCCGTTCATCTGGGGAAAAAAGTCATCTTCCGCGTTGCTCGTGAGCTGGGTTGTACTCGCCCCGTCATACAGGAAGAGCTCCCAGTCCGAGCCGTCATCTCCCTCCCAGACCACTTGCCCATTGTCATTGATCAGAGGCGTCGAGAACGAAAAATCATAGCCGTCATCATAAGCGTTGTTCGTGAGCTGGGTTGTGTTCTCGCCGTCCCAAAGGAAGATCTCCCAGTCCGTGCCGTCCCACGCTCTCCAGGCCACATGGCCGCTATTGTTCATGTGGGGATAGAATTCCTGGGACGTATTGTTCGTAATTTGAGTCGTGCTCACCCCGTCATAGAGGTAAATCTCCATGTCGGAGCCATCGTTTCCCATCCAGACCACCCACCCGTTATCGTTGATCTGGGGCACCATATCCGTAAGCGCGTTGTCGGAAAGCTGGGTAATACCGCTTCCGTCATAAAGGAAGATCTCATAATCCGTGCCGTCATCTCCCTCCCAGACGACTTCGCCGTTATTGTTGATTTGGGGACCCACGTCATCGTAAGCGTTGTCTGTAATCTGGGTTGTACTCACCCCATCATAGAGGTAAATCTCCATGTCGGAGCCATCGTTTCCCATCCAGACCACCCACCCGTTATCGTTGATCTGGGGCTCCCTGTCGTCATAGGAGTTGTTCGTTAACGGAATCGAGACGTATGCGGCCTGGGTCGCGCACAGGAAGAGAAAAAAGATGGAAGGGCACAGCAGGGCAACCAAGAGGCGTCTTCTCATTATTCTTTCCCCCGGGAACATGATATTTTTTATCTATTGTAACGGAGCGGCCCGAAAGAAGTCAACTCGTTTTTTCTTCTAATGAAACTATATTTTATTCATTTGCATGAGATTCGGCGGCCATTCACCGCGATGACACAAAAAAACGGACCATACCCCACAAAGGATACAGCCCGTTTTACTGAGGATCTGAATAAAGTTTCGTACCCCGCCCGTGCAATCAAGCGGGAGGAGGAACCTCTCCGCAAACCCCTTCCTCCGCCGGAGGGTCTCCAAGATCACATGCGCCGAGGCAGTCTTCCTGCTCGGCACAGTCGATACCCGGGCTCCCATCCTGGCACGTGCCGAGGTAGCCTTTCTCCGGGATATGGTTGCATACGTCCGGAATCGTAATCCAGTCCTGCACCCATTCCGGCAACCAATCCGGGATCATCGCAGCGAGTCGTTCACACTCGTCCTGGACGGTAACCGCCATGTTGCAGACCAGATCCCTGCCCTGCCACTCTCCGACCTCTTGGCACCAGTTGTCCTGGTTGTCATAGCAGACGACAATCGGGTCGTAGTCGCCGCATCCCACCATGAGAGCCGCGATGGTCAGCAATGCGACGCCCAGAAGCGCTTTCTTCATGTCTCTCCCCCTTTCCGCACGTTGCAATTACCATTCAAAGCTTATTCTATTCAAAAGAATCACATAATTTTTTTGTCCTGTCAAGAAAAACTTTGCAAGTAGTGAGGCGTATTAAAAGGCCTTAGGGCGGATCCCGTTGCTCTGCAGAAAATCGCCCCCGGGCACCCTCTCGAGGCCCTCCGTGGGCCGGTTGTAGAGATAGACCCATGCCCGGATCGTCTCGCCGCTTCCAAGCCGCACCGCTTCCATCCTGCGAACGAACTCGGTCGGCTCCGGGCAACCCGGCCCGCACTCCTCGTATTGATCCAGGGGAGGGAATACGAGCCCCGGGGCCCGCAGACGATATACCTCGCCCCGCACAAGGTCCGAAGGATCGTCCGACGGCACAACGCCGGGATAGCGCCCGATCTTGTACAGCTTCCCCTGGAAGGCGGCATCGCCGACGCACTCGCCGTACAGGGTCAGCAGGCGGATCATCTCGCTGCCGCCGTCCCGCCGGAGCGTGCCGTACACAAACAGGTACGTGTCGTTCATTTCAGCGAATCGCGCAACTTGACCGTGCGGACCTTGCCCTCATACCGCTTCACGATCGCGGCGGCCTCTCTGCGGATGTCTTCGCGCAGGGAGGCCGGCGCAAGGACCTCGGCAT
>WFRX01000236.1 GCA_015486285.1 bacterium
GTTCCAGCCGCAAAGCTCCATGCGTATACGGGGAAAAAGATAACGACGGTCGGCTGGTTCGTTACGGGCAAGACCGTCCTGACCCGCCGGAAGGAACCGATGGAATTCGCAAGCTTCGAGGACACGACCGCCCTGTATGAAGCGACCTTCTTCCCCGAGGCCTTCGAGCGGTTCTCCCGCATGCTGGACACCCATCGGCCTTACCTGTTGCGGGGACGCGTAGAAGAGGATTTCGGGGTCGTTTCTTTGACCGTTGAAGACGTGGCCCCCCTCCCGCCGGCCCTTTGAACAGGCCGCGTGCCCTCGCCCTTCATGACAAATCGCCATGGTTCGGCTAACCTGGAAGGCTGAAGGGGGGACGAGGAAGCCGTCACCCTCTCGAAAACACCCCGATAGGGCGGAACGATGAGGGACCGAAGCGGCACCGGACCGATTGCCGGGCACAGGGAAAATCCTCGGGCGGGAAGGACGGCCATCGCCGGCTGGCGGGTGCCGGCGCTGGTCCTGTTCCTCGCTCTTTCATCTGTTCGATCCGCGACAGCAGCGGAGAGCCCGTCGTACACGATCCGCCCGGGGCACCCACGGATCTTCCTGACCCATGAGACGCTGAAAGAGATCCGCAAACGATGTGCCGACAGAAGGGGAGTCCAGGCCTCCTATTACGGAGCCCTGAGGCGCTTTGCCGACCAGTTCACTCCGGGCAAGAAGAAACCCTGGGTCTACGACTGCCTTCGCCTCGCCTTCGTGTACGCTGCAGGGGAGGTGCCCGGACACGGGCGTTCAAAGCGCTCTGTTCAAGAGGTCGGAAGAGTGGGCGTGGACTTGCTTTTGCAACTCCATCCCCCGAAAGACCTTTCCTACTTCATGCGGAAAACCCCCCTCCTGATCGCATGCTACGACTGGCTCTTCCCTGCCATGACGCCGGAGGAGCGCGCAAGGGTGTTTCGGAATTTCACCGAAGTCTGCGACCGGATGCGTGACTCACTCAAAAGGGACATAGGCAACCGATTCAGGGGCACCCGCGAGACGTATGCCTATTACGGTCTCGCCTTTTACGGGGACGGGAAGGCCATGCACCCCGACGACCCCGCGGCAGCGGCGGCGGTGGATCGGAAGGCCCGGGAATACTGTGACTTTTTTGTGTCCTATTTCCTCGATAATTATTCGGTGGTCCTCGAAACGGCCTGCAAAGGGGGAAACTATCCGGACGGCACCATGTATGGCGAACACCCTTACGCCTCCAGGATATGGCCCCTGGGCATGTGGGAAACGGCGAGCGCGGACCCCTTTTACGGGGATCATACTTTCTTGACCGGGTTTCCCCTCGCCTGGCTCTATCAGGCCATCCCGTTCCCAACGGCCGTCCGGTACGACAATGCGAAGGGACGCACGGGTCAGCCATGGGCGCTCGTCCGTTTCGGCGACTACCGGTACATCGGATATAGCAGCGCCCTCGGGCCCCTGATCAACATCGAGCAGGCGCAGGGGGCAGCGGCCGGATCCGGGCGGCCGGACCTGGCCGCCGTGCTCAACTGGTTCCTTCAGCAGAGGACCCGCGCACAGACCACCCCCTTCGGCGGTCCCTTCTCCCAGAAGGAAGCCAAAAAGGCAGGTCCCCGGCTCGTGTGGGACCTTGTGTTCCGGGACGGAACGGTGCCGGCCGCCTCCCCCACAAAAATCAGGCTGCCCCTCGCCCATCTCTTCGGGGCCGTCGCCTCCGGCTCATCGATGCCGCCTGATTTTCCGAAAGGCCGCCCCGAGGGCACCGGAACCGTGGTCATGCGAAGTTCCTGGGAAGACCCGGACGGCACCCTCGTCTGGTTCAAGGCATCGAGCCACATGCTCAGCCATTCCCACCGCGACCAGGGAAGCTTTCAGATCTACAAAAAGGGCTGGCTCGCCATCGACAGCGGGCAGTACGAGGAGACCGTGCACCGGGGCAACTATGCCTCCCGGACCGTGGCGCACAACTCGATCCTCGTTTATCGCCCGGGAGAGGCGCTCGACAAGAACCAGGTCGATCCCGTCTGGTACGGCTATGCAAACGATGGAGGACAGAGATGGGTCCATTATGTGACAACGGCCGCCGAGGCCATGGATGAAAAACACTACCTCGGAGGGGTCACCAAATTCGAGAGCGTTCCGGGCGTCTACGACTACGTCCATGCGGACATCACGAGGGCCTACAACTGCACCGGGGTCACTACGGAAGGACAGAGACCGAAGGTATCCCTCGTAACGCGGAGCCTGGTCTTCCTCAGGCCGGATGCCTTCATCGTCGTATTCGACAGGGTGCATTCCACAAACGCCGAATACCCCAAGAGGTGGCTTCTCCACTCGATCTACCGCCCCGAACTCGACGGCGAGGAAACCTTTGACGGGACGATTCCCTATTCGCGGAAGATCCCCGGAAAACCCGGCGGCGTCCCCCTCCGCGGAAACCTTCGAGGAGGGATCTCTCAGTCACGGAACACGAACATGCTCACGCTGAGAGGCTGGAACCTGGGCCCCTCGGACGGACGGCTTCTATGCCGCATCCTGCTCCCTGAAGATCATCTGACCCGCGTGGTGGGCGGGGCGGGCCCGGGCGGGATTCGCAGGACAACACTGGCACGCCCCTATAAGGGAGGAAGGGAGATCACCGTCCAGGATTCGAAGGGGTTCGATCCGGGAGATTTCGTATACATCGGAAAATCGCAATGGCCCTACTCCAAGTCGACCTGGGGCAGACCCTGCTGGCCTGTGGACGACGTCTTCTACAAGGGTTACGGGAAAGTCCTGCGTACCGACCCGGCGACGAACACAATCACCATGAAGCCATACCGGTCCTTTATCCCGCATCTGCCCGAGGGAACGGAGGTCATCCGGAGCGATCACTCGAACAGGCACTCTTTCGAGTTCATGGACGCGGAATACAACCAGTGGCCCATGGAGGGCGAATCCGTAGCCAATGCGGGTCCCTTCAACATGCAACACGGCGCATGGCGCGTGGAAGTCGAGCCGGTGAAGCCCAGGAAAACGGACGTCTTCCTCCACGTAATGCTGCCGTGCGAGGTGAAAACCCTCGAGGCGGGCCGGGCCTCTCTCATGAAAAATGTCCATCTTCTCGAGAAGCCCGACGCCTTTGTCCTCGACATCACCGGGAAGGCCAGGAGATTCCGCTTGACCTTTGCGTCCGATTCCCCGGCGGCGAGGCTGGTCGTGGAAGAACTCGGAAGCGGCCGGACCCTCCTGGACAACGCGCTCACGCAAGCCGGGATTGCGGAACGGGCTGCGGGCCATCGACCCTGACTCCTCCCCTTCCCGCAATCTCTCCCTGCCTACTCCATTGTCGGCCGGTGGCGGGCCCAGGGCCGGGCCTGCTCGAAGGCGTGAGCGGCCTGGAAGACCGTTTCCTCCCGCCGCGTTCTGCCGGCGATCTGCAGGCCCACGGGCAGGCCCGCCTTGGTGAACCCGCAGGGCACGGAGGCCGCCGGGTGGCCGGACCAGTTGAAGGGCCAGGTGAGCATCCAGCCGCTGAAGGGGTCGATCGGGGTTCCGTCCACCTCCACGGGGCCGAAAATGTCCACGGAAAAGGGCTCGACCGTGATGACGGGGGAAAGGATGAAATCGTATTTCCGGAAGAGGCCGCAGAGGTAATCCCACAGCTGGCTTCGCGCCGCGCCGATC
>WFRX01000237.1 GCA_015486285.1 bacterium
AATTGCCCTCTGTGGGGAAAGGTTTTCACCGATTGCTGGACGCACAAGACCTGCCCCCTGTGCACGGCTTCGCGGCCCGCGAAAGACCAGACGCCCCCGGACCAGGACCGGTGCCTGGAGTGCGAGATCTACAACTCCTACGCCCACGACAAGGAAGGGGAAATCCTGGGTCCCAACCGGAACCGAATCATCCTGCAAGTCCGCAGCACGTGGATACAGAATGAAGCCGGCGCCACCGTGGGAACCCTGAGGCTCATCCGGGACGTTACACGGGACAGAGAACTGGCCCGCATGAAGGGTGGGTTCCTGTCCGAAGTCTCCCACGACCTCCGATCCCCGCTGACCTCGATCCGGTCGTTCACCGAAATTCTCCTGAACTATCCTGACACGGATTCGGAAACCCAAAGGGAATTCCTCGCCATCATCCGCGCCGAAAGCCAGCGGCTCGAACAGATGATCGAAGACCTGGTGCAGCGCCACCAGACATCGTCAGAACGCTCGGAATGGAAGAATGAAGAAATCTTTCTGCCCCAAATGATCCAGAGAATTCTCAAAGACCATGAAGCCATCCTCAAGAAAAAGGGTCTCACGTACGGAACCGGGCTGGATCCTCGCTGCCCGAAGATATGGGCGGAATCCGAGAAGATCTACTACGTCATCAGCACCCTGCTGCAGAATCTGGTAACCCAAACCCGGGAAGGGGGAAGAATCTGGCTCAGGGCCTTTCCGATCGAGGGACAGCGGGGTTCGGACCGTCATACCCTGATCCGGTTCACACTTTCCAATCGCACCGATTTGCCGAGCAGCACGAATGGATCCGAGGGGCCTGTCGAATCCTCGACCATGGCGCCCAAGAGGGCCGTCCTGGACCGCAAGAAAGGACTGAGCCTCGGATTCATCCTCTGCAAGCAGATCCTCGAGCAATACGGCGGAAACCTCTGGCTGGAAAACGGCGAAGCAGAAAAGGGATCAACCTTCCACTTCATCCTGCCTTCCCAGATCTCCATGCGGGAAGACGCGCAGGAAGAAGGCCGCGGAGCGGGCATCATGAAGAAGGCCCGCCCCAAGATCGAAAAGGCGAAGAAGAAGATCCTGATTGTCGACGACGAACCGAACCAGGTCAATGCCCTCGTGGTGGCGCTCACCAAGGAGGGCTACCGGGTACACTCCACCACCTCGGCCCTGAGGGCCCTGGAGATGGTGTACGAGATCAAACCCGACCTGATGATCTCGGACATCAGCATGCCGGAAATGAACGGGTATGCCCTCTTCGAGGAAATCCAGAAAGACGAGGCCACGAAGATGATTCCCTTTATCTTCCTTTCCGCCAGGGGGGACGAGGAGCGGTTTCACGGCCTCGAGGTCGGTGTGGATGATTACCTGTCCAAGCCTTACGACATCAAGGAAGTCGCTGTGCGGGTGGAGAAGTTATTGACACGGATGGAGGAGTACACGGACCTGTCTCGATTCGACGGGCTGACCGGTGCCTTGACACGCAAGGCATTCGAAGAGAGCCTGGCGCTCGAACTCAGGAAGGCGCAGCAGGAGCAAAGGCCGCTGTCTCTGGTCATGGCCGATCTGGATTTTTTCAAGAACGCAAACGATTCATACGGGCATATCGTCGGCGATTTCGTGCTCAAATCCTTTGTTCAGTTCCTTCAGAACAATTTCCGCGACGGCGAGGTGATCCTGGCCCGGTTCGGGGGAGACGAGTTCTCCATCATCATGCCCGGCGTCGAGAAACAGACGGCCGTCGATATTATGGAGCGGATTCGCAAAACCCTGTCCGACACCCCCTTCCTGTATGAAAAAGAAGGGCTGAACCTCACCTTCACCTCGAGCTTCGGCGTGAGCGGATATCCGGAAGACGGAACGACGCGGGAAGAACTCATCGAAAAATCCGACGTGGCCATGTACACAGCCAAACGCACGGGCAGAAACCGCGTCGTGCTGTACGGCGAAGACATGCCGAATCGGGACACGGAAGTACAACAATCGCCTCCAACGTGAAGATTCCTTACGGGACCCCGAAAGAAAAGGCGCTCCTCTGCGGCACCTTCCTGCTGGCCGCCGGCCTGTCGGCCGCGATCCTTCGCCGGGAGGGTCTGCTCTCGTTTCCGTTCCTCGGGCTTCCCCTCTACCTGGCGCTGTGCGCCCTGGTCCTGGCCTGCCTGTCCACGGGGCGAGGCGAAGCGGACCTCTTTTCCAGAGGGCTTTACCGAGCCCTGCCCGCCCTGCTCCTGATGAGCGCGATCTTCTACGCCTCTTCGCTCACATTGCCTTCGACGGCATGCCCCGGCCGCTCGGACCTCCTCTTTCACTTCGGCGAATACTTCGCTCTGGGCCTGTTTACGGCAAGGATGATCCTACCGGGCCCGGACGGCAAACCTTCCCCACGACCCTCCCTTCTCGCCTTTGCCATCGTTCTCGGATACGGCCTCCTGGACGAGTTCCACCAGGGCTTTGTGCCCGGACGGGACCCGGACTGGCTGGACTGGGTCGTTGACGGGCTGGCAGGGGGCCTCGGAATTCTCGCCTATCCGGTTCTGTTCAAAGGCAAGGATGCGTAGGCGCCCTCTGCGCCCCTTGGCATCCTCCAACCGTAACGATACAATGCCTCCACGGTCAGAACCCCTTGGTCAAGGAGAGGAGAAGGAACATGCTGGATTTCATTGACCCCCGGATCGTCGCGGCTGTCCAGATCCTCACGGCGCTGGGAATCGTTCTGTTCTGGACCCAATGGTTCCGCACGGAGCACAACGAACCGTGGCTCCCCACAGGCTATGTCCTCCATGAAAGATGTTTCGTCTATCCGGATTCCGTACTGGCCGCACTCCTGGTCGCTTCGGGGATCCTGCTGATACTGGGCAAGCCGCTCGGCGAACGACTCACCCTCGTATGCGGCGGCATGATGCTCTTTCTCGTTGTGATCGACACCGCCTACTTCCTCCAGAACGGCATGTTCGCCAGGGAAAAAGGCGGCGCCGAAAACCTGCGCCTCAGTCTATTGCTGAGCCTGGTAAGCCTGCTGATGATCCTTCGTTTCGTGGGATAGCAATGCAGGCACAACATGCAAGGCTACTTCCGCACAAGGGCATCCAGTAATGCTCTCAGTTGAATCGTAGCCACACAAGTAGATGTATCAGAGACTCCGTAGGGTATCACCAGCACATCATTGTGGATGACGGCCCCACAGGTGTACGCTACATTGGGGACGTACCCTTCCCGCTCGTATTCGTTCGGCATGATAAGCGGCTCTTTCAGGCTCCCGATTACTTTGGATGGATCCTGCAGGTCCAGAAGCTTCACGCCGATACAGTATCTTCTGAGAGGCCCCACTCCATGGGTCAGCAGAAGCCAGCCCATTTCTGTTTCAATAGGCGATCCGCAATTTCCGATTTGTACGAATTCCCAGCTGTACCGAGGGCCCTGCAATTCCTTGGCGCCGTTCCAGAATTGAATATTATCCGACTGGACCATATACAGGCTCTCTCCGTCCTGTCTGGAAATCATCGTGTACAATCCGTTGACCCTTCTTGGGAAAAGCGCCATCCCCTTGTTGCGGGCCGCTTCGCCACTCAGGGTCCGCATCCGAAATCTCAGAAAATCCTCTGTTTCCATCAACATGGGCATAATCGAGTGGCCATTATAGGCCGTATAGGTCGCATAGTATCGCCTTGTCCGTCCCATATCGCTGAAACGCACAAAACGGGCATCCTCGATACCATGGCTTTCATCTTCCGAGACGGGGAAAACGACCCGTTCAGACAAACGCTGATCGTCACGAAAAACGACTTCATAGTTCGATCTGACAAGCCAGTCAATCATCGTAACGGTTTTCTGCAAAACCACCGTCTGAGGAGTTTGGGAACTCACTTTCCGTACGGAATCTTTCAGCTGGTCAAAAAGAAAGGGGTCCGGCAAGGGGCTGAGGATCCAAGCACTGATTTCCCTGTCCGCCTCCATTTCCTCCAGTTTGAGCAAGAAGGTCTGTTTTCCATACGAAGGATTGAATTCTACGGCGGGCTGCTCCACATAAGGGCTGACCGCATCCATGGTCATGTTATTCTTTTTATCCAGCACGCCGGTACGAAATACAATGGAAGAAAGGTGGCCTTCGCCTATGGCCCTGAAACTGATAATGAATCGCATCGACCCCGAAGGCAGGTTGCTCTGGTCCGGATGGACGACGATGGATGGATTAAAAAGGGCCGCGGATTCTACGGAGAATTCCTGCGTGAAATAAGCCCCTATCAGAAGCTTCCGTTCTTTCGAATGCTTGCCGGGATCGGTGAGATAGGTTTTCACCCGCTGGTAATTGGCGAGGAGGATCGCTTCAAAATCGTGATGACGGGATGTAAAATCCCGAAAGATCCTGCACAGCTCCCTTCCGCACGCCTCCTCGGAGAGCGACAGGACACGGTGGATGATCCTTTCAGCTCGTCCCCGGCCGGAAGGCAAAAGGAATCTCGTAATGACACGCGATGGATCACATACAAAGGTTTCTCGTTTTCTGTCAATGGAGATCGGCTGCATACCGGACTGAACCCTCTTTTTCTGTCTCCGCCTTGAACAAAATCTCCTGTTCAAAAACGTCATACATGGTAAGCAAAGAAATCAGCCAGGCCAGGGTGGACTCCGCACCCATATTCCGATTCAAGCCGTGTGATTCGAGGCCGTCATGGCAGCCTCCGGTCTTGAAATCATAAACCGGGAGGTTCAAATCATTCCGCCCCAGGAACCAGTCCAGACACCGACGTGCTTCACTGATCCAATTTTTATCTTTCGTGGCAAGAAATGCTTCGGCACACGCCGCAATCAAGCCCATCGCCTCCAGAGGTTGCTGATCAAACCGGGCCCGTTCTCGGCCGCGATGCATCCAGCCCCTGTTGCCGACGATGGAGATATGGCCCTCCTTACCGACCTGTTGTTCCAGAAGCCACGCCAGTGATTCCAGGCCGGCTGCAAGCATTCCTTCATTCGACAACGCACGCCCTGCTACCAACAGCGCTTGAGGCAAGCGTCCATTGGCGTATGTGAGAGTATCTCCAAACCAGGGCCATTCCCGAGAAGCATGTTCCCGGAACAGTCGGTACAGCTTTTCGGCTAGGGCCGACCGGATTCTTCTCGCCGGCGAATCGCCGCCGTAGACGCCCAGATACTGTTGCATTCCGATCAGGGTAAAGGCCCAGGCCCGGGGATGCTCGAAGTCTTCCACACAATCCGTAGCGTTATCAAAGAGACGACAGATCCCCTCTCGAATGGAGGGATCCGTCGTGATTCCCATGGTTACCCCGAGGCCCCAGAGCGCCCTTCCGTGGGAGTCCTCGCTGCCGGCATCGT
>WFRX01000238.1 GCA_015486285.1 bacterium
GGGGGACGTGGGGGAGGGGGCGCAACCTTTTCGCCTCGCTCAGAGCATTGCCGGAAGGGGGATGCAGTCGGTCTTGCCGCCGGCCCAGGAAGAAGCGGCTCAGGTTGCCGGTTCCGGCGTCGGCGCGGTTCCGGCTTCGCGCATACTCTTGGCGGCCATGGCGATGAAGATGTAAGACCAGCCGTGCATGATCATTTCGATGGCCACGAAGAGCCCGATTACCCAGAGGCCCGACACCGGCCACCTCGCCGCGATCATGACCCCGAGGAGGACGGAGACGATGCCGCTGAAGAGGAGCCAGCCCCAGTTCTTCGTCCCCTTGAGCTGAAAGGCCATGATGATCCGCAGGATGCCCAGTGCGGCGATGCCTCCGGCCAGCAGCAAGGTAAGGAAGAGCGAGGCGACGAGCGGCCTGGCAATGATGTCCAGGCCGACGAGGATGTAAAGGAGGGCGAGCAGAAGGTGCAGGAGCCGGCACTTCCAGCCTTCGGACTTGAAAAGGTGAACGAACTGAGCGCCCCCGCCCACCAGAAGAAGGATGCCGAAGAAGAAGACGCTTGCGATGGTGAGCGAGATGCTGTAGCCCAATCCGATCGTACCAAGGATGATGAACAGGATGCCCAGGGCCAGCAGCCATCCCCAGTTGTTCTTGATTTCTCCGTACACGAGATCAACCTGGCTTGAAAGGCCTGTCTCTTGATTGGACGTCATGGCGCATCTCCTTGTGATGAGGTTGGGGCCGGGATCATATAACAGATGCCGTTTTTCGGCGAAAAGTATCGCACGGGTTCTCCGGGTGTCGGATGTCACCCGCCGTTCGTCGCCTGCCGCCGGGACGACGAGAGAAACGGAGCCCGGGAAGAGCTGGACCGGGACGAATCAGGGCGCGTTGCGCTGGGAATGCGGCCCCGGATACGCTAAGATACCCATGGAACAGGACGTCCGCCCGCATATGCCGGGGAGGAGATGGCAGACATGCTTGATACCTATGACAATATTCCGGTCAATCCGGACGGCCCGAACATGAGGAACTACGAAGAAACGGTCGGCTCCTATGCCATCGAGGTCCCGGAATTCTTCAACTACGGCTTCGATGTGATCGACCGTTGGAGTGCGGATCGATCGAAGCCGGCGCTGGTCTGGGCGGATCGGGCGGGCCGGAAGATCCGCAAATACTCCTTTTTCGACCTGAAATGTATGTCCAACCAGTTTGCGAATGCGCTGATCGATCTGGGATTCGAGAAGGGCGATCGCCTTTTCGTGATGGTGCCCAGGGTGGTCGACTGGTACGCGGTGATGCTGGGGTGCTTCAAGCTCGGCGTCATTCCCATGCCGGCCCCGAACATCCTCACGGCCAAGGACGTCGCCTACCGGGTGAGGGAGGCCGATGCCGTGGGCGCCGTCGTGTGGCACGAGCATTTGGCCACGGTCGAGGAGATCCGGGACACGTGTCCCAGTATCAAGCATCTTGTGCGCATGGGAGGCGAAGAGGCGGATAGCGGGGCCGGATGGCTGTCCTACGGATCACTGATGGACCGGGCATCGAGGCACCTCGCCCGTGACGATGTCGAACCCACCCGGGCCGACGACATCATGCTCATCTACTTCACCTCCGGCACGACCCGGTTTCCCAAGATGGTCCCCCACACGCAGGCCTCCTACGGGCTCGGGCACCTGGTCACGGCCAAGTTCTGGCACGACCTGAAGCCTACGGATCTCCACTGGACCCTGGCCGACACCGGCTGGGCAAAGGCCGCCTGGGGCAAACTCTTCGGACAGTGGCTGATCGGGGCGGCGGTGATGGTCCACGATGCCGCCGGCCGGTTCGACGCCGGGGCCCATCTCGAACTGATCGAACGGTGCGGGGTTACCACGCTCTGCGCTCCGCCCACCGCCTACCGAATGTTCGTGCTGGAGGACCTATCGCGTTACGATTTCAGCGGCCTGAGGCACTGCTGCTCCGCCGGGGAACCCCTGAACCCGGAGGTGATCAAGGTCTGGAAGCAGGCGACGGGCGTGACGATCTACGACGGCTTCGGACAGACCGAGACCGTCAATTTCATCGCCAACTATCCCGGCATGCCGGTGAAATACGGATCCATGGGAAGACCGGCCCCCGGCTTTGCGGTCGAGATCATCGACGACGACGGAAATGTCCTTCCGTCCGGGGAAGAGGGGCACATTGCCATCCGGGTCAGGCCGACACCCCCTGTCGGCCTGTTCACAGGGTACTGGCGCAACCCGGAGGCCACGGCTGAGTCGTTCCGGGGCGACTGGTACTACACCGGCGATAAGGGGTACAAGGATGAGGACGGCTATTTCTGGTTTGTCGGACGGGCCGATGACGTGATCAATTCCTCAGGGTACCGAATCGGCCCCTTCGAGGTGGAGAGCGCGCTCCAAAGCCATCCCGCGGTGGCGGAGAGCGCCGTAGTCGGCTCCCCGGATCCGCTCCGGGGCGCCGTGGTGAAGGCCTTCATCATCCTGGCCCCCGGCCATGAGCCGTCGGAAGAGCTTGCCAGGGAACTCCAGGCGCACGTGAAGGCGGAAACCGCCCCATACAAGTATCCGCGGGAGATCGAGTTCGTTGGGGAGTTGCCCAAGACCCTGTCCGGAAAAATCCGCCGCGTGGAACTGCGACGGCGCGAGGAAGAGAGGAAAAGAGGGTGATGGAGCGGCTCGCCGAAAAAAGGGGACGCACCTCTTTTTCTGGAAGGGAAAAAGAGGTGCGTCCCCTTTTTTCGCTTATCGTCTACGCCTGCCCTCTCTGCCCCGGGGCGGCTTTGCTTCGTCGACCCGTATATTGCGTCCCTTGAAAAACGTTTCGTTCAGCTCTTTTTTGGCGGCTTCCGCTTGCACCTGGTTGGACATTTCAATGAACCCGAAGCCCTTTCCCTGGATCACACTGGCTTCACGGACCTCTCCGTAGGGGGAGAACAATTCGGTCAGATCTTCTCTTGTGACGGTATAGTCGAGATTTCCTATGAACAGTTTTCTGCCTTGCATGGAAGTCTCCTTTGCAATGCATCCGGCCTTGGATGCGGGCTCACAGGATACGCCCCATAGAGGGGAAGTCAAGCTCTTTGTGCGACAAGGTTCCTTGACATGCACAGGGAAGGGAGGGTAGCTTAGGACCGACCGGTCGGCTCTATCCATGACTTATCCCACTATAGAGGAGGAATCATGACCGAGGATGTGTATATCAGGCTGCGGGAGTTTCTGAATAACATGCCCGGTGGTTTCCCCGCCACGGAGAGCGGTGTGGAACTCAAGATCCTGAAAAAGGTGTTTACCCCCGAACAGGCGGAAATCACCATGAAATTGACCGGCATGCCGGAGCCGGTCTCTCAGATCGCGCCGAGAATCGGCATGAACGAGGCTGAGGCGGCGGAAGCCCTCGAGGCGATGGCCCAGGAGGGACTGCTCGTTCGCATCCGGACCGGCGACCAGGCCCTGTACGGTGCCGTTTCGTTCGTGGTCGGCATCTACGAGTTTCACCTGAAGTCGCTGGACAAGGAGTTCGCCGAGCTGATGGAAGAATATTTCCCGTACCTCGCCGAGGTCTGGAGATCGGTCAAGACCAAGCAGCTCAGGGTCGTGCCGGTCGACTCGGCAGTGGAAGGCGACCGGAAGGTCGCCACGTACAACCAAGTCCGCGAGCTTGTGAAGGACAAGCAACTGCTGGCCGTGGCGAACTGCATCTGTACGAAGGAGCAGGAGCTTCTGGGGAACAAGTGTACCCGGCCGGTAGAGCGCTGTATCATGTTCGATTCCTTTGCCCAGTACTACCTCGACAACGGCATGGCCAGAGAGATCACCCGTGAAGAACTCGAGGGTCTCCTCAAGATGGGAGAAGAGCAGGCCCTCGTCCTGAGCCCGACGAACTCCAAGGATATTTCGAATATCTGCATGTGCTGCGGCTGTTGCTGCGGCGTGTTGAAGATGCTGAAAACCTTCGATCGGCCGGCCGACCAGGTCCAGTCCTCCTACCAGGCGAAGATCGACCCGGAAGGCTGCGTCCTGTGCGGAACCTGTGAGGACCGGTGTCAGGTCCTGGCGATCAAGGAAGGGGATGAGGCGTACGAAGTGGACCCGGCCCGGTGCATCGGCTGCGGAGTGTGCGTGCCGTCCTGCCCGGAGGAGGCCATATCTCTCGTGGATAAGCCGGAAGCGGTATCCGTCCCGGACAATTTTCTCGAGATGCAGATCAGGCTTGCCCAGGAGCGTGGAGTGGCGTGACGGCAGCCGGGACGGGATGTCCGGCCGGTATCAACGGTTTATTCAGCCCCCTTCCTCTTGACCGCATCGGCGAGGGTCCACACATCCGTGGCCCCTCGCGAGAGCCTGATCTTGATCTTGTTCGCGTCTTTCCTTTCGAGGATGCAGGCATCGAGCCCTGCGACGGACAATCTCGCCCTGCCCTCCTGCCTGAGCTTGAGGAAGAGGGCCGTGTCGCCGCCCGTGAGGCTGCGGCTGAACAAGTCGAGATCCTCCTTTTTGGCGGCCATGGGGTAATCCTGCTTCGTTACATACCCGCAGTCATCCTGTGCGTACGCGGGGGGTGCGAGGAAGAAAAGTACGACGAGGGCGGCAACGCTTGCCGCCCCGCTCATCCCTCTTGACCCAACTGTGCAGGATTTCAAGTTTTTTTTCCGCCCTTCCGATAACAGGACTGAACCGATCCGATCTGCTTGTCCTGCCGGGCATCGGCCCTGTGGGGAGGTCCTGTTTTCATGCCGCCCTTTCGTTGAGGATAAGCGGACGGGGTCTGACGGTCAAGGACGGGCCCAATGAAATCCAGAAGGATCTATCTCGCTCTGCTCGCCTTCTTTTTCTTCGGGATCGCTGTGTTCGGGGGTGTCCTCACCACGCAGGAGAAAAAGCGGCAGCAGGAAAAGCTGGTCAATGAGGGGAATTATCTCGCCAGCCTGATCTCACTCCACCCGATCGCCGACTTCACGGGCGAGAAAGGGAACTATATCCTCAGGACGATCCGTGAGTACATCGCTCCGGGCGGTCTTGCTTACTGCATCATACATGGACGCTCCGGAGAGGTGCTCGCCTCGTTCGGGGGCCGTGATCTGGTGAGCGGTATTCCCGGGGAGGTCCGCACCCGGTCCCTGTACACACCCGGCCTGACGACCCAGGCCTTCAGCGTGGGCGATACGGGGCTCCGGATCCAGGAATTTTCGAAGCCGATCTACGAGAACGGCCAAAGGAGCGGAACCGTCCGGCTGGGTTTCAATCTGCCGGCGCCTTCGCTTCTGTCGCCGGAGCGCGTTGAACTCCTCGGCATCGTCGCCTTCTTCATCTTCACGATTTCGCTCGTCATCTACTATACCGTTACCCTGGCTCTGCGGCGGCTCAACCACCTCAGCTTGAGTATGCGGACGAGTCTCTTGGAATCCGACCCGGTCAAGATGCCATCCGGCAAGGGAGCCCGGATCGATTACGTCATCCGGGATTTCGAGCAATCCCTGCGCCTGCTCAAAGAAAGGATATCGGAGATAGAGACGAGCAACATGGAGCTGGAGACCAGGGCGGGCGTCACCGCGTTCTACGAGAACCAGATCACGAACATCCTCGATTCCATGAAACTGGGCATCATCATCCTGGACAGCCAGGACAACATCATGAACATCAATGTCTACATGCTGGCCCTGATCAACGGGAAGCGGGAGGATATGCTGGACCGCCCGATCGGGGAGGTGCTGGGACATGAGGATGTGCTGGCCTTTCTCGCCCGCTGCGAAGGGGAGGGGAAGGCGGTGGGGGGCGGTTCGGTGGAAACCACCTTCCCGGATGTGGTTCCGGGGCACATCTTTCAGGTTTCCTCTTCCGCGCTGAAGGACGGGGACGGCTCCGTGATCGGCAGGATGCTTCTCGTGGACGACATAACGAACGAGAAGCTGGCGGAGAGGGCGCAACAGGAGTTTGTGGCGCACGTCACGCACGAGCTGTACACGCCCCTGACCACGATCAAATCTTACAACGAGATGCTGATGGCCGGGGAGGTGCGGGACGACGAAACGCAGAAGGAGTTCTTCAACACGATCATGGATGAAACCGACCGGCTCCAAAGGCTCATCGAGAACCTCTTGAATATCTCGAAGATCGAGATGGGGGGGCTTACGTTGAACCGGGATCTGGTCAGGAGCGACTGGCTCGTCAACGACTGCCTCGCGGCGGTCGAGACGGCCGCGCGAAAGAAGCGGATCACCATCGAGAAGGCCCTCCCGGACAATTATCCTTCTCTATACGGGGACAAGGACCTGCTCAAGGTGGCGATCATCAACCTGCTGGGCAACGCGGTGAAATACACGCCCGAAGCGGGAAAGGTTTCCTTCGGCCTGAGCGACGACGGGGATGCGGCCGTCTTCGAGGTCGCCGATACGGGATATGGGATCCGGGAAGAAGACCTGCCCCATATCTTCGACAAATTCTACCGTTCCGAGGATCCCCGCGTGAAGGAACAGACGGGCAGCGGGCTGGGTCTGGGGATTACGTCGGAGATCATCCACCTTCACGGCGGGGAGATCGGCGTGCGGAGCGAGCCGGGCCGGGGGGCGCATTTTTCCGTGAGAATACCGAAGGAGGATTACCAGATTGGCTGACGGAAAGCGTGTACTCGTCATCGATGATGAAGGGCCGATCCGGCGCGTGATCGAGATGAAGTTCAAGAACCGGGGCTACCAGGTCATGACGGCGACCAACGGGGAGGAGGGCCTCGGCCTGATCCGGGAGCACAGGCCCGACGTTGTGATCACGGACATCATGATGCCGAAGCTGGACGGGAAGAGTCTCTGCGAGCAGACCGAGGGCCTGAAGGAGGAGCGCTCCTTCCTGACGATTGTCATTACCTGCCGGATATCGCCCGAGGAACGTTCCTGGACCGGACGCATGCGGGACACGGTCTTGATGGAAAAGCCCTTCAGCCCTTCCCGGCTTCTCGAGAGGGTCGAGCAGTACTTCGGGGGCGATGCATGCTGAGGGATCTCTCGAAATTCGAGACGTTCCTGTCGAGTCTGTCTCGTGTGAGCGGGTTGCGCCTCGAGATACGGGACCGGGAAGGCCGGCTGCTCCTCCCGTCCGCGCCGGCGTGTGCGGACCGGGAACCGGCGGGCCTCGAGGCCCTGTCGGCAAGGGTCGTGGAGGCAGGCCGATACCAGGGGACGTCTATAAGGGGTAGCGGCTCCGCATCCGGCGTTCCGATTCGGTGCGGAGACCGGGTCGTGGGCGCTCTGATCGCGACGGGTCGGGAGGTGGAGCCGGAAGGGATGGAGGCGTTCCTGGAACATACGGTGGGACTCATGACGGAGAATATCTCCTGCCATCAGGAGGTGGAGGACATCACGGAAGAACTCAGCCGAAGCTTCGAGGATCTTCATCTTTACGCCCGGATCGGCACGCAGATCAAGACCCTCAAATTCTCCGATGCCATGCTGAAGGCCCTCATGGAGGAAATCATGGACAGCATGCGCGCGGACCTGGCCTTTGCAGAGCTTCCGGAGAGAAGGATCCACAACGTGCGTGTCGCGAAGCCCCACATGAGCGACCGAATTACCGATCCGGACGGCCTGGTGGACATGCTCGTCGCGTCGATTCCGGCGGACGCCCCTTCCCTGCAAGAGAACTATTTCATCCTGAATCATTCCGAAGAACAGGCCGCCTTTCGCCGTCTGTACCCGGAACCCTACCGCTTCCTCGCCGTGAAGGTCGTGCACGACGCCCAGGAATACGGGTGGCTCGGGCTCTTCTCGGTGAACCTGCGAAAGATTTTCCGGCAGAGCGAGTTGAGACTGCTCACCTCGATGGCGGAACAGGTCGCCGCCATCATCGCCAATACGGACTTGTACCATGATCTGGAACGCTTTGTGGTCAACATGGTCAAGTCCCTGGTACACGCGATCGAGGCAAAAGACGTGTACACCCGGGGCCATTCGGAACGGGTGAACCTCTACTGCATGATGATCGCGGAGCAGCTCGGGCTTGCGGAGCCGGAACGGGAGACCCTCCACTGGGCCTCCATCCTGCACGACATAGGCAAAATCGGGATTCCCGAACAAATTCTCAACAAACCGGGGAGGCTCACAGAAGGGGAATTCCAGAGCATTCAGGATCACCCGACCAAGGGCTACAACATCCTGGCCCCCATCGAACAGCTTTCCGGCGCCCTTCCCGGCATCCTCCACCATCATGAGCGTTACGACGGCAAGGGGTACCCCCACGGCCTGAAGGCGGAGGAGATTCCGCTGGCGGCGCGTATCATCGCCGTGGCGGATACCTTCGACGCGATTACTTCCACACGGGCGTACCGGCCGGAGAAATCCTTTCAGGAGGCCCTCGAGATCATCCAAGAGGTCTCCGGGAGCCAGCTGGACCCGGAGCTGGTGAAATTGTTTACGCGCCTGGTCGTCGAGGACATGGATACGGACCGGGAACGGATGCTCCATCGAACAGGAACCATGGGATGAGCGGGTCAGCGAAGATTTCCGTAGCCAAAGTGGGGCCCAGGACCGTGCTGAGCGTCAAAGAGCCCCTTACCCACCAGAATTGCGAGGCCCTCGAGGCCGCGTTTCGTTCCTGCCTGACCCACCCGAAGGTGGAGATCCTGCTCGACCTGGACGATGTTCCACTCATGGACAGCGAGGCCCTGGAGCTGCTTCTCAGCATGCATGAAGAGATGATCACCCGGGGCAGCGAGCTGAAGATCGTCAATGTGAACCCTCTCTGCCGGGACATATTCATCGCAACACGGCTGCTCAACGTCTTTTCGGTGTTCGAGAATATCTCGGAAGCCATTCGAAGCGGGCCATGAAAACAACCCCGATTCCAAAACGAAAGAGGCTCGGCGAAATCCTGATCCGTCAGGGGAAAATCACCCCGGAACGGCTGGCCGAGTTGCTCCGCAAGCAGAAGCAGGTGTCGAGGCCTCTCGGGCAGATCCTGGTCGAGGAAGAGATCCTGACGCCGGAGGACTTGCAGAACATCCTGGGCGAGCAGCTCGGAATTCCCCACGTCTGGCTCCGCAAGGGCATGATCGACCCCCGGGTCGTGCACCTCCTGCCCAAAGAGAAGGCGGTCCTCTTTCAGGTGATTCCCATGTTTCGTGTCCGGAATGTTCTGACGCTGGCCACCGCGGATCCTCATGCCTTCTTCGTGTTTGACGAGGTCTCCCAGATCGCCGGCCTGGACGTTCATCCCGTGCTTTGCCGCAGCGAGGATATCCGCGAGGCGATCCAGCAGTACTACCAGGAGGAAATGAGCATCGACGACATCGTTGCCGGCCTCGACGAGCAGGAGATCGAGGTGGTCAGCGGTCCCGTGGAGAAGGAGATCACCGAGATTGCGGAGATCGCCGAGGGAAGCCCGGTCGTCAACCTGACGAACATGATCCTGGTGAAGGCGATTCGTGACGGCGCCAGCGACATCCACATTGAGCCTCAGGCGGAAAAATTCCGGGTGAGGGTCCGGATCGACGGCCTCCTGTACGAACTCATGACGCCCAGGGCCGAGATGCACCCGGGGGTGGTCTCGAGGCTCAAGGTGATGGCGAACCTGGATATCGCGGAGCGGCGTATTCCCCAGGACGGCCGTATTCAGGTGTCGATCGACGGCCGAAAGATCGATCTTCGTTTCTCGTCCATGCCGGGTATCCACGGAGAAAAGGTGGTTCTGCGGATCCTGGACCAGAGCAAGGCGATCCTGGACATCAACAAACTCGGGCTCGGTACCGAGGTACTCGATCGATTCAAGTCCCTCCTGCGGCAGTCCCACGGCCTGATCCTGGTCTGCGGGCCCACCGGAAGCGGTAAAACGACGACGCTGTATTCGGCGATTTCCATGCTCAACACCCTCGAGAAGAACATTGTCACCATCGAGGACCCGGTGGAGTACCAGATAGAGAACATCAACCAGAACCAGGTCAAGGAGGCAATCGGCCTGTCCTTCGCCAAATTCCTGAAGCACGCCCTGCGGCAGGATCCGGATATCATCCTTGTGGGGGAGATCCGGGACAAGGCCACGGCGGAAATCGCCATTCAGGCATCCCTCACCGGGCATCTGGTTCTTTCCACCCTGCACACCAACGGCAGTGCCAGCGCCATCACGCGCCTGCTCGAGATGGGCATCGAGCCGTATCTGATTTCTTCCTCCCTTCTCGCGTCCATGGCGCAGCGTCTGGTCAGGACGATCTGCCCCGTGTGCAAGACGGCCTATTCTCCTTCCGAGGCGGTGCTGGCCGAACTCGGCGTCAAAGAGGGAGAAAGGCTTCAGCTTGCCAGGGGCAAGGGATGTTCCGAGTGCTACGACTCCGGCTTCAAGGGACGGACCGGCATCTATGAGCTGATGCCCATGACGGACGGCCTGCGGTCCATTGTCTTGAACAACCCGACGGTCGATACGATCCAGGAGTATATCCGTTCGAACGGCCATACGACGATGAAGGCCTTCGGATACGAGAAGGTGCGCGCCGGGGAAACCACCCTGGAAGAGATCCAGCGCGTAACCACCGTGGAGATGTAGAGCCCATGTCCATAAGCATCAAGGCGAAGCCGTCCCGGGCGGCGGGGAGATCCCCTGTGCCGTCTGCGCTTTCTCTTGCGTCCATCGAGGCGGCGGTTCGCCGCAGACTCGCGGGGAAGGTGAAGGCCTCGGAGGTGATCTTCTTCACATCCCAGCTCTCTCTCATGCTGGAGGTGGGCACCTCCCTGAGCGCGGCCCTGAGGGCCCTCGGGAATCAGAGCCGGAACCCCGCCTTTCAGAAGGTCATCATGGCGATGCACCAGGATGTCGAGGAGGGCAAGCAGTTCTCCGAGGCCATGAGCCGCCATCCCGCGGTTTTCGATCATGTATTCATCAGTATGGTCAAGGCGGGCGAGACGGGCGGCTTCCTCAAGCAGATCCTCGATCGACTCGTGGAGATGCAGGAGAGGCGACAGGCCCTGATCGCGCAGGTTCGGGCGACACTGACCTACCCCGCGGTGCTGTGCGTTGTTTGCTTCCTGGTCGTGGTGTTCATCCTGGTGTGGGTGCTTCCCAAGTTCACTGCCTTCTTCCAGGGCAAGGAGGCGATTCTGCCCTTTACCACCCGGTTTCTCATGGCCCTGAGCCATTCACTGCGCACGTACGGCTGGGCCTATGCCCTCTGTGCGACGGGCGCGGTCGTCGGCCTGAAGCTCTTTTTCGACAGTGAAGCGGGCAGGCTGGTCGTCGACCAGGTTTCCCTGCGCGGGCCGGTGATCCGCAGGCTCTGTAACAAGATTTACACGTGTCAGCTGCTCCGGACCCTCGGTTATCTGATGGAGAGCAGGGTCCCGCTTCTCGAGGCCCTGGAGGTGAACCGGCCTACGGTGGGAAACCGGTATTACCGTCGCTTCATCGACCAGATCTCGGAAGAGGTCCGGCAGGGGGGGAGGTTTGCCCGGCCCTTTGCCGCCAATCCGTTTGTTCTGGACTCGGTCAAGCAGATGATCGCCACCGGCGAAGAGGCGGGAAACCTGCCGAAGGTCATGATCCGTCTGGCCGAGTTCTACGACACGGAGGTGGACCGGGAATTGAAGACGGTCGCAACCCTGATCGAACCCGCGGCCCTGGTGGTCCTGGGGGCCGTCGTCGGGTTGATCGTCTCTTCGGTGATTCTGCCGCTGTTCAGGTTGGGCCAGGTCATCCAGTAGCCGGCCGTACGAACGGACGAAAGGCGAGAAAACCTAAAGAATTTTCTCAGCCTTCCGATACCACCTATAGGAGTTTTCAGGGTCACTAAATCTCCCGGATCCTTATCATGGAGTGAGAGACAAGGAGAAAATTATGAGTCTGGTCATAGGGGCTCGTCAGCGGCAGGCAGGATTCACCCTGATCGAGATGCTGATCGTAATCATCCTGCTCGGGATCCTGGCGGCCATTATCATCCCCCAGGTATCGGTCACCACGGACGACGCCAAGCTGAGCGCCCTGAAGTCGGACCTCACCTCGATGCGCAATGCCATTGAGCTCTACTACGTCCAGCACAAGAATGTCTATCCCGGCCAGCATGATATCACCGGCGGCACACCCGCCAACGCCGCGGCGGCGGCCACGGCGTTTGTGCAGCAGTTGACCCGGTACACGGATGAAGACGGCGTGGTGCAGAACACCAAGGACGCTACACACAAGTACGGGCCGTATCTGAAGAACGGGGTCCTGGCGACGAACCCGTACACGGACAGTCTGAGCGACGTTACGTGCGACATTACCGAAAACGACATCACGGTAAAAGACTCGACAGGGGCCACCACCGCCTGGAAATTTTACACCCAGACGGGCGTCCTGATGGCCGCCGACGGTGCCCACGATACCCTGTAACTCGTTTGATGAGGCCTGCAACGGTTGACCGGTGCGAAAGATCCTTTTCAAGGGAACCCCGAAAGGCTTTACCCTCCTTGATCTCCTGATGGTGATCTTCATTCTCGGAATCCTGGGGATGGTTGGACTGCCCCGGTTTCACTCGATGATCGCCCAATCTACCCTCAACAATGCGGCGTCGGATTTGTGTTCGGCCCTGATGGTTGCCGAGGATCTGGCCGTCACGCACCAGCGACCCTTCGGTGTCAGGGGGAGCGTTGCGGGGAACCGGTTCGAGGTGTTCGACAACCGGTACAAGACGGACGCGAGTCCGCACCACGACGAAGATCCTCCGGTGGATGCCAACGGTGTTGTGCTCAATCCGGTGGACAAGAAATGGTACGCAAAGGATTTCGACCTGATGACGAGCTATCAAGGAGTGCAGATCACGTCCGTGCCGGCTGGCGGAGAGGTCTGTTTCTACCCGGACGGCCATTCGGCGGCCGGCGACAGCTCGTTTGTTTTGAGCCTCGGAGGAGACCAGCGGACGGTCACGGTGGTCGGGGCCACCGGGGCGATCTCCGTGCAGTGAGTCCGCCGCGGGCATGATGCGGTGTGCGGGAGAGAGGGGCACCGGGATGAAAGAGCCTGCTTTCGGGAACCGGCGTGGATTCACCCTCGTTGAGATGGTGTTGGTCGTCCTCATCCTGGCGATCGCCATTGTACCGATGACAGGCGCCTTTTCGCCGGCCCTTCGATCCGTGAGCCAGAGCGAAGGGACGGCCGTTTTTGTGAACCAGGCCCGGTGGACCCTCAGCCGGGCGGAGGCGCTGGATTTTCAGACCCTGAACGACCATCAGGGGGATCCCGCGGACCTGGCCGCCCTTTTCGGCTCCTCCGCGGAGGCGGCCAAAGAGGACTTCTCGTTCAAGGGGCAGGTCTATACCCCGGTCCTGGCGGTTACGGATGCGAGCGGGGGCGTGGGGGGCCTGCTTCAGTTGCGGGTCACGGTCGACGATGTGACCCTGACGACGCTCAAGGCGAGCCTCTGATATGGCTATACGGTCGATTCAGAGCCGAAGCGGCTTCAGCCTGATCGAACTCCTCGTGAGTATCGTGATCCTGGGGATCATCATGACCGGCCTGTCCGAGTCCCTGGGCACCTCCCTGGCGTCGTACCAGGAGACGCGGGAAAAACAGGCCCTCCTGGACATGGCCCGGTTCACCATGGACCGAATGGTCCGCTTCGTTCAGGAAACCGATTGGGTCGGGTCCACGGGCGCCTCGGACGACTGGCTCGAGGTGGGGGAACACGTGCTCGACACCTACGACAACTCGACGAACGCGTACCGGGTCGACGGGGACGGGTTTCTCGACGCGGACAACGACAGCGACGGCTTCGTGGACGAGGGCGGCACGGATCCGATAGAGACCATCGTGTTCACGGTCGATTATGGAGATGCCGACAACCTGAAAATCGTGGAGAGCAGGCCGGATTACAGCACGGGAGCTACCTTGGATTATACGGACTGGGAGCCGATTTGCGAGCACGTGACCTGGTTCGATGTGCAGCGGCTGGCGGACGACCTGGTGCAGATCGAGCTGACCCTGGCGCAGGGCGAGAACGTGGTGAGCCTGAACACAAGGGTAAAGGCGCGGTTTGTATTCTAGCAAGGAAAAAGGAAGCTGTCATTCCCGCGAAAGCGGGGGGAATCAGTCAATTAGCGAGTTCAGTAGCTGTCCCCGAATTGAGCCCCTTGTGGATATTGCGAGGAACGAAGTGACGCGGCAATCTCCCGGACTTGTTGGCAAGAGAACACGAAGCTGGGAGATTGCTTCGGTCGCTGTTGCTCCCTCGCAATATCCGCGATGTATAGGTGACCATGTCTGTATAGAAAAATGATAGGCCATGCGTTTGCGAAATCAGATCCGAGAAGACGATAGAGGCTTTGTCCTGGTGGGGGTGCTCTGCATGATGGTACTCCTCGCCGTGACCGCGGTGGCCCTGAACCGGCAGGCCGGTCTGCAGGCCCGCAGGGCCGCCAATCAGGCGGTGGTGGCCCAGAACTATCTGGGAGGGGTGGCGGCGATCGAGCAGGCCGCCTGGAACCTGATGCAGGACCCCACATGGCGAACGGCCCCGGCCGGCGAGGACTACCCCTTCGAGGGCGTGACCTACAACCGCAAGGTGCTCGAAACCGGAACGGTCGGCTGCTCCACGGTCATTACCGTAACGG
>WFRX01000239.1 GCA_015486285.1 bacterium
AAGCGGGAACGTTCTTCAACGGCTCCCAGTGGATCGCCCTCGGCGTGACGACCACGATCCGGTGGATGCGCTGCGCCCGGGCGCACGCAAAGGCGGTTTCCAGCAGAAAAGCGCCGCTCGTTTTCTTCGCTGGCGTCTTGGTCATGTCTGCAGGCAGCCTGCGTCAAAAAGGGGCATGGGTCAGTGGAATCTACATGTTACACATATTTCGGCAAAAGCGAAAGGGTTTCTTGAGATATTTTCTCTTTTTCCCCGGATTCGGACGGATTTTCCTGCTTGAGCCGGGTATGGCCAAAGAGGCTTCGGCGGGAGAAGGGCCTTGGCGAGAAGGGGGCGGAGCGAGGATCGGAAATGGGGGATTTTCGCGGTCCGCCGGTGGGTTGAGAAGCCTCTTCTCCGTTGACAAACCGGCAGGGCAGTGATAAACAGAGAAGGTAACGTTCCAACACCCAGATGAGGGCGATTAGCTCAGGGGATAGAGCGTTGGTCTCCGGAACCAAAGGTCGCGCGTTCGAATCGCGCATCGCCCTCCAGCGAAATCAAGGGGTTAGCCATGAAAGGCTAACCCCTTTTCTTATGTTTTGTATCCCAATATAAACAAATAGTTATTGTCAATAGTTAAAGCAATGGTTTATGGGGGGCAGGGGGGAATGAACACCGGAGAATGGTCGACGAGATGGGCCGAGCGGTATCCCGATGAACCCTGCATCAAATACGGGGACCGTGAATGGACAAAAGGGGAGTTCAACATCCGCGTGAACCGCCTGGCCCACGCCTTTCAGGAGGCAGGGGTCCGGAAGGGCGACCGGGTGGCCGCCCTGATGGCCAACAGCCATGTGTTCCTGGAGATTCTTCAGGCCCTCCGTAAGATCGGGGGGATCATGGTTCCCCTGAATTTCAGGCTGGTGGCTCCGGAGCTGGAATTCATCCTCAACGATTCAGAGCCGGTCATGCTCGTCTACTCGCCGGAGTTCCTGCCCCTGGTCGAACAACTCCGGGAAAGGGTGCCGAGCATCAGGCGGTTCGTCTGCGAGATGGAAGGAGGGGCCTCGGCCGACCTGGAGTATGAATCCTGGACGGGGGACCGGTCCGAAGAGGAGCCTGTGCCCGATTCGGAGGTGACCCTGGAAGACCCGGAGTTCATCATGTACACCTCCGGGACGACGGGAAGGCCCAAGGGGGCCGTCGTCCTGCAGGGCAATATCCAGTGGAACTGCATCAACGCAGTGCCTATCTACTCCTTCGGCCATGCGGACGTTCAGGTGGTGTGCGCGCCCCTGTTCCACGTGGGGGGGCTGGGCGTTTCCGCTATTCCCAGCCTGTACGTGGGCAGCAAGATGGTGATACAGCGGTTCTTCGATCCGGCCGGCATCTTTCGGTTGATCGAAGAGGAGAAGGCGACCATCGTGTTCGGCATTCCAGTGATGTTCCTGTTCATGACCCAGGTCCCGGAGTTCGCGAAGGCGGACCTGTCGAGCATTCGGCTGTTCCTTGCGGGCGGTTCGCCTTGCCCCCGCTCGCTGATCGAGACCTACATGGCCCGGGGCGTTACCTTCAGCCAGGGATACGGGATGACCGAAACGGCGCCGGCCATCACGGTCCTTCGCGCCGAGGACGCGCTGCGCAAGCTCGGCTCCTGCGGCAAGCCGGTCTTCCACCTGGACGTCCGGGTGGTCGATGGGGAAGGGCGGACCCTGCCGGCCGGGGAGACCGGGGAAGTCGTCGTGCGCGGCCCGAACGTCATCCGGGAATACTGGAAAAGGCCCGAGGCCACGGCCGAGGCGATTGTGGACGGCTGGTTCCACACGGGGGACATGGGATATTACGACGACGAGCGCTATCTCTACCTGATCGACCGGAAGAAAGACATGTACATCAGCGGCGGCGAGAACGTCTACCCCGCCGAGGTCGAGGACGCGATCATGGGCCTCAGCCGGGTGGCCGATGCGGGCGTTATCGGCATCCCCGATGAAAAATGGGGGGAAGTCGGGATGGCCGTGGTGGTTCCGAAGCCGGGCGAAGAACTCACCGAGGCGGAGGTGATCGAATACTGCAAGGGAAGGCTCGCCAAGTACAAGGTGCCCAAGAAGGTGGTGTTTGCCGAAGAGCTGCCCCGCACGGCCACGGGCAAGATCCTCAAGAAGGAACTCCGCGCAAGATACAGCCGGTAGGCGCGAATGGACGAATCGGCAGGCGATTGGACGCAAATAGCCCGGACGGCCGCCCCGAATGGCCCCCAAGCGTCCTTCGCTCTCCCCAATTTCGGAGGACGAGCATGAAAACACGGACTCTTCGAACCGCGGCGGTGCAGATGGAATCGGAGAACGGCAGGGTCGAGGCCAATCTGGCCCGTGCGACCCGCTTCGTGGACCAGGCGGCGGACAAGGGGGCCGGGCTGATCATCCTGCCCGAGTTCATGCCGACGGGCTATGTCTACACGACGGCCATATGGGAGGGGGCGGAAACAGGGGAGGGGCCGACCGTGGCGTGGCTGAGAGAGAACGCGAAGAGGCTCGGCGCCTGGATCGGAACCAGCTTTCTCGAAGCGGATGGGGAGCACTTCTTCAACACCTTTGTGCTCATGGGGCCGGACGGGAAAGAGGCCGGACGGGTGAGGAAACAGACCTCGGCCTTGTTCGAGGCCTTTTTCGTCAAGGGAGACGCCGGCCCGCACGTCATCGACACGGACTTCGGCAGGGTGGGGGTCGGCATCTGCTACGAAAACCAGCTCGCCTACCTCCCGGGCCTGATGTGCGGGCATGCGGTGGACCTGCTCCTGATGCCCCACTCCGCGCCCACGCCGTCCACGAGCGTGCTGGTTTCCCGCAAGAACGCGGATGATTTCAACCGCGGTCTGAAGGAACTCGCGCAACACTACGCCCGCGTGTTCGGCGTGCCCGCGATCATGGTCAACAAGAGCGGCCCGTGGCGGACACCGCTGCCGGGCCTGCCCTTTCTGCGGCAGGACTCCTCCTTCCCCGGGCTTTCGACCATCTGCGACTCGGACGGCGCCGTAAAGGCGCAGATGGGCAGCGAGGAAGGCGTCATCGTCGAAGACGTGGTACTGGACCCTTCCCGCAAGACGGGCAGGATGCCCCCGTGTTACGGCCGTTGGGCGGTGAAAGAGAGGATCCCGGTCCCTGCGCCCCAGTTGATCGAGGCCCTGGGAAAGGCCTGGTATGCCCTCAGCAGAGAGCGAAAACGGCGTGCACGCCGGATCTCACAGTCCGGGCGATAGGCT
>WFRX01000240.1 GCA_015486285.1 bacterium
GCATTTCTTTCCTCCCTACGGATGGAACCCCGAACACAAGTGGGGTGACAGGAAAATATCGCTGTGTTTCCCCGGCGGAGCGCGATCTGTCCGCTGCTGTCCAGGGTTCCGTCTCCGATTTGCTTGGGCTCCGTCTCTCCCTCCCCCTACAAAGTCGCCCGGCACAAATCTCCGACGGGACCCTGGACAGCAGCGGACAGATCGCGCTCCGCCGGGGAAACACAGCGATATTTTCCTGTCACCCCACTTGTGTTCGGGGTTCCATCCGTAGGGAGGAAAGAAATGCAGGGCAGACAGTACGGCAGGGACCTGGAGGTCGTCCAACGACTCAAGCCGGAATCGATGACCCCTGAGGAACAGGCCGCACAGGCGTCCATCGACGATGTCGATTTCGAGATCTTCCAGCACAAGATGAGCATGATCGCCCAGGAGGGAAAAGAAACCACCATGAAGCTCGGCGCCTCCAGCGGGATGCGCTGGGGCGACGTGGCCTTCGGTATCTACACGGCCCGGGGAGATCTCGCGGTCGTGGCCACCGGCATCTGGTTTCACGCAGTACTCGGACAGATTCCGGTAAAATACATCATCAAGCACTGGATCGACGAGCCGTCCGTGGGGGTGAAAGAAGGCGACGCCTTCTTTTTCAACGATCCCTTTTACGGCGGGGTACACGGGGCCGACATGGGCCTGTGCGTGCCGGTTTTCCACGGGGGCAGGCTCGTCTGTTTCACCGGGGCCGTGGTTCACACGGGCGAGGCCGGCGGCAAAGAGCCGGGCGGACTGATCTCCACCTCCGAATCCAAGTACGACGAGGGGCTGCTCGTGCCGCCCATGAAGATAGGAGAGAATTTCACACTCCGGGAAGACCTCCTTCAGATGTTTGCCGCCATGACGCGCGATCCCCGGACCTTGATCCTGGACATCAAGGCCCGGCTCGCCGCATGTCGGATCGCCCAGCGCCGAATCGCCGAACAGATCGATCGGGTGGGCGCCCCCTGGTTCGTCGGAGGCCTGCGACGGATCCTGTCCGTCACGGCGGAAGGCGCCAGAAAGAAGGTACGCCGCCTGCACGACGGGGTGTTCCGGCAGCCCCGTTTCATGGACACGGTAGGCCCGGAACCGGCCCTGACAAAGATCGGGCTCGCCGTGACCAAGCGCGGGGACACGATCAAGTTCACCTTCGAGGGCACAACACCCCTGCTCGTCGACAAACCGATGAATTCCTTTTTTCAAGGTATCATCGGACTTTCCATGGTCTATTTCTGCGGCTGGTTCTTCCACGATCTGCCGGCCAACAACGGTCTGCTCGAAATCCTGGAATGGGAATTCCCCGAAGGCTCTATGATCAACGCGCAAGGGGAAGCCCCCACGTCCCTGGCCCCCTTCACACAGACCTGTTTCGCCCACGGCGTGTTTCTCGCCGGCGCCCGGATGAGCTACCATCTGGATCCGTTGCGCGCCGTCGCCGCGTGGCATCAGGGCTTCGGGGTGCCGGTGTACGGGGGCATGAATCAATGGAACGAGCCGATAGCGGACATCTCCCCCGAGATCAATGCCACCGGGGCGGGCGCACGGCCGGACATGGACGGCGTGGACGGCGCCGGCGCCTATTTCGCCACCATGAGCGACTGCTCGGACGTGGAGACCACCGAGTCGGACCGTCCCTTTCTTTACCTGTTTCGCAATTACTTCAAGAGTTCATACGGACACGGAAAGTACCGCGGCGGGGCGGGCGTAGGCTTCAGCATGATGATGCACCACGTCCCCTGGGTGGCCATGGGAGCGTTCGGATACGGCTCCAAGTTCCCCTCGACCCTGGGAATCTTCGGCGGGTACGCGGCGCCGACGGCCTTTGTCCGCACGGTAACCGGAAGCAACATGAAGGTACTGCTTAAGGAAGGAAAGACGCCGGTCCCCCATACGCTGGATGAAATCTACCGGCCGACCAATCCGGAGCGCGGCGAGGAGTCTTTCCATCACACGAGCATGCCGGTCCGCCCCCTGATGAACGGGGACACATTTACCTTCCTCGTCGGCGGCGGGGCGGGCTACGGAGACGCCCTGGAACGAGACCCCGCCGCCGTACTGAAGGATCTTCAGGACGGCCTGACAACCCACTGGGCCGCTCGACACGTGTATCGCGTCGTGTACGACGAAGAGACGCTCAGGCTCGATGCCGAGGCAACCGACCGCGCCAGGGCCCAGCGGAAGGCGGAGAGGCTCCGGCGCGCGAAACCGTACGAGGCATTCGAGGCGGAGTGGAAGAAACTCCGACCTCCGGATTCCGTCATCCGCTGGTACGGCCCCTATCCCCACCCGGATCAGCCGGACC
>WFRX01000241.1 GCA_015486285.1 bacterium
GACGAGGGCAAAGGCATCCCCCTGGCTCCGCTCCTCTTTGTCCACCCGGAAGCCGGCCCGCACCAGTTCTGCGGCCAGATCCGGAATCGGCCGGGCCCTGCACGCCGTCGCAAGGGCCCCGGTCGCGGCCGTCACCTACCTGGTGGCCGGCAGCGGGGCCCGGCCGATTCCGGATCTGGCCGCAGAACTGGTGCGGGCCGGCTTCCGGGTGGACAAAGAGGAGCGGAGCCAGGGGGATGCCTTTGCCCTCGTCGTCGCCCGGCCTGCACATGCAGAAGAGGATGTGCCGTCATGACCCTGTCGAAGACCGTGTGGTCGGTCCTTTTCAGGTTGTTCCCATGTCCCGTGCCGGTCGGCCTTCATCGTATCGGAAGCCCGGGCCGCGGGAGCCCGGTCTTGCTGACCTGCAATTTCTATCTGACCGTGAAAAGGCTGAAGCGCGTCCTCCGCGGGACCGACGCGTGGCTCCTCGTGGCCGAATCCAGGGGCGTGAACGTCTGGTGTGCCGCCGGCGGGGACGAGTTCAACACGCACTCCGTGGTCTCGGTGTTGAAGACCTCCGGAATTGCCGACCGGGTAGACCATCGTACGGTCATCCTTCCTCCTCTCGGCGGCCCGGGCATCCGGGCGGTGGATGTGGAGAAGCAGACCGGCTGGTCCGTGAAGTGGGGTCCGGTCAAGATGACGGATCTGTCCGCCTATCTTGCCGGTGGGATGCGACGGCAAGAAAAAATGAAGCGGGTCACCTTCGACTGGAAGGAACGACTCGATGTGGGATTGGGGAGCCTGTTTCCCTTCTATTTCCTCTTCGGCCTCGGCTTCGCGCTATTCGGCCGCCACCTCCTGGCCGACTACCTGATCATCGGCGCGGCGGCCTTCGTGATCTTCATGCTGGCCGAGCCCTGGATGCCGGGGGAGCGGGGGATCGTTAAGGTGCTCTGGCTGAACGGCCTGCTTGCCGTTGGGCTATTGGCAACCTGGATCGTGCCGTGCCCCGGAGGGGCAAGGGTCAGGGCGGACGTTATCATTGCCATGGTTGCCTTCTCGGTGTACGGCTTCGAACTCGGAGGGCTCGCATCCACCATGGCCAGCGAGCTCGACCCGATGCTGGCGCGGCTCGGCATAGGAGCGGTGGGGAACCTCGATTTCGCCGGGTCCGTGCGCACCGACCTCCTCAACGGCAACAGGCGTCTTGTGGTTGACCCGGTTTCCTGTATCGGCTGCAGGCGCTGTGCGGAGATCTGCCCGCAGGGGGTCTGGGAGTTGAGTGGGGAGAAGCACGCGATCCTTTCACGCCCCGCAGCTTGCACGGCCTGCAGGGCGTGCCTGGTTCAATGCCCGAGCGGGGCCATCCAAGCCGCGTCCGTGGCGTAACCGGCGCGCAGACCGGGGGCTTGCGTGTCTGCCTCCCGCCGGGAGCCTTTTCCCTGGGGATGTCTATCTTGACTTCACTCCCGGTCCCCCGTCATTCTGAAGGCCGCTTTGGAGCTGGGATCCGGGATCGAAACAGGAGGAGAGCACCTTGAAAGATACAGCGGATTCCCTTTACGTAGATACAGATTCCGGTCTTCTGGGCCTGGTCTCGCGGCTGGAAGAGGCGCCGGAAATCGCCCTGGACACCGAGGCGGACAGCCTGCACCATTACTTCGAGAAGGTCTGCCTGATCCAGTTGTCCGCCGGGGAAGAAGATGCCATCGTGGATCCGCTCTGCGGGCTGGATCTTGCGCCCCTGCTCGCCCTGCTCGCCCGCAAGCCTCTCATCCTTCACGGCGCCGACTACGATCTCCGCATGCTGCGGCTGACCTTCGGCTTCCTGCCGGAAGGGGAGGTGTTCGATACCATGCTGGCCGCCCGCCTGCTCGGGTACGAAGAAATCGGGCTGGCCTCCCTCGTGGAGCGCTTTTTCGGGGTTACTTTGAACAAGGGAGGGCAGAGATCCGACTGGTCCAGGCGGCCCCTTTCCGATGCACAGTTGCGGTATGCCGGAGACGACACGCGATACCTTCCGCCGTTGGCCGCCAGGCTGCGCGAGGCCCTGGAAGGCCTCGGCCGGACCGACTGGCACCGGGAAGCCTGCCACTCCATGGTCAGGCAGGCCTGTCGGGACGGCACGCAGCAACGGGACGAGAAATGGAGGATCAAGGGATCGACCCATCTGACCCGGCGGGAGATGAACTTCCTGCGGGCCCTGTTCCTGTGGCGGGATGCCGAGGCAAGAAGGGCCGACCGTCCCCCCTTTCATGTTTTCGGGAACGAGCAGCTTCTGGATTTGGCCGTCCGGGCGGCCTCCGATCCGGAAGGCGTCTTCCGGGGCGGAACGAGGCTTCCGCGGAATTGCAGGGGGAGACGCCTTCAGGCGTTGAAGGAGGCGGTCCGGAAGGCTGCCGGACAACCGGAATCCGAGTGGCCGGAGCGCAGGAAGCGTCGCGATCGGCCCCCGTCGGCGCCTGCGGGCCTGCTCAAGGCCCTCCGCGCCGAATGCGATCGCCTGGCGGATGACCTCGGGATCGCCTCCTCCACCTTGGCTCCCCGCTCGGCCCTGACGAACATCGCGCGGGACAGGCCGGGCTCCCTGGAGGAGATCATGAAATGCGGCACGCTGATGCGCTGGCAGGCGAGCCTTCTGGAGCCGGGGATCCGAAGGCTGCTCACGAAATGACGCGGATGGAGAACCGTGTATGGGAAAACCGAAGAAGTACTATGCCGTAGCCAGGGGACGAAACCCGGGCATCTATACCTCCTGGTTCGGCGCCGCAGGCGCCGAGGCCCAGGTGCGGGGCTTTGCCGGGGCGCGTTACAAGGGGTTCCCGTCCCTGGCCGAGGCCCGGCAATGGATGGAGCATCAGAAGGCCGCGGCCCCTTCAATCCGGAAGAAACGGAGCCACAAAAAGAAGCCCGGCGGCACCGTGGATCAATGCGGCCATGCCGCCGAATGTCCCGGCGAGGCGCCGGACGCAGACGCGGTTATCGTGTATACGGACGGGGGCTGTCTCGGTAACCCGGGACCCGGAGGGTACGGCGCGGTCATTCTTGACGGGGGAGAGCGGACCGAACTCGCACAGGGGTACCGTCTGACCACGAACAACCGGATGGAGCTTATGGCCTGCATTGCGGCGCTCGAGGCATTGAAAGACCCTTCCCGCGTGATTCTGCACAGCGACTCGCGGTACGTGGTCAATGGCATGACCAAAGGCTGGGCCAGGAAATGGCGTTCCAACAACTGGATGCGCACAAAGAAGGACGCCGCCGAGAACGCGGACCTGTGGGCAAGGCTGCTGGATCTGTGCGATTTTCACCGTGTTCAATTCGTCTGGGTCCGCGGCCATGCGGGCCATGAGGAAAACGAGCGGTGCGATGCGCTGGCCACCGGGGCCGCAGCGGGGGACGACCTCGTCGAGGACCAGGCCTATGTTGAGGGCCGCACCAGGATCGACTCGGGGCTCTTGGACGATCAAGACTGACAAATGCGGCCTTCGCCTTGTTCGATTCACTGAAGCGGAGGCCCTCTCGAAATCTGCGCAGGAATCGTGGATGTTCGGCTGAAGGAATCGGAGGAAATGAGCGTATGGCGCTGGTGACCCTGAAGGATGTGGATCTCGCCTTCGGCGGTCCGATGTTGCTCGAAGGCGCGGATTTGCAGATCGAGAAAGGGGAGAGGATCTGCCTGATCGGTCGCAACGGCGCGGGGAAGTCAACCTTGTTGAAGCTGGTCGATGGCGAACTCCTGCCCGACCGGGGCGCCGTCAGCAGGGAGCCGGGCCTGAAGACCTCCATGTTGCCTCAGGAGGTGTCCCTGGGTTTGCACGGGAGCGTCTACGACGTGGTTGCCTCCGGGCAGGGGGAGAATGCCGCCCTCCTCGTCGAGCACCACAGGCTGAGCCGCGAACTCGTCGACCGTGACGATCGGAAGGCCGCGGCCCGTCTGTGCGAGGTCCAGCATGCGCTGGAGACCGCGGGCGCCTGGCGGCTTCAGCAGCAGGTCCGTACCGCTATATCCCGTTTGGGGCTCGATGAATCGGCTCCCTTCGGCGAGCTGTCAGCCGGGTTGAAGCGCCGGGTTTACCTGGCACGGGCCCTGGCGAGCGATCCCGACCTTCTGCTCCTGGACGAGCCGACCAATCATCTGGATATCGATGCCATCCTCTGGATGGAGTCGTTTCTCCTCCGATATGCCAAGACCATGCTCTTTGTCACCCATGACCGAGCCTTTCTCGATCGGGTGGCCAGCCGTATCGTGGAACTCGACCGGGCCAGGCTGGTTTCCTTCCCAGGAAGCTATGAGGGCTATCTTTGCCGCAAGGAGGAGATGCTCGAGAACGAAGCAGCGAGGGCTGCCAGGCTGGATAAACGGGTGCAACGGGAAGAGACATGGTTCAGGCAGGGCATCAAGGCCCGGCGGACCCGTAATGAGGGCCGGGTGCGAGCGCTCATGGCGATGCGCGCGGAGGTGGAGAGGCGCCGTGCCCGGATGGGCAATGTGCGCCTTTCTCTTCAGGAGGCGGAGAGATCGGGCAAACAGGTCATCGTCGCCAGGCATATCACATTCGCCTATGACGAGGAGCCTGTCGTTCTCGATTTTACCGCCACCATTATGCGGGGCGAGAAGGTCGGCATCATTGGCCCCAACGGTTGCGGCAAGACGACCCTCCTGCGGATCCTTCTTGGGGAGATCGTGCCGGACAAGGGGTCGGTGCGCCAGGGGGCCGGGCTCGAAGTGGCCTATTTCGATCAGCTCAGGGCACAGCTCGATGAGGGAAAGACCCTGCAGCAGAACGTTTCCGGCGGGGGCGACACGGTCTTCGTGAATGGCAAGGCCCGGAACGTTATCGGCTATCTGCAGGACTTTCTCTTCTCGCCCGATCAGGCCCGGGCCCCGATTACCGCGCTCTCGGGCGGGGAGCGAAACCGGCTCCTTCTGGCCAGGCTCTTTGCCCGGCCGTCGAACGTGCTGGTCCTGGACGAGCCGACGAATGACCTGGACCCGGAAACCCTCGAGTTGCTCGAGGCGATGCTGATCGAATACGCCGGCACGGTCCTGATGGTGAGCCACGACCGTGCGTTCCTGAACAACGTCGCTTCCTCCACCCTGGTTTTCGAGGGCCGGGGCCGGGTGCGGGAGTACGTAGGCGGCTATGACGACTGGGTGCGCCAGCGTCCGGCGGAGGCGGGGGAGGGCAAGAAGCCCGCATCGGCGCGGAAGAAGCCCGGATCACGCCCGTCCCCTGTCCGTCCCCGCCGTCTCACATTCAAGGACCAACGCGAACTCGCGCAAATACCGGACCTGATCGAAAAGCTCGAGGCCGAAAGGCTCAGTCTTTTCGATGCCATGTCCGATCCCGCTTTTTACAAAAGGCCCGGGGATGAGATCGCGCGGCATACGAGCCGGCTGGATGATCTGGAGCGGGAGTTGGCGGAGGCCTATGCCCGCTGGGAGCACCTGGAGGGATTGGTCTTGGAGGCCGGCGGGTAGGAACCCATTCATTCAATGGCCATCCATACGGGATCGAAACCGGATTCGATACAAAGCTCTATTGCGGTTCTCCTTCAGCTCGAGGGCATCCGCCGCTTGATCATCTTCTCCGTCCAGAAGTTGGGCCTTCGTCGCTCGTGGAAGGCCTGGATCGCCTCCATGGTTTCCGGGTGTCCAAGGAATTTCGGCTCCATCATATTGAGGAAATTGTCGGAGTAGTGCAGGGGCATGTCGACCGCTTCGAAGCTCTGTTTTCCGGCTGCGAGACAGGTGGGCACAAGGTCCAGGAGATCGTCGCACCACTTCTCGACCTCGCTGTCCACCAGGCGGTCCTGCACGACCGTGTTGCACAGGCCCGCTTCGAGCGCCTCCTGGGCGGTCAGCAGCCGACACCGCAGCCAGAGCTCGCGGGCGCGCTTCATCCCCGTGACGTGCGCGGAATAGGCCATGGTGTAGCCCGAAGCGGGGCTTCCGATCCGCGGGCCGTTTTGCCCGAAGACCGCGCTTTCGCCGGCGATCGTGAAGTCGCAGGTATAGGCCATGTGGTTGCTGGCCCCGATCACGTAACCGCGGACGGCGGCGATCACCGGCTTGCGGCAACGCTTGATCGTCGGGTCCACCTGGGTCATCGCGTGGCTCCAGCGCCGGCTGCTCAGATCTCCGCCCACCCCGAAATGAGGCCCCGTATGGGTGATCACGATTACGCCCACGCTCGGATCGGCATCGGCAAGGAGAAGGCTCATGAGGATCCCCTTGAACAGGGGCCCGTCCAGGGCGTTCATGCGATCGGGACGGTTGACCTTGATGCGCGCCACCGCGCCCCCTCGCTTTCGAGTCCTTTTCTCATAGATGATGTGTTCGAACTCCACCCCTTCGACCGCCTCCCAGTCGTTCCACGCTGACATCAGTAACCTCCTACGATGGTGTTTGCTTCTCCCAGAAGATCTACGAGCTGCCCCTCATCGATTCGCTCCAGGTACGCCGGCTCGGCGCCGAGGGCGAGGAGCCGGCCCCACAGGGGACACGCCACCAGCCGGATATTCTCTTCGTCCGCCATGGATCGAACCAGTGCGCGCACATCGGACCAGCGCGAATCCAGTTCCCTGTGCGCAAGGGGGAGGCCGGCCTCCTCGGCCGCGGCGATGACCGCGCTTCTGGCATCCCGCGTCTTGAAGTTCGGCGACCACCGGAAGGTGCCCTTGTCCAGGGCGGCCAGGGCCTCGCCGGTGAAGACAAGCGCCACCTTTTTTCCATGACGCGCCATGGCCCGCGCCAGGGCCACATTGCCCAGGACCGCGTCTTCCAGCGCATCCCGACAGATCACCACTGTGGACATGTTTCTCCCTCCGTTGTTGCAAAAAATCCTGCCGCGCTTCCGATTTTCTGTCCGATCAGGCGGAAAATGCCCTCGATTCTTCGCAACAGTAAATCGAAAACCACGAGATTTGTCCAAGGTCCACGCCGGAGGGTGTGAACAGCTCGACCCATTCCCCGCATGGCTGCCGCACATGATGATCGCTATTCCGGATTTGTCCGGACAACGTTAGAGTGCGGTCAGGCAACATGTATCGACGCCCTCTTGCCATCTCCGCTTTGATGCGAAAGCTTCCCTGGTAGGCTTCTTGCACGGCGATAGATCCGGCTTCTCCACTCTTAGCGAGGGGTACCGGGGGATTGCTTCGTCGCCGTCGCTCCCCGCAATTTCCGTGTTCCTTGCCATCGTCCATCAGAAAGCGACCTATGATCGCCACGGTGAAAAGCGGAACGCTTCTCGGGATCGAGGCCTACCTGGTCCAGGTGGAAGTGGACGTGGCCAGCCGCGGGCTGCCCAAGTTCTCGATCGTCGGGCTTCCCGAGGTGGCGGTGCGGGAGAGTAAGGAGCGGGTGCGGACCGCGATTATCAATGCCGGCTTTCTGTTTCCCCAGCGCCGGATCACGGTGAACCTGGCCCCGGCCAACCGCAAGAAGGCGGGCACCGCCTTCGACCTTCCCATAGCCCTCGGTATCCTCTGCGCGGTGAACCAGTGGGACAAGGATGCCCTGGAGGAACTCCTCTTCGTGGGAGAGCTCTCCTTGGACGGCCTGGTGCGGCCGATCCGGGGGGTTCTCTCCCTGGCCATGATGGCCAGGGAGGAGGGGCTTCGAGGCGTGGTGGTTCCGGAGCCGAACGCACGGGAAGCGGCCGTGGTGGATGCTATCAGGATTCATCACGTGGCCAGCCTGCTGGCGGCGACCCAATTCATGGCGGGCGCCTCGGAACTGCCCACACAGACCGTAGACCGGGAGAGCATCTTCCTCGGCCCCCCCGCAGGCGGGCCGGACCTGGCGGAGGTCCAGGGGCAGGCCCTGGCAAAGCGGGCGGTCCTCATCGCGGCTGCCGGTAATCATAATCTGCTCTTCATCGGACCGCCGGGTGCGGGAAAGACCATGCTCGCAAGGAGGATCCCCTCGGTGATGCCCGCCATGTGCATCGAGGAGGCCCTGGAGACGACCCGCATTTACAGCGTGGCGGGCCTGCTGCCGTTGAAGACGTCCCTTGTAACCCGCCGGCCCTTCCGGGCGCCCCACCATCACATTACGAACGCCGGGCTCATCGGGGGAGGGGCCCTTCCCCAGCCCGGCGAGATCAGCCTGGCCCACAACGGGGTGCTCTTTCTGGACGAGCTGCCGGAATTCCGGCGCCAGGCGCTCGAGCAGCTTCGCCAGCCCCTCGAGGAAGGCTTTCTCACCGTGGCCCGTTCCGGGGTCTCCGCCGGGTTTCCGGCGCGGGTTCTCTTTGTGAGCGCCATGAACCCGTGTCCGTGCGGGTTCCTCGGAGACCGTGACCAGACCTGCACGTGCAAGGAGGCGGATATCCAGCGGTACCTGAGCCGCTTGAGCGGGCCCCTGGTCGACCGGATCGACCTGCATGTCGAGGTCGCACGGGTCCCTTACAAAGACCTCACCCGCCGGGGGCCTTCGGAGATCTCTTCCGCCGCGCTTCGGGCCCAGGTCCTCAAGGCCCGGAAGATACAGGAGCGACGCTTCCAGGGGCCCGGGATACGGTGCAATGCCCGCATGGGGGCCCCGGAAGTGGTCCGGTACTGTTCGCCCGAACCGGCGGGCGCCCGCCTGCTGGAGGCGGCCTTCGACCGCTTGGGCCTGAGCGCCCGGGCTTACCATCGAATTCTCAAAGTCAGCCGGACGATCGCGGACCTGGAAGGATCGGAAACGATCCGCACCGAACACATCGCGGAGGCGATCCAGTACCGAATCCTGGATCGATACGGAAGGCAGTCCATGATCGGAGGCACGGCAGGGCAGCTTCATTAACAACAAGCAACAACAAGGGAGGTGTTCCATGAAGGACGTTTTTACGATCGTCGAAAAAGAAGGGTGGGACAAGGCCGTTTGGCTCCGGGTCGGTGCGGCCTTCGAGAACCGGGACGGGTCCCTGAGCCTGTTTCTGGACGCCCTTCCCGTGAACGGAAGGCTTCACGTCCGGGAGCGAAAGGCGAAACAGGACGGCTCGTCCGGGGAGGCATCCTAGCGCTGCCTTGTCATTCCTCCGGATTTCCATTATGAACCGTCATATGACCAATTTCTTCCTTCGGGACGACGACAAGTTGCTGAACATCGCCCACCGGGGAGGGGCCGCGGTCCGGCCCGAGAACACCCTTCTCGCCTTTCGGCATGCCCGTACGGTTGGAGCCGTGGCCCTGGAGGGCGATCTGCACGCAACGCGGGACGGCGTGGTGGTCTTTTCGCACGATGCGGCGGTGGACCGTACGACGAACGGACGGGGCCGGATCCAAGACATGACCTTCGCGGAACTGAGAAAACTGGATGCAGGCTGGCGGTTCACCCGGGACGGAGGCGTGACCTATCCTTATCGGGGAGCGGGTGTCCAGATCCCGACCCTGGAAGAGGTGTTCAGTGATCCGGTCCTGGCGGGGACGCCCATGGTCCTCGAGGTCAAGCAGGAAGAGCCCGACATCGTGAAGGATGTGCTGGATCTCGTCCAGGCCTATGACATGACGGACCGCCTGGTGATGGGCTCTTTCAGCAGGGCCGCACTCGAGGGACTGCGCCGGAGGGCGGCGGCCCGCGGCATGAAGCTCGTTACCTCCCTTGCCGAGGAGGAGGTATTCACCTTCTTCCTCACTCCCCTGGAGGAGATGATCCGGGGCGCCTACGTCGCCCCGGGTGGCCTTCTCCAAGTCCCGGTGGATTACGACATCGGAGACAAGAAGGTGGAGGTCGTGGGGCCGGAGCTCATGGGCAAGGCCCGGGCCCTGGGTCTCAAGGTTCAGGTGTGGACCGTAAACGACCGGGACCGGATGCGCCGGCTCGCCGGCGAAGTGGGGGTGGACGGCATCATCACGGACGATCCGGGCCTTCTCGCGCAAGTGATCGCAGAAGCCGGCGGCGCGTAGGATACGGCCGGGGACTCTTGGCGCGTGAATCGGAGCGCTGATCAAACGGGCAGGGGGGCGGGGGGAGAGAAGAGGAATCCCTGGCCCAGCCGGGCGCCGTGTGTCCTGAGGTAGTCCTTCTCCTGTTCCGACTCCACGCCCTCCGGAATGATCTCGATTTCCCGGCGGTTGCAGAATGCGCGGAATTGACGGAAGATGCGCTGATTGGCCGCGTCGTTGTGGATGTCCCTCGTGACCGTGATGTCCGTCTTGATATAGTCCGGGTCGAGTTCCAGGATCGTCCGCAGGCTCAGGGTGCCGGCACGCGCGTCGTCCACGGCGAGCTTGTATCCTCTTGCCTTGAAGTAGGCGGCCGCTTCGCGGAATCGGGGATACTCCCGGATCCTTCTCTTCCGGGTGATTTCCAGGACGACCCTTTCCGGCGCGAGATCCGCGGCGGCCCTGTCACAGAACTCCCGGAACATGGGATTCGAGAAGCTGGTCGGGCTCACGTTGAAGAAGATCTTCTTCGAACCCGGGATGCCGCGGGCGGCCTTCTGGAGCTTTCGCAGGCAGATCAGGTCCAGAACCAGTTCCATTTCCAGCTTTCGGGCCAGGCTGAACAGGATCACGGGGCTCTCGAAGTAGGTTTTCAGGGGGCCGCGGGCGAGGGCTTCGTAGCCGAAGGTCCGGCCCGTATCCAGGTGTACGATCGGCTGGAAATGAATCTCGAGAGACTGGGCCTGCACGATTTCCCGAAAGCGCTTGAAATGCTCGCTCAGGGCGTGGGCCGCCGCCCATGACCGGCCGGGCGGTTCGGAGAAAGGCCTGGCCGGCCCGCGTGATGAGGCCTGCCGGGGAATCGACGGGAGGGAGGCGAGGGATCGCCTTCTCTCCTTGATCCACATGCTTTTTTGTTGCTTTTTGGCGAGGTTGAGCAGCTCCGAGCCCTGCTCCACGATCCGGGCTACGTGTCCCGGCTTTCCGGCCTTCTGGGTGATGATGGCGATGGAGAGGAAGGCCCGCTTATGAGGGGTTTCTCGCCCGTCCCGGCTGCGAGTGAGGATGTAGCCCCTCTGCAGGTCGGAGGAGTCGTAAAAATCCGGGAGAGACTCCTCGAATCGCTCCACGATCTTCGAGCAGAGGTCCTCCGCGCGGGTCGGGTCTGTGACGAGTACAAAGTCGTCCCCTCCCAGGTGTCCGAAGAAGTCGAGATAACGATTGCCTGCCTGCAGCACCTCGGCGACCCGTTTCGAGAGCTTTCGCAGGAGTCGATCGCCCCTCGCATACCCGTATCGCTGATTGAAGTGCCGGAATTCGTGTATGTCCAGGAAGCAGATGGCAAAGGGGCGGTCTTTTTCCAGGGTTTCCTGAACCTTGCGGTACACCGCGTCGTAGCCGGGCAAGCCGGTTACCGGGTGACAGTTGAGGCCCACCGTGCCCTGACGGAGAATCTGCCGGATCCTTCCGTCGAGTTCTTGGATGGCGACGGGCTTGTACAGATAATCGTCCGCGCCCGACTCCCGCGCCGCCAGCTCGCCCTCCAGCAGGGGCTCGAAATCGATCAGGATGAGAGGGATGTGCCGAAGGACGAGGTCGTTTTTCAGCTCGGCGCAGAACAGGAGCCCGTCCATGTCCGGGAGCCTTCTGGCCAGGAGGATCAGATCCGGCGAGGACTGGTAGATCTTCTCCATGCCTTCCCGGGCGCTCCGGGCGTGTGAGAGCCGGTAGCCGTTCCTGGCCAACGGGTCGATGAGGTCCTGCCGGGATGCGGGGTCGTTGTCGATCAGGAGAATGTGCGCGTTCTTCGGGTCCATACGCGACCGGAGTGCCCCGCAAGTTTTGCTGGTTATGCGATAATTCTAGTTCGAGAAATGTTCGTTTTATCAAAGGTGGGTGCGGTATCTATTTTGTATAACAAGAAGATTTGTGGTTAATGAAGTAGCACAGCGCCGATTCCGTGTCAATGAAAAAGGAGAAAAAGCCCGCGGGACCTCGAAAAATGCGGTGTCGAGTGCGGCTGTTCTACCCACATAAAATCATTGACCCATCAAGGCCGACCCGTTAGGATGACTCAGGTCCGTCGGCCGTTCCGGCATAACCATGAGGGGGAATCGCCATGCGAACGCCTTCCCGCAAGATCGGTCTTCTCTGCGCTTTCCTGCTGGTCGGTCTTTTCCTGTTTTTGCCGGCCTGCGGCGACGACAATGACGAGACGCAGCCTGCCTCTGAAACCCAGACGGTGTCGGTCCGTCTCAATGGCATCGAGGTGCTGGCCGCCACGGACCTCCGGGCGTCGGACCCGCCGAGGCAGATTCCGGTCAAGCTCCGCAGTGAGAATGCCCTTGCCGTTTCCATCAACAATGACGGCGGGAAAACGGAGGCGCCGCAGGGCGCCTACCCCTGCTGGGGTACCCTTCGATGTCCCTGGGAGAGCACCGGTGCGCAAGAACATGTGTACGAATACGCTTTTCCCGCGCGGGGAGATCCTTCCTTCGTCACCATGGGTACATTGGTCGTGACTCCGGGGGAAGGCGCACTCGCTTTCCGGATCGACTACGAAACCGGCCCTGCCGGCCCGGTTTTCTCCGGCCCGCAGCAATATCCCTTTCTGTGCGGAACGGAGGACGCAGGCCTGGGGCAGCCCCTTGTCGACAACGGCGATGGAGACGGCGGCGAGGGCGTGCCGGTCTACCGGGAAGACGAGGAAGGCGAAAAGACCGACGAGATCGTCGGGTACAGCAAGGACTGCGGCATGATCACGCGGGTTGATTACTTCTATCAATCCACGGAGGACGGCCGGTTTCACCGTTTCGACATCACCGAGGGCCTGCCCGCCGACCTCGCGCAGACGACCACATCGGACGGCCTGACGGTGGACTACATCGTACGGCTGGAACGAGGCACGATCAACCGATTCATTTACGCTATTGCCATGCTGGCCTCGCCGGACGAACTGGAGACATCTTCCTGGGACTTGACCGCATGGAACGGAAAACTGGTCTATAAATTCCAGGGAGGGGTCGGCATCGGCCATCAGCAGGGCAGCGGCTGGGCGATCAACATGGTCACGGAAGGCAAGGATCTGGATGACGGCGGTCCCCTGTACGACGACGTGCTTTCCCGGGGATATGCCGTGGCCTTCTCCACGGGTACGGTGACGGACACCCATTACAACCTTGTGCTTTCGGAAGAGACGATGATGATGGTCAAGGATCACTTCATGGAGCGGTACGGTACGCCCGAGTATACCGTGGGGGTGGGCGGCTCCGGCGGCTCCATACAACAGTATGCCATCGGCCAGAGCCAATACCTGCCCGCCCTTCGCCATCATCATCCCTACCTGCTCGACGCCGGCATTCCCCAGTACTCCTACTCGGACATGATCACCCAGTCCATCTACGTGGGCGACTGTATGCTGCTGGAGTACTATTTTGATGTGGTGGCCCCGAGGGAGCGAGACACCACCTTCGGGGGGATGCAGGTCCTTGAACTGGGCAAGCTCCGGCTGCCTGTGGGCTGGCTGGGCTCGGTCCTGCCCAGGACGTGGATCGAGGGGTTGAGCGCAAGCGACTCGGTGGAACACCCGGTTTGGAGCCAGCTCGGCGATTTCGTGGGGAGCACGGAATGCGTCAACGGGTGGCTCGGGTTGACACCCATGGTCATGAATCCTTTGTGGACGCCCGTGGACTACAGCGGCCTTCCTCCTGACGCGGCCGCAGAGTACGATGCGGTCAAATGGACCCACTGGAACGACCTGAAGAACATCTACGGCGTCGACGCCGAGGGGTACGCTCCCTATACCTGGGACAATGTGGGGGTCCAGTACGGCCTCCAGGCCTTGAAGGACGGACTCATTACGGTAGAGCAGTTTCTCGATATCAATGCGAAGGTGGGAGGATGGAAGGCCCTGGATCAGATGGTTCCCGAAAGCATGCTCTTCGGGGGTGACCTGGATTTGGAATCGCCGGCCGGCATCCTGGAACTCCTGCTGGACTTCGACCCCTGGAGCATCCGCAACGCGAATCACGGACAGGGCCCCTCCGGTCCGGCCCCGAGGACGCGGGGGGACATCGACGCGATGCACGCGGCCTACACGTCCGGTCAGGTCTTTGTCGGCAAGATCGACATCCCCCTGATCGATGCCCGCCACTACCTGGACCCGGAGCTGAACATGCACCACGCCCAGCAGTCCTTCGCGACACGGCAGAGAATGATCGACGGTCAGGGAAACGCGGACAATCAGCTCATCTGGTTCGCCGAGCCCCCCTACGACAATACCATGGCGGCCTTTGAACTCCTGGATGAGTGGCTCGCGAATATCCGGGAGAACCCCGATCTGAGCGTAGCGGAAAACAAGCCTCCCGACGCGGTGGACAAGTGTTTCGACGCCGAGGGCAATCTGATCGCCGAGGGGCCCCATGTATGGGATGGGATCCTTGATGACGCGCCGGAAGGCGCCTGTACGCAGGCGTTTCCTCTCTTCTCGACCTCTCGGATCGTGGCCGGAGGCAACATCAAAGGCGATGTGTTCAAATGTTACCTGCAGAGCGTGGAGGAGGCGATCGAGGCGGGGGTGTATGACGGAATCCCGCTGACCGCCCGGGACGTTGCACGCCTTGAGGAAATCTTTCCTGACGGGGTCTGCGACTACACCCGGGGGGATGCGGGGCGTCCCGAGGGTTGGTGAGCCCCGCCGGGTCGAAGGATCCTCTTGGATCCCTGCGTGTCGGAACGTATCCTTGACATACCCCTGAATTCCTCCCTATACTTTTTAGTTCCGCAGGGAGTGCCTTCCCGTATTGCGCACGGACTTGCCGTCTTGCTCCGCAAGAAGGCATGAAACGACCCGGAGTTGTTCGAGATTCGGGTGCTTCCAACCGGGAAAATCGTTCGAACCCTACGAGGGAGATTGGAATGACAAAGAAGGTCCACATGGATGCGGGGGATTTGTTGCAGATGGTTCAGGTCGAGCCCGGTTCCCTCGGGCAATACGCGATTGTCCCCGGTCCGATCGAGCGCGTTCACGCGATACTCAAGCATATAGAAGACCCGGTCAAGGACTTTACCTTCGCCGGCATGGACATGTACACGGGTGAAGTCGGCGGGGCCCTGGTTACGGCGGTCAATTCCGGTATGTATGCGCCGTCGGGCGCCATACTCAGCGAGATCCTGGCCGAAGGCGGAAGCGAATACCTGATCCGCGTCGGGTCGTGCGGGGCCATGCGGGAGGACATTCAGATTGGGGATCTCATCATCGTTTCCAGCTGCATTCGAGGGGATGGAACCAGCCGGTATTACGTGCCGGACGCCTTTTCGACTGCGTCCCACGTCCTGGTGACCCATGCCCTGATGGAGGCCTGTGAGCGCCTGGGCTATTCGTATCATGTAGGAACCATCTGGACCACGGATGCCCTGCTGCGTGAAACCAGGGAATTGGTCGAGGAGATGTGCGAGCTTCGCGCGATCGGAGTCGACATGATCAGCTCCAGCTTGCTGACGGTCGCCCAGTTGAAGGGGATCAAGGCAGGCGGTGTCCTGGCCGTGAGCGACAACCTGATTACGGGCGAACTCGGATTCACGAGTCCGAAATACTTTCGAGGCGAGACCCGGACCATTCGGGTGGCCCTCGAGGCCGTCCGCATTCTCGAAGCAAAGAAATAGCATGGATTTCCCCCCCCTGGCCTGGCCCGCCGAGCTTTACGACGATCATTTCATGCTTCTGGATGAATCCAGCCTGCCCGACGCGGTCAGGCACATTCGGATCGACGATTGCAAAGGAGCGGTCGCAGCGATCCGGGCCATGCAGACCCGGGCCTTCGGACAACTCCTCACCGTTTTTTATGCCCTCATCCTGACGGCGCGGAAGGCCTCGTCCGCGGAAGGCCTCCGGCGCGCCGTGGAGGCCGCATGTGAAGACCTGAACGCAAGCCGGCCGACCCTTTCCTTTCAACCGTATACGGACAAGGTGCGCGCATGGACGCTCGATGCACTGGAAGCCGGCGACGAGCGCCCCGCCGAGACCCTTGTAGGACGAATCATGGAGTGGCTGGATCGCATCAAAACCATGCGCCTCAATCGGGCCCGGCTGGCGGCGGGGCTGTTGGAAGACGGCGATACGATACTGACCCATTGCAATACCAGCGGCGAACTCCTGCTGGCCGCCCGGGTCTGCCGCGCCGGCGGCAAGAGGCTGCGTTTTCTCGCGACCGAGACACGCCCCTATTTCCAGGGGCGCCTGACGGCCTGGGAATTGAGCCGGGACGGGTTTGATGTTACACTGATTCCGGATAACCGGGCAGCGGCCGTGCTCAGTGCAGGAAAATGTACCAAGGTGATAACCGGCGCTGACCGGGTGGCCTTGAACGGCGATATCGTCAACAAGACCGGTACCCGCCAGCTGGCCATGCTGGCCCGCCGGTTCGGTGTCCCCTTTTTCGCGTTTGTGCAGGAACCGGGGACGACGGCGACAGGCGAAGAGGTTCCCATCGAGCAGCGGGACCCGGTGGAGGTTATCCGGTTCAGGGGAAAGGATGTATATCCGGCCGGGACGGACGCGTTCTACCCGGCATTCGATATGACGCCCCACCCGTACATTACCGCCCTGATCACATTTGAAAAAATACTGAAACCCGCTGATCTGCCGGCCGGCTGGCGATGAGCGATACCCTTTCATGTTCTTGGACAAGGAGGCAGCTGTGAAGATTCTTTTTCTGCAACCGACGATGGGGGCCTGGGTGACCTGGGGCAACCATTGCGCGATCAATGTGAGCCACGCCCAGATGGCCGCCTGTATCCGGCGCGATGCACCGGAAGTGGAGGTGGAAGCGCTGGATTGCCGGGCCGAAAAATTTGATCATGCGCGCATGATCGATGAAATCCGCGAGAGGAAACCGGACCTGATCTATATGGGCGATGCATACCAGATGACGGAGACGCTGGCGATCATCCCCCATTATCGGAAGGCCGCTACGGCGATCCGCAAGGCATTCCCGGATGTCAAGATTTGCGTGGGCGGGTTCTATATCGCGGCGAACTACGAGACGATTATCAACGAAACCCCGGAATATGATTATGTGCTCGCCGGGGAACCCGATATGACCCTGACGGAGCTCTGCACGGAACTGGCCCGGGGCGAAGCGGATCTCACGCATATCAAAGGCCTCTGCCACCGGGTCGACGGCAAGGTGGTCATCAACGACTATCGACCGCTTATCAAGGATCTGAATTCCCTGCCCATGCCCGCTTACGACCTGTTTCCCATGGACAAGTATGTGGGATATGACGGGATCGAGAAATACCAGGAGATCTTTACGGCGCGGGGCTGTCCCTTCGGCTGCAGCTTCTGTATCGACTGGGTGACCATGGATCCCCGGGGGAATAACGACTGGAAGAAGCATCGGTACAAATCCGGGAAGCATGTGGTCGATGAAATGGAATTCCTGAACAGGCAGTACGGTATCGATACCTTCAGTATCTTCGATTTGAACTTCAACCCGGTGCGGAAACGGATGGAGGAATTTTTCGAGGCGCTGCGGGAACGCAATCTGAAAATCAACTTTCAGTTTCTCGGCAACGCCCACTCCCTGAAGCGGGAACTTGATCTGTTGCCCGAATTTCAAAGGCTTGGGTTGGGCAGCGTGATCTACGGGCTTGAGGTTACCGATGATGAGGAACTCGCAAAGGTGGGAAAAGGGACCACCATCGGTGAAATCAAGGAAGTGACCCGGGCATTGCGCGAGATGCACATCACGTCGGTGATGACATGGATCATCGGTTTTCCGGATGACAGCGCCCGATCCATCAAGAAGCGTTTCGCCGTGCTGGATGACATCGATCCGGATATCATGGCGCTTCAGATGCTGTTGCCGGTACCCGGTATTCCGCTCTATGATGAGATCAAGGAATATTGCGAGGTGGAGGACTACGAACACTGGAATTTCCATGAGCCGGTCGTCCGCACGAAGCATCTCTCCCGTGAACAACTGGGCAAGCTGGCCGCCTGGGCCAACCGGGAATTCTATTCATCCAGGGGCCGGGTACAGCGCATCCTCGAAGATGAGCACATCAATCCTTTCCCCCTGCAGATATTCAAGAGCTATATGAAATCCATGGACGATTATGCCAAGAAGGCGGGCGGAAACTCGGGAGGATGAAGCCGGGGCCGGCGGGGCGCGGTCCCACCGGAGCCGGGCGGTGAATATCCTGGCGGCGGCGATTCCCACCCGTGCGCTGCTGGGAAAAATCCGGTCTCGATATTCCGGTAAGCTCAGCCTGTATCTTGCCGAATGCCGGCCGTATGAGATGGACGTTGCGCGGGCGATCGCGGCGTTTCCCTCCAAGGGCTTCACCGTATCGATTCTAACGGACAACATGATGGCTGCCTTGTGCGAGACCGTTCCGATCGAAGCGGTGTGGAGTCAGTATCTCGAGGTCGACGGCGAGCGCGTTGTTGCGATCAACGGCGCTCATTTGGCGGCGCTGCTGGCCCGGGCATACGGGATCCCTTGCCTGATGGCCCCGATTCACGGCCTTCCCTCCGGGGAGACCGGCCGGTTTGCCGGCGAGGATATCACGGTTCCGGGGGCCGCCTACCTCCCCTGGGAACCCGACATCGTTCCGCTCGCCCTCATCAGCGAGCTTATCGAAGATGAACCTGTGGATTCCTGAAAGGCAAGGTCCGTACCGTGATTCCCTACAAGGTCCTGCTTGAACGGGCGGCCGATTCGCCGGACAAAGCGGCATTCCTGTCCGAGGCCGCGGGCGAGGTGACGTTTTCCCGGCTGGCGGAGCGGGCTACCCGACTTGCGGCCGCCTTCAGGCGACACGGACTGGGCAAAGGGGACGCAATCGCCGCGCTTCTGCCCAACGGCATGGAGATCATCGAGCTCTACATCGCCGCAGGCGCGATCGGCGCCGTCTTCCAGCCCCTGGATTTCCGGTTCCAGGGGGAGGAACTGAAGAATGCCCTTGTCACCACGGAAGTCCGGATGCTTTTCTGCCATGCCTCGCGTGTCCGGGAGGGGATGGAGGCGGTCGTCCCGGCATCGGTCGAAAAGGTGGTGATCGGCGGAGAGGCGCCCGGCTGGACCGCCTATGAAAAGATGGAAGCATCCCCTTCCGGTGAGGATCTTTCCGTCCACCTGGACGAAGAAACCGATCCCGCCCTCTTTCTGTACAGCTCCGGCTCCACGTCGGACATCAAGTGTATACCGGTCACCTTCCGGCAACTCGATTTTTTCCCGGCCGACCTGGTTCACTTCTGGGATCCGGACCGGTTTTCCCGGGGAATTTCCCTCCTGCCCTTGAGCCACATATCCGGGCCCGTCGTAGTGAATACATGCCTCCGGTTCGGCTTTTCCTATGTGATTACGGACCGCTTCCTGCCGGGGACCCTTCTTGGGCTCATGGAGAAGCACCGGGTTACATGGACCCATTCCGTTCCATCCATCGCGCGGTTGCTGCTGCGTGGAAATCCGGAAAAATATGACCTGGGGTGCCTGAAGTTCATCGCCCTCATGGGTACGAGCGTGCCCACAAGCTTTCTCGTGGAGCTGGCGCGGAAGATTCCATCGGCGGATGTGATCCAGGGCTATGGCTTGACAGAGACCTCTCCCCTGCTGACCCTCGAGCCGCCCAGAGAGGAGGGGCGGCAGGTAGGTTCCATCGGGAAGGCCCTGCCCGGCGCGGAAATCCGCCTGGTGGACGCGCAAGGGAACGATGTGGCGGTTGGTGAGCCGGGAGAGATTGTCGTTCGCGGCCCGAAGGTATTCTCCGGATACTACCGCAACCCTCAGCTCACCGCCCGGGTCTTCAAGGATGGCTGGTTTCATACGAGGGATGTGGCCAGGCGCGACAGAGAGGGATTCTATGTTCATCTGGGGCGGCTGGATGACCTGATCATTACGGGAGGCCTCAACGTCTTCCCCGCCGAGGTGGAGGCGGCGGCGGTCCGCTTTCCGCCGGTAAAGGAAGCCGTTGTGTACGGCCTGACGGACGCCGGCCGTGGACAGGCGATTGGAATGGACGTGTGCCCTCGTGAAGGGTGTGAGATCGATCCGGACGCATTGGGCCGGTTTCTCCAGGAGCATCTGGCGGCATACAAGATCCCCAAGCAGATCAATGTGGTTGAGGCCATTTCGTACACCCCTACGGGAAAAGCCATTCGAAAACCGAGAGATGGGACATAATCCTCCCGGGCGGGTACATGGAAGAGGCGATCAAACGGCCGAGAGACGCGATCGCGACACTCGTATTGTCGACGCTGATTCGTGTCATGAGGATCGTGGATTATCCGAGAGCTTCTATCTGGGGGGCGCGTACGGGCCGTCTTGTCTATCACTTGGCAGGGAAGAACCGGGAGCGTGCCTTTGAAAATCTCGCCCGGGTGTTCGGTGCCGAAAAGAGCCGCGAGCAACGCGTGGAGATGGTCAAGACCCTGTTCGAGAACTTTGTTCGAAGCGGGTTCGAGCTGATTCCATACGGCCATTTGTCCCTGGAAGGGAAGAGAAACTACGTTCGCATCGTCGGGAAAGAAAGGCTGGACCAGGCGCTGGAGTCGGGCCGGGGCGTCATTGCGCTGTCGGCGCACCTCGGTAATTTCATGATCATGATGGACCGACTGGCCGCGGAAAGGTACCCGGTCGATCTGATTGTGAAAAGGGCGAGGAACAAGGGGATCGGGGACCGACTGGAGAGACTCCGGGAGGAGTTAGGCTACCGTTCCATATACGTGACGCCGAGGGTCCGGTCGGTCAAGGCGTCCCTGGCCAGCCTGAAAAGCAATCATGTGCTGGTGCTCCATGGGGACCAGAGGCAGCGGCAAGGCGGCATCGACGTGACATTCTTCGGCATGCCGGCAAAAGCCGCCGCAGGCCCGATCGCCCTTTCTCGTTTTACGGGGGCGCCCGTTCTTCCCATGTTCATGGTGCGCAACGAAGACGGCCTGACTCATACATTGATGATCGAAAAACCCCTTTCAATGCGTATCGTCGGGTCGAAGGAAGAAGACATCAGGACCCATGTGCAGAAGTATACCGACGTGATCCAGTCCTATGTGCAACGTTACCCTGTCCAGTGGGCGTGGGATCACAAGCGGTGGGCGAAGTAGGGGCGGCCGGTCAGATCATCCTGGATTGTATCTCTTCATTCGGGCATGCGGTCGTTTGAAGGCTGTCGTGGCGGTCTCCGTCCGTGAACGAAACCCTGGCCGCGTCACCCGGCGGAACGTCGCTGTACCGAACAGCGATCCGGGCCGCGAACCGGAGGGCTTCTTCGGAAGGGCGGGGCGGAGCGGGCACAAGGACCGTCGGTCCGGGAAACCCTTCCACCCATAAGCGGAAATCGCCCCTTTCCCAGAGTTCCTCCAGCCGGTTGTTCTCTCCTTCTCTTCGCCCCACGATGATCTTGCAATCTTTCCCCCACCGGATGTGCCTGCCCACCTTGAGCAGCTCCAGATCCCTCCGGCGAGGGTCCGGCCTTTCCCGGAGAAGGTCCCTCAGCCGTTTCGAAAAATGCGGTTCGGTGAGGAGGCAACCGCCCGCGGGTCCGGGATAGTCGGTGAGCCCGAAACGGGCGGCCAGCGCGATCTGTCTCTTCCGGGAGCGGCCCTGGATGTCCTCGAGACGAGATCGGTCGATCCAGCCCTCCTTTTCCGGAGGCGTTTCCTCCAGGAGCTTTGCGCTCAGGGGGCGTACGATGAGGTCTTCGAAACCGGAAAGATGGCCCACCGCCCGCAATGCGCCCCGGGTCTGGCTGAAGGGACGTTCACCGAGGACCTCGCCCGAGAAGAGGAAGCGGGCCCCATGGGCCGCCAGCTTCCGGCCGGCCAGCCGGAACATCAATGCGTGGCAGTCGATGCAAGGGTTCATGTTCTTCCCGAAGCCGTACCTTGGGGCCTTTATGAGGTCCATGTACCGGTCGGTGATCTCCCACACCTCGATCCGAATCCCGAGTTCCCTGGAAGACGCGAGGGCCTGTTCCGGCCCGAAGAAGGGCGTGGCGAAGGCATACCCGATCACTTCGATGTCCTGCTCCTGGAGCAGTTTCACCGCGAGCATGCTGTCGAGCCCGCCCGAAAAGAGTCCGATGGCTCTGATCTTCTCGCCCATCTTTCCTGATCTCCTCCCTTCGTCTTGAGCCGCCGTCCGTTCGGGGCTGTCCGGTGGCCGGACTTGCATCTCCTAAGCGTCCCGGATGTTTCTTCTAACAGAAGTCGTGCCAAAAGAGAAGGGAAGGGAGGCCTGCCCGGCCGGCTCGCCGATTTCTGGATTCCGCCGGGCAAAGGTATTAAGGTAAGGCTTGAAGCGAGAGAGGATTCCGTGATGCCGATAGGAATGACGCTTTTCATGAGGGCCCTGGGCGACGGTCCCCCCGTGACCTTGGATCAGGCCTGGACGGCCGGGCTCCTGAGCGAGCTGGTCTCTCGGGCCGGTGTCGCGGGAAAGACATTGCAGAAGAGGCCGGCCCCGTTTACCCTTTCCCCTCTCCCGCCTGCCGGCGGCGGCCGGTTTCGTCTGCGGTTGACCTGGCTCGCCGATGCGGATCGAAAGCGGTTGCTCGGTTGGGCCGGATCGCTGAGGGACGAGCCCCTGCGGGTGGAGGCGGACACGGGGCTCTTGCTCGTTGAAGATGCGATGGCTTCTCCCGCCCTTACCCGGAGGTGGAACCGCTGGGTGCCTTATGAGCGGCTGTACGAGGAGGCCTCCGACAGCCTCCGGCGAATGACCCTGAAGTATTACACCCCGACTACGCTCCAGCGATTCGGGCGCCCCTATCCGCTCCCGGACCCCTGCGGGGTTTTTCTCGAGTACCTGCGGATATGGGACATCTACTCCGGGGTTGCCCTTTCTCCGTCCTTGCGGGAGACGATCGAAGGGTATCTTCTTCTGGCCGATTTCCGCATTCAGAGGCGCACTGCCGCCGGTGCACGGGGGGGGCTGCCCGGCTTTGTCGGGTCGGCTACCTTTCGGTTGGAAGGCCGGCATCCCGAGTCGGTGATCAAGGGACTGAACGTCCTGGCCGACTATGCCTTCTTTTGCGGAACCGGAATCGGTACGGACCGGGGGTTGGGACTGACACGAAGGATCCTTGAGAGAAGGGATCCCGCCCGGGACAAGGGGAGCGCGCGGGCATGAAAGACAACCGGGCGTCGCCAAGCCGGGAGGCGATGAGGCTGCACAGGGAGTCCTATGTAGTCGACCTGCATGTCGATACGCTGCTTATCCGAAGGCTCTGCGGATATGATCCGGCCCGGAGGCACAGGCCCCGGATCCCCTGTTCGCCTTTCTTCAATCACGCCGACGTACCCCGGATGATTCAGGGTTCGATGGATGGGGTCGGGCTGGGGATCGTGCTCTTTCCCTTCTTTACTTCCCCGGCCCATCGGGCCCGGGTCGTGTCAAGCACGGTCTCGGACCTGCTGTCGCTTGCCTCCCGGACGCGCCAGGTACGGCTGGTCCGGGCCTCTGCGGATTTCTTCCAGGCACGGGAAGCCGGGCAGATCGCGGCGTTCCTCGGCATCGAGGGGGCCCACGCCTTGGGCGGCAAGCGGGAATTGCTGGAACGGTACTACCGCTGGGGAGTGCGCTACCTGACCCTGACCCATTTTTCGGCGAATGAGGTCGGCGCTCCCGCCGCAGGATGGGGCAGGAAGGGGGAGTGCGGCCTGACCCGGTTCGGAATCGAATTGATCGAGAGAATGAACGACTTGGGGATGGCGGTCGATCTCGCCCATCTCCGCCGCGACGGGTTTCTGGAGGCGGCCCGAAGGAGCCGGGCGCCGGTGATCGTCTCACACACCGGCGTGACCGGGGCCCACCTCCATTGGCGGAACATTGATGATGCCCAGTTGAAGGCCGTGGCGGATACGGAAGGCGTGGTGGGAGTGATTTACAGCCCGGGGTTTCTCACGGGCCGTTTGCGTGCGCCGGTAGACGCCGTCGTAGACCACCTGGAGCATATCGGCAGAACGGTCGGCTGGCGGTATGCCGCCCTGGGTAGCGACATGGACGGCATGATTCCCTCC